>NZ_QQNA01000150.1 GCF_003346515.1 Streptomyces corynorhini
ACTGACCCGCAGAATGCAGCGGGTGGTGACCAGCGGGGCATGAATCCCAGCACACACCCGGTCGGCGGACGCTTGACGAAGCGCGCCACCACCCCACTCAACCAGGGCGGCGGCGGCCGGTGTGCGTGGCTCCGTTCCGCACCGGGGGTGTTCGGCCGGGCCCGGGTGGCCGCTCTGGAACTCGTCACGGGCGGGCCGGATGGTGGCGATCGATCCGCGTCCCGCGCCGGAACTCCCGACGCCGACTCCGTCGACCGGGTGCTTGACGGGGTCTCGGACCTCGCGGTGCTGGAACGCCGGGCCGGGGAGCCGGCGGTGATGGTGCCCGAGCGGTCCTCGGGACGGGGCCTGGCCGGGCCCGTACGCGCTGGCGCCCCGCTCACCTCGTCGGGCTGATGCCCGCCACGGCCAGGCCCAGCAGCCGGTCCGCCTCGGACGCCGGGGTCGGGTGGTGCTCGGTGGCCAGGGCGATGCCGGTGATCAGTGTGACCAGATCCGTGGCGGTCACGTCCGGTGCCACGGCGCCCGCCCGGACGGCGCGGTCCACCAGGGGGGCGAGCCCTTCGGTGAGGCTCGTGGCGCAACCGCCCGCGTAATCCGGGTCGGCCGCTCCGCCCGAGGCCATCGCGTCGGCCAGCCCGCGCGCGGAGGCGGCATAGGCGTTCAGGGCGCTCAGCCACTCCAGCAGCGCGGCCCGGGGGTCGTCCGCTCCCGTCAGCTCGTGGGCGCGGACGCGCAGGGCTTCGATCCGCTCCCGGAAGACCGCTTCGAGCAAGGCCGCCCGGGTGGGGAAGTGCCGGCGCACCGTGGCCGAGCCGACGCTCGCCGTGCGCGCGATCTGCTCCAGGGACGCGTCGGCGCCGTGCGCGGCGACCTCGTCCTCGGCCACGGCGAGGATGCGGGCGTAATTGCGCCGGGCGTCCGCGCGCTGGACGGTCATGGCGTCATCTCCGGTTGCTAAGTGGCGGGGTCCTCCGTATCGTACCGAAGAGCTAAGCGGCGGGCCCCGCCGTTTATGTGTTCCGCCCTGTCCTGGGAGTACTCATGTCCGCAGAGCCCGCAGAGCCCACCGATTCCGCAGAGTCCACCGATTCCGCGCCCGTTCTGGTCACCGGCGCCACCGGCAGGCAGGGCGGCGCCACCGCGCGCGCCCTGCTCGCGGCGGGTGTCCCCGTACGGGCCCTGGTCCGTGACCCGGAGAGCGAGCGGGCCAAGGGCGTCGCGGCGCTCGGCGCCGAGCTGGTCACCGGCGACCTCTACCGGCCGGACACCGTACGGCGGGCCGCCGAGGGGGCGCGGGCCGTCTTCTCCGTACAGATGCCGGACATGACCGACCTGGCGGGCGACTCCGAGTGGGTCCAGGGGCGCAACCTGATCGACGCGGCGCGAGAGGCGGGCGTGGCGCAGTTCGTGCACGCCTCCGTCTCCGGCGCCGACCAGCACCGCTCCGCGCCCGGCTGGGCGGAGGGCCGCTGGGCGCCCATGGAGCACTACATGAAGACCAAGAGCGCGCTCCAGGAACGGGTCCGCGAGGCGGGCTTCGCGCACTGGACGCTCATCAAGCCGAGCTTCTTCATGGAGAACTTCCTGCTCCCGTCGCTCCTGTTCCCGAAGGGCATCGAGGGTGGTCTGGTGACGGTCCTGCGGCCCGACACCGAGCTGTCCCTCGTCGCGGTCGCCGACATCGGCGCCGCCGCGGCGGCTGCCTTCGCCGAGCCGGAGCGGTTCCACGGCGTCGAACTGGAGCTTTCGAGCGAGCAGTTGACGATGGCCGGAGCTGTCGAGGTCCTCTCCCGCGCCTGGGGCGTCGAGCTGACCGCCCCGGAGCTGACCGCGGAGGAGGCGGGCGTCGTCGGGATCCCGCAACTGGTCGCCGGGCACGAGTGGCTGAACCAGGTGGGCCAGCCCGCCCGCCCCGCCTACGCGCGGGAGTTGGGGATTCCGCTCACCACCTTCGCCGAGTGGGCCGGGCAACACCTGCGGCCCGGGGCCTGACCCCGGCCGCCCGCCGCCGCGCGGGCCCCGGCCCTCCGCTTCGGGTTCGGCCGAACTCAGGAAACGCTCAGAGAGCGTTGTTATTCTGCGCGCCACACGCAGGCGTGGAACGGCTTGAGGAGGCAGACAGTGGGGCGCGGCGGGCAGTCTCTGGCACGGGTGGCAGTGATCGTACGGGCGGGAGCGGTGCCCTTGTGGTGGCTGGGGCTGCTGGCCGCCGGGATCGGGTTTCTGATCCCCGGGCTGACCGGCCGCCGGATCGGCGGCTACGCCGGGGCCGCGCTGTTCCTCGTGTGCGCCGCGGTGGTCGCTCTCGTACGCCGTCGTCGCTACCGGGCGTGGGCGGACGGTGCCTCGCGGGCCGCGAAGTACGACTACCTCCAGGACCGGGCGGTGACGCTGCGGAACTGGCGGCGGGCGCACCTGTGGTGGCTGCTCGCCGGGTTCCTCGCGGCGGTCGGGACGTCCTTCGCGCTGCCCGTCGCCGGGGGCCTCGTCCTGGCGGGTGCGGGGGCCGGGCTGTGGCTGAAGGCCCTGTGGCTCGGGGCGCGGGAGCGGCGGGACGAGGCGCTGCTGTGGGTACGTACCGACTGGGCCGGGTCCGGGCGGCCCGTCGGCAAGCAGGTCAAGGGGTACCGCACGACGGGGCTCGCGGCCGGTGACGCCGTGGCCGGCGGGGCCCGGCGGCGGGGGCGCTGACCTCGGGCGCCGACCGGGGGCGCTGACCTCGGGCGCATCGGAGCGTACGGGGAGCGGCGCCGGCCCGTTGGCGGTCGGCGCCGCTCCCGTGTGCGTCCGGGGTGGATCCGCCGGGCGTCAGACCTCCAGGTCCGCCTCGATCTTCATGAGCTGGTGGCGGGCCATCGCCAGGTTCGCCCGGGACCTGTCGAGCGCCAGGTAGAGGAACAGCCCGCTGTTTCCGCGGCCCTTGAGCAGCCGGATCAGGTGGTACTGGGCGCCGAGGGTGATGAGGATGTCGTCGATCTCGTCCTTCATGCCGAGCAGTTCCATGGTGCGGACCTTCGCCCGGACCACATCCGTGTTGCCCGCCGCGGCGACCGTCAGGTCGAGATCCTTGCCGCCGCCGATCGTGCCCAGGGCCATGCCGCTGGAGTAGTCGACGAGGGCCGCCCCCAGGGCGCCTTCTATGACGGTGGTGGCTTCCTTGAGAGCGGCTTCGGTGCTTGCCATGAATATCGTGCTTCCTTTCCGTCCGGTGGCGGCGGCCCGGGGTGTTCCGGGCGGCCGGGTGTGATGGGGCGCTGTGCTCTGTGGTGCGGTGCGGTGTGGTGCGGTGTCGGTACGGGGCGCGCGCGGCGCGATGCGCGCGGGTGCGTCCGGGGAGCCCCGGGGGTCCGGGAGGCGCGCAGGTCAGACGTTCTCCAGCCGTTCCAGGGCGCCGTCGACCAGCTCCCCGATACGGGCGCTGGACCTGCGGGCCTCCAGATGGAGTCGGCCCACGTTGGTCCGCGGATCCGCCAGCAGGGTCAGAACGGCGGAGGAGCCCGCCGCGTACGTGGCGACGTAGCCCGACTCCCCCCGGATCAGCAGCTCCCGGAAGCCGCCCTGGCCCGTGGCGTCCGTCAGCCGCAGGGCGACGCCCAGCGCGGCGGCGGTGAGGGCGGCCACGCCCTCGGCCTCCACGTCGGCCGTGTCCTGTGCCAGCACCAGACCGTCGGTACTGGCCGCGAGCGCCCCGCTGAGCTGGGGGAGGCGGGCCCGCAGGCGCCTCAGCTCACCGAGCACGTCGGCTTCTGCCGTCATCAGCTGTCTCCTCTCGGCACGCGCCCGCAACGTGCGCCTCATGACCATGAGGGCGCGGCGCGGTCCGGGTGACGGTGGATGGAGCGGGGGGTCACAGGCTTGCCTCCAAGGCGTCGCGGAGCCGGCGTAACAGGGCGATGTCCGGGTCGCCGGAGACGGACGTGACCCACGCGGGGAGCGTCGGGAGCGAGGCCGCCGCCGGTTCTTCGGGCGTCTCGACGAGACCGGCGGCGGCCAGCCGCCGGATGTCGAGAAGGGTGTGGAAGGCGGGGCGGCCCAGGGCCCAGGCGATGGCCACCGGCGTACGCACACCGTCGGCCAGTTCCAGCAGGACGCGCTGCCTGCGGGTGACGGCCTGGCCGGGCGCGGGCTTCCTGGCGACGACGGGCGCCGTGTCGACGGCCGCGTACGGCCATACGTGGTCGAGGAGTTCGCGTCGGCGTACCGTCTCGCGCTCGACGGAAGAGGCGGACACGGGGCGTACGGGGCCGATCCAGTGCGCCACCCCGTAGCGGAACCGGGTGGGGCCGCTGCCGGGGGAGAGGGCGAAGAAGGCGGCGTCGAAGAGGGCGCCCAGATGGCAGATCTCCAGCTCGCCGTCGTGCAGTCGGCCGCTGTCCACGAGGAATCTGCCGACCTCGCTGCGGGTGCCCGCCCGGTCGACGGCCTCCTCCCAGCCCTCGCGCGGTAATCGGCCGCCTCTGGTGAGCAGGACATCGATGCCGGGGGCGGCGGGGCTCTCGGCGTGCACGACGCGGCCGTCGGTGAGATACAGCGTGCCGTGGTCGCGCAGCAGGGCTCCGGTGGCGCGTTCCCCGGCGAGCCGTACGAGCATCGGGGAGACGGCCGACTGTATGCCGGGCGGGTTGCCGGTTCCGGCGGTCATCCCAGTACCAGCCGTTCGGCGAGCTGCCCCAGGCGGATACGGGCGAGGGCGAGGTTGCCGGTGCGGCGGTCGAGCCAGAGGTGGAGGAAGACGCTGCTGTCGAACGTCGTCTCGACGAAGCTCAATATGTGATACCCGGTGCGGGTGGTGACGATGAGGTCCTCGACGGGCGGGCCCTTGTCCCCGTCGGAGCCGGGCGCCGGGGTGGCAGCCGAGCCGGTCGCCGTGCCGGGCGCGGGTCTTGGGCCGGGTGCGGTCGCCGGGACGGGGCCGTCGGGTCTGGACGCCGGAGCCGGGGTCGGGGGTCTTGCCGGGGGCGCGAAAGCCGAGTACTCAGCGGCGGCTCTGGCCAGTTCGGCCGTCTCGGCGGCGGTGGCCTCGTGGTCGCCGTTGGGCGACTGGCCCGCAGTGCCGAGCGCGAGTCCGCTGGTCCAGTCGACAATGGCCGCCCCGAGCGCTCCTGGCAGGGTCATCGCCTCCTCCAGGCAAGCATCGATTCCGGGCATGCGGATCCCCCTCCCAGCCGGGCGCGCGGGCGCACTGTCGTACGGCGGTAATCAAAAGATTACGCAACGTCCGCGCGCGGGGTGGGCGTTCTGGCATTTTCCAGCGGAACATGCGCAGGACGGGCCGAGAGCTTTCGGTTCAGCCTTCCAGGAGAGCGTCCGGATGCGCCCCGCCCGATTCGGCCACAATCTCCTCGACGCTCTGCGCGGTCCGTACGGTCGCGAAGCGCACCGGTCCCCGCGCGGGCGCGGTGAAGCCGTGGACACCGGGCCTGGCCAGGCTGTTGTAGGAGTAGTGGGTGGCGAAGCAGTACGCGCCGGTGTCGAGGGCCGCGACGAGATCGCCCTGCGCCAGCAGCGGCAGCGGACGGTTCTCGGCCAGCAGGTCGCCCGCGAAACAGGCGGGGCCCGCGATGTCCTGTCCCACGGCGGGGCCGGATTTCGGCGCTCCCGTCGGGTCGTACGTGGTGATGCGCAGCGGCCAGGAGACCGGGTCGTAGACGGTACGGGTGGCGACCTGCACGCCCGCGTGCGTCACGGCGATGGGGCGGGCGCCGGAGGTCTTCGCGTACTCGACGCGGGCCAGGACCGTGCCGTGTTTGGCGAGCAGGGAGCGGCCGAACTCGGTCACCAGGCCGTAGCGCCCGTCCAGCAGCCCGGGGACGGTCCCGCTCAGCAGCCGGGCGTAGTCGGCGTACGTCGGCGTCTGTGTGTCGGAGGCGAAGTTGACGGGGAGCCCGCCGCCGATGTCGAGCGTGTCGACCTGGTGGCGGCCGGCCGCCGCGTTGATCTCCTCGGCCAGCTCGTACACCTCCCGGACGCCCCGGGCCATGAGTTCCAGCGGGACGCCCTGTGAGCCGGAGTGGATGTGCAGCCGGGTCAGCCAGGGGCGGTCGAGGAAGGCCCGCACCGTCCAGGCGCGGGCGCCCTCGTCGCGCAGGGCGACCCCGAACTTGGACGTGGCGGTCGCGGTGGACAGCGCGCCGATGGAGCCGCCGCCGAGCTGCGGATTGACCCGCAGGCCGCACGGCGGGACGGTGGGTGCCGCGGCCGTCAGCGCGTCGAGGCGCGCCAGCTCCTGCGGATTGTCCGCGTTGACCGCGACGCCGAGCGCGAGCGCCTCGCGCAGCTCCGCGACGGTCTTGGCGGGTGCGTCGAGGACGGTGCGCTCCGCCCGTACCCCGGCCGCCCGCGCGAGCGCCAGCTCCCCGGGGCTCGCGACCTCGGCGCCGAGGCCCTCGGCGGCCAGCAGCCGCAGGACGGGCACGAGCGGCGCGGCCTTGACGGCGAAGGCGTGCAGGACGGGGGTGCCGGGCGCGGTGACCCGGTCGAACGCGGCGCGCAGCGCGGCGGCCGAGGCGCGGATCCCCGCCACGTCCAGCAGCGCGACGATCGGCTCGGCCCCGGAGATCAGCCCCTGCTCCACGGCGGCCCGTACGGCCCGGTCGCGGCGCACGGCCGCGTCCGCCCCGGCCCCCGCTCCCGCCGCAGACCCGGCCCCCGCTTTTCCGGCACCCGCCCCGGTGCCCGCTCCGGGCGCTTCGTGCCGGGCGTCGTGGGCCGCTTTCCCGCCGGTGTCTCCAACCGAAGCCATGTCCCCAAGCCAATCATCCACGGGACGGCCACGCAGCTGTTGACTACAAGTATTCATCCGTCCAGGATGTGAATAGTTTGACCAATGGATTGATGGATTGATCAGCGGCTCCACGCCGGAGGAGGCATCGCCATGTCAGGACCCCGCCCCGTACGGGCACCGCGCGGTACGGAACTCAGCGCCCTGGGATGGCAGCAGGAAGCCGCTCTGCGCATGCTCCAGAACAACCTGGACCCCGAGGTCGCCGAACACCCCGACCAGCTCGTCGTCTACGGCGGCACCGGCAAGGCCGCCCGCGACTGGCGCTCCTTCGACGCCATGGTCCGCACCCTGCGCACGCTCAAGCAGGACGAGACGATGCTCGTGCAGTCCGGCCGCCCCGTGGGCGTCATGCAGACCCACGAGTGGGCGCCGCGCGTGCTGCTCGCCAACTCCAACCTGGTCGGCGACTGGGCCAACTGGGAGGAGTTCCGCCGGCTGGAATCCCTCGGGCTCACCATGTACGGCCAGATGACGGCCGGTTCCTGGATCTACATCGGCACCCAGGGCATCCTCCAGGGCACCTACGAGACGTTCGCCGCCGTCGCCGCCAAGCGCTTCGGCGGGACGCTCGCCGGGACCATCACCCTCACCGCCGGACTGGGCGGCATGGGCGGCGCCCAGCCGCTGGCCGTGACCATGAACGACGGCGTCGCGATCTGCGTCGACTGCGACCCGCGCGCCATCGACCGCCGGATCGAGCACCGCTACCTCGATGTGCGGGCCGACAGCCTCGCCCACGCCCTCCAGCTCGCCACCGAGGCCAGGGACGCGCGCCGACCGCTCTCCATCGGGCTGCTGGGCAACGCAGCGGAACTGCTGCCCCGGATGCTCGCCGAGGGCGCGCCCGTCGACATCGTCACCGACCAGACCTCCGCCCACGACCCGCTCGCCTATCTCCCGCTCGGCGTCGACCTCGACGACGTGGCCTCGTACGCCGCCGAGAAGCCCGCCGACTTCACCCGGCGCGCCCGCGAGTCCATGGCCCGGCATGTCGAGGCGATGGTCGGCTTCATGGACGCGGGAGCCGAGGTCTTCGACTACGGCAACTCCATCCGCGGCGAAGCCCAACTGGCCGGATACGAACGCGCCTTCGCCTTCCCCGGCTTCGTCCCCGCCTATATCCGCCCGCTCTTCTGCGAAGGGAAGGGCCCGTTCCGCTGGGCGGCCCTGTCCGGCGAGGCGTCCGACATCCACAAGACGGACAAGGCGATCCTCGACCTCTTCCCCGAGGACGACTCCGCGCAGAACGCGTCCCTGCACCGCTGGATCAAGATGGCGGGCGAACGCGTCCACTTCCAGGGCCTGCCCGCCCGCATCTGCTGGCTCGGCTACGGCGAGCGGGACCGGGCGGGGGCGCGCTTCAACGACATGGTCGCCTCCGGCGAACTCGCCGCCCCGCTGGTCATCGGCCGCGACCACCTCGACTGCGGCTCGGTCGCCTCCCCGTACCGCGAGACCGAGGCCATGCTCGACGGCTCCGACGCCATCGCCGACTGGCCCCTCCTCAACGCCATGGTCAACGTCGCCTCCGGCGCCTCCTGGGTCTCCATCCACCACGGCGGCGGCGTCGGCATGGGCCGCTCGATCCACGCGGGCCAGGTCTCGGTCGCGGACGGCACGGAACTCGCGGGCGAGAAGATCCGCCGCGTCCTCACCAACGACCCCGGTATGGGCGTCATCCGCCACGTCGACGCGGGCTACGACCTCGCGGAGTCGGTCGCGGACGCACGCGACGTCCGCGTCCCGATGCGCGAGCACGCCGACACGGCCACCGCCACCCCGGCCGAGGGCGGCGCCGCGTGACCTCCCGCGCGCCGCACGGCACCGCACCCGAGACGGAGCACGGCACACCCCCGGCCCCTCCCGCCTCCTTCCTGGAGATGTGGCGGGAGCTGAAGCCCCTCGGCCGCGCCGCCGAGAGCGGCGGCTACCGCCGCTACGCCTGGACGGCCGCCGACACCGACTGCCGCGCCTGGTTCCGCGCCCAGGCCGAGTCGCGCGGGCTGGCCTACGAGACCGACCGCAACGGCAACCAGTGGGCCTGGCTCGGCGACCCGCTCGCCGGTGACGCCGTCGTGACCGGCTCGCACCTGGACTCCGTACCCGACGGCGGCGCCTTCGACGGGCCGCTCGGGGTCGTCTCCGCCTTCGCCGCCCTCGACGAACTGCGCGGACGCGGCGCGCGGTTCGGCAAGCCGCTCGCCCTCACCAACTTCGGCGACGAGGAGGGCGCCCGCTTCGGCCTCGCCTGCGTCGGCTCCCGGCTCGCGGCGGGACAGCTCACCCCGGACCGGGCCCACGCCCTGCGCGACGGCGATGGCGTCACGCTGCCGCAGGCCATGGAGGCCGCCGGGCACGACCCGTCCGCCATCGGCGCCGACCCCGAACGGCTGGCACGCATCGGCGCGTTCGTCGAACTCCACGTCGAGCAGGGCCGCGCCCTCGACCTGTCCGGCGACCCCGTCGGCATCGCCTCGGCGATCTGGCCGCACGGCCGCTGGCGGTTCGACTTCCACGGCGAGGCCAACCACGCGGGCACCACCCGCCTCGCCGACCGCCGCGACCCGATGCTCAGCTACGCCGAGACCGTCCTCGCCGCCCGCCGCGAGGCCGAACTCGCCGGGGCGCTCGCCACCTTCGGCAAGGTCTCCGTCGAGCCCAACGGCGTCAACGCCATCCCCTCCCTCGTCCGCGGCTGGCTGGACTCCCGCGCCGCCGACCAGCCCGCCCTGGACACCGTCGTCGCCGGGATCGAGCGGGCCGCCCGGGAGAGCGCGGACCGGGCCGGCATCGATCTGCGGGTGGTACGGGAATCCTTCAGCCCCGTCGTCGAATTCCAGCACGCCCTGCGGGACGAACTCGGCAGGATCCTCGGAGCGCCGCCCGTCCTGGGGACCGGCGCGGGACACGACGCGGGGATCCTGTCCGCCTCCGTCCCGACCGCCATGCTGTTCGTACGCAATCCGACCGGCGTCTCGCACTCCCCGGCCGAGTCCGCCACCGAGGACGACTGCGTGGCCGGAATCCTGGCGCTCGCCGACGTACTGGAAGGACTCGCGTGCTCATGACGACCCCACCCCGGCCGCCCGCCCCGCACGCCACCCGCACCTACTGGCTGGAGCACGCCTGGCTCACCGCCGCCGGAACGCGGGCCGCTCCGCGCGTCGAATCCGGAGTGCTCGTCACCGTCGCCGACGGCCGCGTCACCGACGTCGGCACCGGCGCGGCCACCCCGCCGCCCGGGGCCACCGCCCTGCGCGGGCTCACCCTCCCCGGCCTGGCCAACGCCCACTCGCACGCCTTCCACCGCGCCCTGCGCTCCTCCGTCCAGGCAGGCTCCGGCACCTTCTGGACCTGGCGCGAGGTCATGTACGGCGTCGCGGACCGGCTCACCCCCGACTCGTACCACGCGCTCGCCCGCGCCGTGTACGCCGAGATGGCGCTGGCCGGCATCACCGCCGTCGGCGAGTTCCACTACGTGCACCACGGGCCAGGCGGCACCCCCTACGCCGACCCGAACGCCATGGGGGAGGCCCTGATCGAGGCCGCCGCCGAGGCCGGGATCCGGATCACCCTCCTCGACACCGCCTATCTCTCCTCCGGCTTCGGCGCCGCGCCCGACCGCCACCAGCTCCGCTTCTCCGACTCCACGGCGGACGCCTGGGCCGCACGCTGTTCAGTTGTCAAGGATCGCGACCACGCCAGGATCGGCGCGGCCATCCACTCCGTACGGGCCGTCCCCGCGGGGCAGCTGGGCACGGTCGCGCGCTGGGCCCAGGAGCGGCGGGCCCCGCTCCACGTGCATCTTTCCGAGCAGACCGCCGAGAACGACGCCTGCCAGGCCGCCCATGGCCGCACACCGACCCGGCTCCTCGCCGACCACGGAGTCCTCGGCCCCGGCACGACCGCCGTCCACAGCACCCATCTCACCGACGAGGACATCGCCCTGCTCGGCTCCACCCGCACCGGCACCTGCATGTGCCCCACCACCGAGCGCGACCTCGCCGACGGCATCGGACCGGCCGCCCGCCTCCAGCGCGCGGGCTCCCCGCTGTCCCTCGGCAGCGACAGCCACGCCGTGATCGACATCCTCGAAGAAGCGCGCGCGATGGAGCTGGACGAGCGCCTGCGCACCAGGACCCGGGGCCACTGGACCGCCGCCGCGCTGCTGCGCGCCGCCACCGCCGACGGGCACGCCGCCCTCGGCTGGCACGAGGCGGGCCGGATCGAGCCGGGCGCGCTCGCGGACCTCACCACCATCGCCCTGGACTCGGTCAGAACAGCCGGACCCGAGCCACGGCTCGGCGCGGAGACCGCCGTATTCGCCGCCTCCGCAGCTGATGTACGCCACACGGTCGTGGGCGGCCGGCACCTCGTACGGGACGGGGTCCACAGCCTGGTCCCCGATGTCCCCGCCGCACTCGCCGCGGCCGTCGCCGCCCTGCGCGACTGAACGCGCCGAACCCCACGCCCGCGCCGAACCCCACGCCCGCGCCGAACCTCACGCCCGCGCCGAAGCCGCCGAAGCCGCCAAAACCGCCGACGCCGCCGCCGCTCGGACGACCGGCCGCGCCACCGCCTCCGCGGCCCCCCGCGCCACCGCCCCCGGACAGGAGCATCCCCGCGATGACGACCACAGCCCTCACCAACATCGCCAGCCTGGTCACCAACGACCCCTCCCTCGGTGACGGAACCCCCATCGGTCTGATCCAGAACGCGGCCGTCGTCATCGACGGCGACCGCATCGCCTGGGTCGGTGAATCAAGCAAAGCACCCGCCACTGACAACGCCCTCGACGCGGGCGGCCGGGCCGCCGTCCCCGGCTTCGTCGACTCCCACTCCCACCTCGTCTTCGCGGGCGACCGCACCCAGGAGTTCAACGCCCGGATGTCCGGCCGCGCCTACTCCGCCGGCGGCATCCGCACCACCGTCGCCGCGACCCGCGCCGCGACCGACGCCGAACTGGGCGCCAACGTCGCCCGCTACCTCGCGGAGGCCCTGCGCCAGGGCACCACCACTCAGGAGACCAAGTCGGGGTACGGCCTGACCGTCCACGACGAGGCCCGCGCCCTGCGCATCGCCCGCGAACAGACCGAGGAGACCACCTACCTCGGCGCTCACATCGTCCCGCCCGACCCCGCCTACGCCACCGACCCCGCCGCCTACGTCGCCCTCGTCACCGGCGAGATGCTCGACGCCTGCGCGCCGCACGCCCGCTGGATCGACGTCTTCTGCGAACAGGGCGCCTTCGACGGCGACCAGGCCCGCGCGATCCTCACCGCGGGCCGCGCCAAGGGCCTGCACCCGCGCGTCCACGCCAACCAGCTGTCGTACGGCCCCGGCGTCCAGCTCGCCGTCGAACTCGACGCGGCCTCCGCCGACCACTGCACCCACCTCACCGACGCCGACGTCGACGCGCTCGCCCACGGCGGCACCGTCGCCACGCTGTTGCCCGGCGCCGAGTTCTCCACCCGGGCCGCCTGGCCCGACGCCCGCAGGCTGCTCGACGCGGGCGCGACCG
>NZ_QQNA01000151.1 GCF_003346515.1 Streptomyces corynorhini
TCATACGGGAACCGTGACCGCGGGCGCGGTCAGGGGGCGGGAGGCGAGTCGCATCCCCTCACCCTAAAGGGGGCGCTCCACGCCCGTCAGGGCCGGGCGGCTTCGGCGCCGACCTCCTCGGCGAGTGCGCGGAAGCGCAGCCCGGCCTGGCTCTCGTAGCGCGGGTTCCAGGCGACGGCGAGACCGAGCCGGGGCTGCGGCACCTCGGTGATCAGATCGCGGAACTCCACGCCCTCGCGGGACTTGCGGGCGGCGCTGGAGGGGACGAGGGCCACCCCCATCCCGCTGCCGACCAGGAAGAGGACCGTCTCCACCTGCACCGCCTCCTGTGTGACCCGGGGGGTCACCCCGGCCTCCCGGAACAGCATCGTGGACAGGGCGTGCAGTCCGGGGATGGTGCTCTGGGTGTAGTCGATGAACGGCTCGTCCGCGAGATCCCGCAGGGTGATCCGCTTCTGCCGCGCGAACCGGTGCTCCTTGGGCAGGGCCAGCACGAAGCGGTCGGCCTCCACCGTGACGTACTGGAGATCGCTGCGCCGGACCAGGGGGACGCGGACGATGCACACGTCCAGTGTGTGCCGTTCCAGGGAGTCGACGAGGCCGGTGTTGGTGTCCTCCGTGAACTTCAGTGTGACGCCCGGGTAGGTGCGGCGGAAAGCGCGCAGGAGCAGGGGCAGCAGCCGGTTCTTCGCGGAGCCGACGAAGCCGACGCGCAGGGTCCCGGTGGCTCCGGCGGCGGTGGACCCGGCGACCCTGGCCAGCTCCGCCGCGTGGAAGACGGCGGCGCGGGCGTGTTCGAGGGCCGCCTCGCCTGCCGCGGTCAGTTCGACGCTGTGGGTGGACCGTACGAAGAGCCGGGCGCCGATCTCCTCCTCCAGCTTGCGGACGGAGACCGAGAGCGGGGGCTGCGTCATGTGCAAACGGTCCGCCGCCGTACGGAAGTTGAGGGTTTCGGCCACCGCCAGGAAGTGCTTCAGCTGCCGTAGCTCCATGGTGATACCTCGCGTGTATCAAGAGTTGGCGATCACAGTGCGGGCATTGTATGACCAGGGCCGGGTCGGCAGGGTGACTCGCACCACACACGCACTGACAGCACCAAGGGAGCCGCCCCATGTCAGCCGTGCCCTCCTCGCCTGTCCCCACAGGCTTCGAGCAGGCCTTCCGTCCGCGTTCCGTCGCCGTGATCGGCGCTTCGGACGACCCGAGCCGGATCTCCGGCCGGGCCCTGCACTATCTGCGCCGCGCCGGTTACCGGGGCAGTGTCTACCCCGTCAATCACCAGCGGGCGACGGTGCAGGGGCTGCCGGCGTATCCGTCGCTGGACGCGGTGCCCGACGTCCCGGACATGGCGCTGATCTGCCTCCCCGCACGGCTGCTCCGGCAGGCGGTCGCCGACTGCGTGGCGAAGGGGGTGGGCGCCGCCGTCGTCTACGCGGCCGGTTTCGCCGAGACGGGCGAGCAGGGCCAGGCGCTCCAGGAGGAGCTGGCCGAGACCGCCCGGCGGGGGAATCTGCGGCTCTTCGGGCCCAACTGCCTGGGGCTGCTGCACGCGGCCAGTGGCTTCGTCGGCACGTTCAGCAGCGCCTTCGACGAGGCGATTCCCACGGGCGGCAATGTCGCCGTGGTCAGCCAGAGCGGCGCCTACGGCGGTCACCTGGCCTATCTGTGCCGCCGCCGCAACATCGACGTCGGCTACTGGGTGTCGACCGGCAACGAGGCGGGCACCGACGTGGCCGACTGCGTGCACTGGCTCGCCCTGCAGGACGACGTGTCGGTGATCCTCGCCTACGCCGAGGGCGTACGGGACGGGGAGCGGCTGCGTACCGCGCTGGCGGTGGCGCACGAGCGGCGCAAGCCGGTGGTGTTCATGAAGGTCGGGTCCTCCGACTCGGGTGCCGCCGCGGCGCGCTCCCACACCGCGTCGCTGGCGGGCAGCGACAGCGTCTACGACGCGTTGTTCCGCCAGTACGGTGTGCACCGCGCCCGTACCACCCAGGAGCAGGTCGACCTGGCCTACGCGTGCAGCAGGGGCGTCCTGCCGGCCGGGCGCGGGCTGGGCATCGTCACCGTGTCGGGCGGCTTCGGTGTGCAGTTGTGCGACGCGGCCGAGCGGTACGGGCTGGAGGTGGCCGGGCTGCCCGAGGCGGCCAGGGCCCGGCTGCGCGAGATCAACCCGATGGGCAGCGACGACAACCCCTGTGACACCACGGCGGGCTGGCTCAACGACATGAGCCTGATCACCGACACCTACCGGGTCATGTACGCCGAGGGCGACTACGACAGTGTGATCGGCTCGTTCACGATGCTGCCGGACTCGCCGACCTACGGCGAAGGCATCAAGGAGGCGATCCGCAAAGGCACCGCGGACTTCATGGACCGGCCGACCGTGCTGTGCATGGAGGCACGGCCCGAGGTCGTGCGGTCCTACGAGGAGGCGGGCTTCCTCGTGTACGACGACTCCGAGCGCGCCGTCGCGGCCCTCGACGGCCTCGCCCGGCTGCGGGAGGGCTTCGAGCGCCCGCTGCCCGCGCCGGCCGGTAAGGACACCCCGCGCCGGGAGCTGCCCGCGGGACCGTTCTCCGAAGCGGCCGCACAGCGGCTGCTGGCCTCGGCGGGCGTGCCGTTCCCGCTCTCCCGGGTGGTGACGTCGGCCCGGGAGGCCGCCGAGGCGGCGGCGTCGACCGGGTTCCCGGCCGTCATGAAGATCGTCTCGCCGGACATCGCGCACAAGACCGAGATCGGCGGTGTGCTGCTCGGTGTCGCGGACGCGGAGGCCGCCGCCGCCGCGTTCACCGAGCTGACCGCCCGCGCCGCCGCCGCGTGCCCCGAAGCGCGGGTGGAGGGGGTGCTGGTCGCGCGGACCGCGCCGCGCGGTGTGGAAGTGATCGTCGGCGCGCGGCGCGACCCGGTCTTCGGGCCGGTCGTGGTGTTCGGCACCGGCGGGGTACGGGCGGAGCTGTACCGCGATGTGGCGACGCGGGTCGGCGCCGTCGACCGGGACGAGGCCCTGCGGATGATCGCCGAGACGCGCGGCCACGCCCTGCTGACCGGGTTCCGGGGCGCGCCGGAGGCGGATGTCGACGCCCTGGCCGACCTGCTGGTGACCGTCTCGGCGTTCGCGGTCGCCCACGCGGACCGGATCGAGGCCGTGGAGCTGAACCCGGTGGTCGTCCTGGCGGCCGGGCAGGGCGTGCTGGCACTGGACGCCCTGCTGCTGGAGCGCGAGGGGACGTCGTGACGATGGACCCGGAGAGGCTGCTGCGGCGGGAGTTCGCGCCGGTACGCCAGCGCTACACCGCCCGGGACCGCGCCCTCTACGCGCTCGGTCTGGGGCTCGGCGCCGATCCGCTCGACGCCCGTCAACTGGCCTACGTACGGGAGGAGGACGGGCGGGTCTTCCCCACCATGGCCAACGTGCTCGGCTACCCGGGCTTCTGGGCCCGCGAGGAGGACACCGGCATCGACTGGCGGCGGCTGCTGCACGTCGAGCAGTCGATGACCCTGCACGCCCCCCTGCCGCCCGAGGGCGAGGTGGTGGGCCGCACCCGGGTCACCGGTGTGGTGGACAAGGGCGTGGCCAAGGGCGCCCTGCTCCACCAGGAGCGGCGGATCACGGAGGCGGGCAGCGGGCGGCTGCTGGCCGAGGTGGGCCAGGTCAGTCTGTTGCGCGGGGACGGCGGCTGCGGCAGCACGACGGATGCCGTCGCCCCGGCGCACCGGATGCCGGGACGGCCGCCGGACACCGTACGGGACCTGCCCACGCTGCCCCAGGCGGCGCTGCTCTACCGGCTCAACGGCGACACCAACCCGGTGCACTCCGACCCCGGGACCGCGCGGGCGGCCGGGTTCGAGCGGCCCATCCTGCACGGGCTGTGCACCTTCGGGGTGGCCGTGCACGCCCTGCTGGCCGGTCCGCTGGGCTGGGACGACACCCTGCCGCACCGGTTGCGGGTCCGCTTCACCGCCCCCGTACTCCCCGGGGAGACGCTGCGGACCGAGTCCTGGACCGACGGGAACGTCGTGTCCTTCCGTACCACCGCGATCGAACGCGGCGCGGTCGTCCTGGACGCCGGCCGTGTCGATCTGATCCGACCTGATCTCACCTGATCCCACCTGACGCACAGGAGCCGCACATCATGGATCTGGACCTCGGCGGCAAGACCGCCGTCATCACCGGCTCGGCCCGGGGACTGGGCGCGGCGACCGCCCACCGGCTGGCCAGGGAAGGCGTACGCGTCGTCATCAGCGACATCGACGGGGCGGGCGCGGAGGCGACCGCGAAGGAACTGACCGGGCTGGGCCACTCGGCGATCGCGGTACGCGCCGACATCACCTCGGGACCGGACGTGGCGGCCCTGGTCGCCACCGCCGTCGAGGAGTTCGGCGGGGTGCACATCCTCGTCAACAACGCGGGCTTCCCCCGCGACACCCTGCTCACGAAGATGACGGACGAGGACTGGGACTCGGTGATCGAGGTGATCCTCAAGGGATCCTTCCTCACCACCCGGGCCGTCATGCCGCATCTGATCGGGCAGCGCTGGGGACGGGTCGTCAACATCTCCTCGCGCAGCTATCTGGGCAACCCCGGCCAGGCCAACTACTCCAGCGCCAAGGCGGGCATCCTCGGCTTCACCCGCGCGCTCGCCGCGGAGCAGGGGCGCTACGGCATCACGGTCAACGCCGTGGCCCCGGGCTTCATGGAGACCGAGGCCGTCCGGTCGCTCGACCACTACGAGAAGATCCGGGAGAAGGCGGTGGCCGCCCAGCCGCTGCGCCGTACCGGACAGCCGTCGGACATCGCCGACGCGGTGGCGTTCCTCGCCTCGGAGCGTGCCTCCTTCATCACCGGCGAGACCCTGCACGTGACCGGCGGCCGCTTCGGCTGACCGTCCCCGCGACCGCTGCGGCCGACCGTCCCCGCCCCCACGTCCCCCTCCCCCAGCCTGCCCAACGATGTCAACGGAGATATCCCATGGCTGCTCCCCAGAAAGCCGTCGCCGGGGCCACCCGACCGCCCGGCCCTTCCCCGTCCCCCGGCCGCAGCAGAGCGCGCTTCATGATCGTCGCGCTGCTGTTCGTGCTCTCCACCCTCAACAACGCCGACCGCGCGATCCTGTCCATCACGGGAACCGAGATCCAGGACCAGATCGGCGTCAGCGACATCACGCTGGGCTATCTCTTCTCCGCCTTCTCCTGGGCGTACATGCTGGCGCAGCTGCCCGGCGGCTGGATCGTGGACCGGTGGGGCGCCCGCAAGGTGTACGCGGGCAGTGTCCTCGCCTGGTCGGTGGCGACGCTGCTCCAGGGCTTCGTCCCGGTGTTCGGCATCGCCTCGGCGATGATCGCGCTGTTCATCCTGCGGATCGCGGTGGGCCTGGCCGAGGGGCCGGCCTACCCGACCAACGGACGGGTGGTGGCGACGTGGTTCCCCTCGGCCGAACGGGGCACCGCCTCCGCGATCTTCAACTCCTCGCAGTACGCGGCGCCGGTGGTCTTCACACCGTTCATGGCCTGGCTCACGCACGGCTGGGGCTGGCCGTCCGCCTACTTCGTCATGGGCGGCCTGGGAGTGGTGCTCAGTGTCTGGTGGTGGGTGGCCTACCGTCAGCCGCGCGCGCACCCGCGCGTCAACCAGGCGGAGCTGGACCACCTGATCGAGGGCGGCGCGCTCGTCGACATCGAGGAAGCCGCCGCGGTCGGCACCAGGGACGGCATCGACACCTGGTCCGTGGTGCGGCAGCTGCTCAGCAGCCGGATGATGATCGGCCTCTACATGGGCCAGTTCTTCATCACCACGATCGTCTACTTCTTCCTGACCTGGTTCCCGATCTATCTGATCAAGGAATTGGGTATGCCCCTGCTGGAAGCCGGGTTCACCGCGTCCATTCCCGCCCTCTTCGGCTTCGTCGGCGGCATCCTCGGCGGTCTGCTCTCGGACGCTCTGCTGCGGCGCGGCATGTCGGTGACCGCCGCCCGCAAGATCCCCATCGTCGCCGGGCTTTCGCTGTCCACGTGCATCATCGCCTGCGCCTGGACCTCGACGCAGACGGTGGTCATCGTCCTGATGGCGGTGGCGTTCTTCGGCAAGGGGCTCGGCAGCCTCGGCTGGACCGTCGTCTCGGACACCTCGCCGAAGGAGGCCGCCGGGCTCTCCGGCGGGCTGTTCAACACCTTCGCCAACCTGGCCGGCATCACCACGCCGATCGTCATCGGGTACGTCGTCGACATCACGGGATCCTTCGACGGCGCGCTGATCTTCGTCGGCGCCTCCGGTCTGGCGGCGGTGCTGTCCTTCGTCCTGGTCGTCGGCCGTATCGAGCGCGTCCATCTCAAGGAGGTCACCCCGTGACGGCAGCACCGCCACCCGAGGACCCCGGCGCCTGGAAGGGGCGGCACGAGGAGGCCGAGGACACGCTGAGCGCGGAGAGCGCGCACGCTCTGGCCGCCGTTCTGGACCGGGCACCGTCCGGTACGGACGCCGCGCCGCCCCTCGCGCACTGGCTCTGTTTCCGGCCCCGCACGCCGCAGAGCGAGCTGGGCACCGACGGACACCCCCGGCGCGGCGGCTTCCTGCCGCCCGTCCCGCTGCCGCGCCGCATGTGGGCCGGTGGCGGCCTCACCTTCGCGCGCCCGCTGCGCACCGGGGAACCCGTCCACCGCAGGTCGGTGCTGGCCGACGTACGGGAGCGCGAAGGCCGCGGCGGGCCGCTGGTCTTCGTCAGCGTCGACCATGAACTGCGGCAGTCCGGCGCCCTCGTCCTCACCGAGCGGCAGGACCTCGTCTACCGCGCCGCCGAAGACGCCGCGCCCGCCTCCGGCGCCCCTCGCGAGCGACCGCCGCGGGAGACGCCCGCCCCCGGGACGTGGCAGCGCTCCCTCGTCCCCGACCCGGTGCTGTTGTTCCGCTACTCGGCGCTGACGTTCAACGCGCACCGCATCCACTACGACCGCCCGTACGCACGGCAGGAGGAGGGCTACCCCGGGCTCGTCGTGCACGGGCCGCTCACGGCGACGCTGCTGCTGGACCTCTACACGCGGCGGCGGCCCGGCGCCCGTGTCACCGGCTTCCGCTTCCGCGCGCTGCGCCCGGCCTTCGACGGGCGGGAACTGACCCTGCACGCCACGCCGACCGAGGCGGGAGCGGCCCTGCACGCCGCCGACGACCGGGGGCGCACCGTGATGAGCGCGGAGGTGGACGCCGCATGAGCGCCATGGTCCCGGGCACTCCCCGGTCGCTGCTGTTCGTGCCCGCCGGAGACGAGCGGCTGCTCGCGAAGGCGCAGCTGCGCGGAGCGGACGGGCTGATCCTCGACCTGGAGGACGCCGTGCCCCCGTCGGGGAAGGCGGCGGCCCGCCGCGCCCTGCCCGGCCATGTCGACCGGCTGGCCGGTGCGAACCAGTACGTGGTGGTACGGACCGGCTCGGTGCGCGAGGAGTGGGAGAGGGATCTGCGCGCCGCGCTGCGTCCCGGACTGCGGGCGGTGATGCTGCCCAAGACCGAACGCCCTGAGCAGCTCTCCGACCTGTCGTCCTTCATAGGTGAG
This sequence comes from Streptomyces corynorhini, assembly GCF_003346515.1. GTDB lineage: Bacteria > Actinomycetota > Actinomycetes > Streptomycetales > Streptomycetaceae > Streptomyces > Streptomyces corynorhini. The sequence goes on from NZ_QQNA01000151.1 coordinate 7,545, forward strand.
TTGGAGCGGCAACGCGGGCTGCCGGTGGGAGCCGTCGGGATGATCGCGCTGATCGAGTCCCCGGCCGCGCTGTTCGCGCTGCCCGCGCTGGCGGCGGCGGACCGGGTGTGCGCGCTGGCGTTCGGCAGCGAGGACTTCGCGCTGGCGCTGGGCGTGGCGCCCACGCCGTCGGCGCTGACCGAGCCGTGCCGCTGGATCGCGCTGGCGGCCTCGGCCGCCGGGATCGGATCGTTCGCGCTGCCGTACTCGCTGGCCGTACTCGACCGGCCGGACGAACTGACGGACGCCGCGCGGCAGGCCAGGGCGCTGGGCGTCACCGGGGCGTTGTGCGTCCACCCGAGGCAGGTCGCCGCCGTCCACGCGGCCTGGGCCCCGGAGGCGGCCGAGATCGCGTGGGCCCGCAGGGTGAGCGCGGCCTGGGACTCCGCGGGCTCCGGCGGAGCGCCGCCGGGCGCCATCCGCGTGGACGGCCGGATGGTCGACGCGCCCGTCCTGCGCCGCGCCCGCGATCTCCTCTCCTCGGCACCCGCCGGGGAGCATCCCGACGACACCGCGCCCGGAGGGCCCCGATGAGCACCGCACACGTCCGGCTACGGATCGCGGACGGGGTGGCGACCGTCGTCTTCGACAACCCGCCCCTGCACGTGTGGAACGCCGCGATGACACGCGGTCTGACCGAGGCGCTGGACACCGTGGAGAGCGACCCGTCCGTCGGCGTCGTGATCCTGACCGGGGCCGGGGACCGGGCGTTCTGCGCGGGCTCCGACATCGCGGAGTTCGCCGTGCTGCGGGCACCGGGCGAGGCGGTGGCGAAGAAACTGCGCCCGCAGCAGGAGCTGTTCGCGCGGCTGGCGTCCTTCCCCCGGCCGGTGATCGCCGCGCTGAACGGGCACACGCTCGGCGGCGGTCTGGAGATCGCCGTCTGCTGCGATCTGATCGTCGCCGAGGAGCAGATCGGCATCGGCTCGCCGGAGATCCTGCTCGGGGTCTTTCCCAGCAGCGGCGGCACCTTCCGGGTCGCCCGCCGTATCGGGGCCGGGCGCGCCAAGGAGATGCAGCTTTTGGGCGAACCGGTGAGCGCGGCGACCGCGCTGGCCTGGGGTCTGGTCAACCGGGTGGTGGAGCGCGGCGGGGCGGTCGGGGCCGCGCGGGAGCTGGCGGAGGTCCTGCTGCGGCGTCCGCCGCGCGCGCTGGCGCTGTGCAAGTCGGTGATCGACGCGGCGCACGACCTCCCCGAGGAGGAGCTGATCGAGCGTTCGCTGGCCGCGAGCGACGAGGCGTTCACCTCGGCCGAGAGCGCGGAGGGCGTACGGGCGTTCCTCGCCAAACGCCGCCCGGACTTCCGTGACCCGCCCGGCTCCCCCGCACCGCACGTCCGTTCCGTCACACATTCCGTCACACGTTCCGTCGAGAAGGAGACTCACGCATGACCCGCGCGGCCATCGTCGCCCCCGTCCGTACCCCCATCGGCGCCTTCGGCGGCAGCCTGCGGCAGGTGCCCGTGGAGAAGCTGGGCGCCACCGTCGCGAGGGCGACCGTCGAACGCGCCGGCCTCGACCCCGCCCTGATCGAGGACGTGGTCTTCGCACAGTCGTACGCGAACAGCGAGACGCCGTGCGTCGGCCGCTGGATCGCGCTGGAGGCCGGATTCCCCGTCGAGGTGGCCGGGATGCAGCTGGACCGGCGCTGCGGCGGCGGGCTCCAGGCCATCGCCACGGCGGCCATGATGGTGCAGTCCGGGGCGGCCGAGGTCGTCATGGCGGGCGGCGTCGAGAGTATGAGCAACGTCGAGTACTACACGACCGACATGCGCTGGGGCGGACGCTTCGGCTCCACCGTCTTCCACGACCGGCTCGACCGGGGCCGTGAACGGGCCCAGCCCGTGGCGCGGTTCGGGGAGATCTCGGGGATGATCGAGACCGCGGAGAACCTCGCCCGCGACTACGGGATCACCCGTGAGCAGGCCGACGCCTACGCCGTGCGCAGTCAGCGCCGAGCCGCGGCGGCCTGGGAGTCCGGCGCCTTCGCCGACGAGGTCGTCCCCGTGACGGTGGACCGGCGCAAGGGCGGTCCTGTGATCTTCGACCGCGACGAGGGCATCCGTCCGGACACCTCGCCGGAGAGACTGGCGGCGCTGCGCGCGGTGGAGACCGGCGGGATCGTCACCGCGGGCAACGCCTGTCAGCAGAATGACGCCGCGGCGGCCTGCCTGGTCGTCTCGGAGGACCTGCTGGAGCCGCTGGGACTGACCCCGCTCGCCTACCTCAAGGGGTGGGCCGCGGCGGGGTGCGAACCCTCCCGCATGGGCATCGGCCCCGTACCGGCCACCGCGCGCCTCCTGAGGCGGCTCGGCATGCGCCTGGACGACATGGACCTGATCGAGGTGAACGAGGCATTCGCCTGCCAGGTGCTCGCGGTGCTCGCCGCGTGGGGCATCGACGACACGGAGCGCGTCAACGTCAACGGCTCCGGCATCTCGTTGGGCCACCCCGTCGGTGCGACCGGGGTGCGCGTCATGACCACACTGCTGCACGAACTGGAGCGTCGACAGGGCCGGTTCGGGCTGGAGACCATGTGCGTCGGGGGAGGGCAGGGCATTGCGGCCGTCTTCGAGCGCCCGTGAGCGGGGGCGCGGCCCGCTGGCCGGGCTGCGCGTCGTGGAGGTCTCGGCCTTCGTCGCCGCCCCGCTCGCGTCCATGACACTGGCTCAGCTGGGCGCCGAGGTGATCCGGATCGACCCCGTCGGCGGAGGCATCGACCACCACCGCTGGCCCGAGACCGACGACGGGACCAGTCTCTACTGGGCCGGTCTCAACAAGGGCAAGCGGTCGGTGACGCTGCCCCTCGACACCCCCGAGGGACAGCGGGAGGCCGCCGACATCATCTGCGCGGACGGCCCGGGTGCGGGCATCCTCGTCACCAATCTGCCGGCGCGCGGCTGGCTCGGCTACGAACAGCTCTCCGCGCGACGACCCGACCTGATCATGATGCGGCTGCGGGGCGACCACGACGGCTCCCCCGCCGTCGACTACACCGTCAACAGCGCCAGCGGGTTCCCGCACGCCACCGGCGACGAGCCCGCGCCCGTCAACCACGTCCTGCCGGCCTGGGACATCGCCGCCGGACTCTATCTGACGGTCGGTCTGCTGGCCGCGGAACGCCGCCGACAGGCGACGGGCCAGGGCCAGGAAGTCACGCTGGCGCTGTCCGATGTCATGCTCGCCACCGTCGGAAACCTCGGCTACCTGGCGGACGTGCGGATCAACGGCGCCTCGCGGGAGCCGATCGGCAACAGCCTCTACGGGGCCTTCGGCCGCGACTTCGCCACCGCCGACGGCCGTCGCGTCATGGTCGTGGCCCTCACCACCCGCCAGTTCCGGTCCCTGGGCCGGGCCACCGGCCTCACCGAGAAACTGGAGCTGACCGGCCCGCTGATGGACGTGGACCTGACGACGGAGGGGGGCCGCTACACGGCCCGGCACGCCATCGCCGCCGTGCTCGAACCCTGGTTCGCGTCGCGGACACTGGCCGAACTGCGGTCCGTGTTCCGGGACTCGGGGGTGCTGTGGGGGCCGTACCAGACGTTCCGGCAGCTGGTGGAGGAGGATCCGCGCTGCTCGACGGAGAACCCGCTCTTCTCCTGGATAGAACAGCCGGGGATCGGCACACTCCTCGCCCCCGGTTCACCGCTGGTGTTCTCCGCCGACCCGGCGCCCGCGGCCGCTCCGGCGCCCCGGCTCGGCGCGGACACCGAGGCGGTCCGCGCCCGGGAGGAACCGGCAAGGAGCTGAGGCAACGACGAGGAGCGGGCGGAACGGGTGGAGCGGGCGGAGCGGCTTGGGGGGACGAGCGGGAGAAGACGCGCGGAGGGAACGGCTGGACGTCATCCGGTCCGTACCAGCTCCCGCGCGACGACCTCGCGGAAGCCGCGCGGCGCACGGCCGGTGAGGCGCTGGACGGCGTCGGTGGTGCGGTCCTCGGCCCCCGCGGCGACGGCGCGGTCCAGACCGGCCAGCAGCGCGGCGAACTCCGCCGGGAGCCGCTCCGAGGTGAGGTGGTCGCACAGCTCCTGGTAGGTGAGGTGACGGTGGGTCACGGGCCGGCCGGTGACCTCGGTGATGATCCTGGCGACGTCGTCGTAGCTCAGCGCCTCGGGCCCGGTGAGGATCGCGTCGGCGTCGGGGGCCTGCGCGTCGGTCAGGGCGCGTACGGCGACGGCCGCGATGTCGTCGGCGTCGACGAAGCCGACGCGCCCGTCCCCGGCGGCGGTGCGGATCGTGCCGCTCTCCCGGATGGTGGCGGCGTGGGCGTGCGCGCCGGTGAAGTTCTGCATGAACCACGACGGCCGCAGCACCGCCCACTCGTCGAACAGGGCGGGCAGGGCCCGGTGCACCTCTCCCACCGCGGGACCGCCCTCGGGGATGGCCGAGGAGCTGAGCAGCACCGCGCGGCGCACCGCGGCGGTACGGGCCTGCCGCAGGAAGGGCAGCATGACCGAGGCCGGGTCGGTGTCACCGACGGGCGGTACGAGGTAGACGCGGTCCACACCGTCGAGCGCGTCGGCGTAGGAGGCGGGGTCGTACCAGTCGAAGCGCACCGGCTCCGTGCCCGGCACCGGGGCCGCGCGCCGGCTCGCCGCCTTCACGCGCCGGCCCGCCGCGACGAGCCGCGCGGCGGTGCGGCCGCCGGTGGTGCCGGTGGCTCCGACGACCAGGGTCGCGAGGGGGGTTGGGGTGCTCATCGGGTGCTCCTGACGAAGTCGGTACCGGGTGCCTGGAGAGCGAGGGGATTCCAGTAGTCGCGGTAGGAGGTGAACTGCCCGTCGCGGACGGTCACGACGGCGATGTAGCGCATGTCGTAGGGGCTCCCGGTCTGCACCAGCCGCCCCACCGCGCGCATCTCGACGACGATCGTCGCGGGGTCGGTGGTCCGGTGGATCTCCACATCGGGGAAGCCGTGCAGGTCGATGTGGTCCGGGTAGTGGCGCATGTACGCGGCGACGGCGTCCTTGCCGTCCAGCCGCTCGGGCCGGCCCTGGGGGGCGAAGGGGAACTCCATGGTGCCGTCCTCGGCCCACAGGTCCACCCAGTCGGAGATTCTCTTGTCCAGCAGCAGTCGCAGGCTGTGGCGGTACAGGTCCGCCGGTGCCGTGTTCGTGGTCATGGGGGCTCCGTCCCGTACAATACGGACCCTGGGTCCGCTTACTGGACCGACGATACGGACCGCGGGTCCGCTTCGCAAACGGAGGAGCGTATGGAAGCCGCGCCCGAGCGCAGGCCGCGCAGGGACGCCACCCGGAACCGGGAGGCGGTGCTGGCGGCGGCCGATGACCTCTTCGCCCGGCGCGAGCAGCCCGAGAGCGTCACCATGGCCGACATCGCGGCAGCCGCCGGAGTCGGCAAGGCGACACTCTTCCGCGGCTTCGGCGACCGGACCGGCCTGATCCGCGCACTGTACGAAGCGCGGCTCGAACCGGTCAGGCGCGCCATCGAGGAGGGGGCGCCGCCCCTGGGGCCCGCCACTCCCCCGCTCCAGCGCGTCCCCGCCCTGCTCGACGCCGTCCTGTGCTTCAAGCTCGACAACCGCCATCTCGCCCTGGCACTGGAGGAGACCGGCGACGACAGCCCCTACGGGGCGCGGCACTACGAGCGGTGGCACTCCACACTCCGTGCCGTACTGGAGCGGATCCCCGGCCTGACCGACAGCCATTTCACCGCGCACGCGCTGCTCGCCGCCACCCGCGCCGACCTCATCGAACACCTCGTCACCCGGGAACACACGACGCGCGAGCGGATGCGGGGACAGCTGGCGGCCTTCACCGCCAAGGTGCTGGACACACCACCCCCGGAGTAGCACTCCGCCCTCGCGAACGGCTCCATGTACCCACCGCAGGGGAGATCACCCACGCAGTGGATTCACATATCCGAACGCTGATCTACAACGTGACTGCTCGCCATGAGACAGAGTCGCCCTGGAGCACCCTCATTCGCAACCCTGCCTCACGGGAAACGTCTCGGCCACGGTCCGTCGGCGCATATCGGAGCCCACTTCTGTTCACATCGATGAACAAGAGAGCGGACGGCCCTGAGGCGCGTCCGGCCGGGAAACGCTCCGACCTGCGCCTCGCTGGCGAAGCAAAATGTTGGGAACTGTTTCTTTGCCTTGAGCCTTGACCCCAAAAGAAACACGACAGCACACTGTGCGCCGACTGCCGCGTCATCCCACGAACAGCGCCTCCCCTCCCCCCGACGAGACGAGGAGCACCTCATGACCGGATTCAGCCGTCGTGATTTCATCAGGGTCGCCGGTGCCGGGTCCGCCGCCCTGGCTCTGCCACTGACCGGCGCGGCGGGCCCGGCGAGCGCGCGCACCGGCTTACCGACGGCGCTGAAGGCGACCGTGAACGCGTCGGGCACCTGGCAGGTGACCGCGGGCGAACTGGGCTGGACCTTCAGTGGTTCGGTCGGCCCGGCGGCGACCGACATCGCCCACGGGTCGGGGCGGGACGCGCTGGGCGCCTACACCGAGACCACGTTCACCTTCCGGTCGGGCGCCAGGAAGGGCGGCATCCGCGTCTACGGCGGCGCGTCGTCCGTCGTCTTCACCGACACCTACGTCCAGGCGGCGGCCAACGCGGAGCCGTTCCCGACCCTCACCGGCCACCCCCGGCTCGCCCATCAGCTGAGCCACCGCGCGTGCTTCGGGAAGTTCCAGTTCAACACCTTCTCCGGCGCGTCGGACAGCCCGTGGGTGTTCTTCGGCCCCACGGGCGACACCTTCGTGCTCTCGGCGGCGGACCACTTCCAGCAGGCACAGACCACACAGGGCGCGGACGGCTCGATCGCGGCCGGCGTGCTCGGCTCGATCGCCACCCTGCCCGCCGGATACACCCGGCGGACGATCCTGTCGGCCAAGGCAGGTGTCGGCGCCGCCTACCACGCGTGGGGCACGGCGCTGACCGCCCTCGCGGGCAAGGCCCTGCCGGCCAACGACTCCGGTCCGATCCTCAACACACTGGGGTACTGGACCGACAACGGCGCCGACTACTACTACAAGTACGAGCAGTCGAAGGGATACGCGGGCACACTGCTCGCCGTCCGCGACGAATGGAAGGCCCAGGAGATCCCGATGGGCTACCTGCAGCTCGACAGCTGGTGGTACCCGAAGGGCCCGAACAGCACCTGGAACGCGTTGAGCGGCGGCACCTACCTGTACGAGGCGGACAAGGAGCTGTTCCCGGACGGACTGGCGGCGTTCCAGAGGCAGTTGGGCAAGCCACTGGTCACCCACGCCCGGTGGATGGACAAGGCCAGCCCGTACCACGGCACGTACACGTTCTCGAACGACATCATCACCGACCCGAAGTACTGGCAGAAGATCATGGACTACCTGCGCGAGGGCGGCGTCGTCGTCTACGAGCAGGACTGGCTCTGCAACAACGCCAAACCCGCCGAGAACCTCACGGACGCCGACGCCTTCTTCGACCACATGGCCCGCACCTCCGCGACCGGCGGCATGGACCTCCAGTACTGCATGGCGCTGCCGCGCGACTATCTGCAGAGCACGCTCTACGACAACCTCACGACCATCCGCGTGAGCAATGACCGCTTCGAGCGGTCGAAGTGGGACGAGTTCCTCTACGACTCGCAGTTCGCGGGCTCGCTCGGGGTCTGGCCGTGGGTCGACGTCTTCCTCAGCGCCGAGACGGACAACCTGCTGCTGGCGACCCTGTCGGCCGGACCGGTCGGCGTCGGGGACGCGCTGGGGAAGGTGCACGCCGACAATCTGATGAAGGTGGTGCGTCCCGACGGCGTCATCGTCAAGCCGGACGTGCCGATCGTCCCCACCGACGCGACCTACGTCGGCGAAGCCGCCGGTGACCTGCCCGCCATGGTGGCCACCACACACGTGGCACACACCGGGCTGGACTACGGTTACGTCTTCGCCTACGCCCGGAAGTCCCCCGCGCCGGAGACCACCTACCCGGCGGAGAGCGCGACCCTCTCGGGGCCGGTCGTCGCCGACGACAACGCCGGTTACACGGGCGGCGGTTACGCCGACTTCCAGAACGCCTCCGGCGACTACGTGGAGTGGACGGTCCAGGCGCCCGCCGCGGGCGCGTACACACTGGAGTTCCGCTACGCCAACGGCGGCGGCGCCGACCGGCCGCTCGCCGTCACGGTGAACGGCGGCGACGCCCGCACCGTGGCGTTCCCCTCGACCGGCAGCTGGACGGCGTGGAACGTCGACGGGCTGACCGTCGAACTGACCGAGGGCGCCAACACCGTACGGGCGACCGCGACCGGGGCGAGCGGGGGCAACGTCGACTGGCTCGGCGTCAGCCGGGGCTCCGTACCGATCGGCCCCTCCCAGACCGCCGAGTTCAGCCTCGCCGAACTCGGCCAGACCCGCGCGGCCTACGCCTACGACTACTTCGCCGGCACCGGCACCCCGGTCCGCCGCGGCGGCGCCCTGCGCGCCACCGTCACCACCGGCACCTACTGGATCGTCGCCCCGGTGGGCGCCTCCGGCATCGCCTTCCTGGGCGACGCCGGAAAGTTCGTCGCGCACGGCGCCAAGCGCTTCGAGCAGCTGCGCGACAACGGAAAGGTGCACGCCACGATCGCCTTCGCCCCGGGCGAGGCACCGGTGACCCTGCACGGCTACGCGCCCAGGAAACCCGCCGTCACCGCCACCACCGGCACGGTCGGTGCCGTCGGCTACGACAGGTCCACCAAGCTGTTCACCGTGACCGTCACCGCGGCGCCGACCGACCGGGCCGTCCTCACCATCACGCCCTGACCGGCCGTCCTCACCCTCACCTCCTGACCGGGGCGGCGCACCCCACCCGCCGCACGGGCGGTGCGGGGCGGACAAGGCCGTCCCGCACCCCCAACTCAGCCTCCGCGCACGCCGCTCCGCACGCCGCTCAGCACGTCCGGCCCCACGGCGTGACCCAGCAGGTGCAGCGGTCCCGCCGTCACCCCGGCGCGCTCCACGGCCTGCCCGTAGGCGCGGACCGCCGCCTCGTCGACCAGACCGCGCACCAGCGGCAGTTCCGGGTGGGCCGCGTACAGCAGGGACTCAACCCGGCAGGAGGCCAGGGTCCCCGCCAGCCACGGCTGCGCCAGATAACCGGCCGCCGCCCGCGCCGGCAGCCCTTCGGCGATCTCGCGGTCGATCTCGCCGAGACCCAGGAGCCCGCCGCCCAGCACGAGGACGTCGCGCCGCTCCCGCATCCGGGCCAGGGCCCGGCCGGTGTCGAAGCAGTGCGGGAAGGAGTCGTCGACCACCACGGTGCCGGGCGTCAGCCGGTCCACGTCCAGCAGCACACCGGAGCTGCTCACCGCCGTCACCAGCAGATCCGCCCCGTACACCGCGTCGGGCAGCGCGGGCCCGGACTCCGCCACCTCCACCTCGCGGACGAGGCCACGCTCCCGCAGCCGCCGCGCCAGCCCCCGCAGCCGGGGCCCGCTGCCGGGCACGTCGCACAGCAGCAGCCGACGGGGTGGCCGGGAGGCCCCGGTGAGCAGCAGCTCCAGGGAAGAGGCCCCGATCGACCCCAGCCCGACGAAGGCGACATCGAGGTCCCACAGGCTCCTGCCCATGGCGTCGAGCGCCGCGCCCACCGTCCTGACCACCGACACGATGGTCGTCGCGTGCCCGGTCGTCAGGGCCGCGGGTCCGGCCGCGGACCGCGCCACGTCGAAGCCGTAGCCGGTCAGCGACGGGATCATCCCCGCCAGTGAGACGCACCGCGCTCCGAGCGAGGAGGCGAGCGACGCCGCGCGGGCGGTGTGCGCGGCGAGGCCGCGTTCCCGGCCGAGTTCGTCGGCGAAGAGGGGGAGGCAGACGAAGCCCGACCGGCCCAGAGGCGTGCCGACCGTCTCCAGCAGGCGCGGCTCGCCGTCGGGGAAGAGCATCCCGCGCAGCTCCTGCCGGGGCAGCGCCGCCTCGGGCAGTCCCGCCAGCCGTGCCAGGTGCCCGGGGGCCGGCAGATAGCCGATCAGCGCGGCGTCCATCGTCGCGGTGCCCCGGCCCGGCCCGCGGCCGGATCCGCCCGCGCCCGCGGCCCGTGCGAGCCGCTCGCCGACCGCCCGCGCGAAGTCCGCCAGCGCGGCCGGGGAGAAGGCCGCTCCGGCCCCGCGTACCGTCACCCGCAGCCCGGCGCCTTCCGGCCGCGCGGTCAGGAACACGTCCGTCGCGGCCGACGGCGGCGCGAACGTGCTGTCCCCGTCGTGCCACGACATGGTCAGCGCCTGCCCGGCGGCGGGCGCCAGGACGGAGAAGTCGAGGAAGGTGAAGAAGAACTGCGACGTCAGCGGAAGTCCGTCGCCGTCGCGGGGGACGAGGCCCTCGTGCCCGCGCGCCTCCTCGGCCTCGGCCACGATCCGGCGCAGCGCGTCGCCGAAGTCCTCCTCCCCCGGGCCGTCGTCCCGCGCGGCCGGGGGCCGTACGGGTACGGCGGTGGCGAACGGGCCGAAGATCCGGTGGACGTCGGGCAGCGGGCGGTCACGGCCGCTGACCGCCAGACCGACGATCAGATCCGCTCGGCCGGTCGTGCGGGCCAGCTCCAGGTGGTACGCCGTCAGCAGCGGCGCGTACAGGGTGGCCCCCGCCTTCGCGGCGAGCGCCCGCAGCGCCGCCGTGCGCTCGGCGCTCAGCGTGAACCCCGCCGAGTGGAACGCCGCCGCGTCGTCCGCCGCGTCACCGCCTCCGGTGGTGGTGCGCAGCACCGGAGGCCGGTAGGGGGCGTCGAGCCGGGCCCGGCGCTCGGCGGCGCCCGGCGCGGGGGCGGGCTCCGCTCCCGCCGTCAGCAGGGCGTGGTCACGGAAGGTGGCGCGCGGCGTGGGCAGGTCGGGGGTCCGGCCCGCCGTCAGGCTGTCGTAGACCGTGGTCAGCTCCTGTACGAGCAGCGCGGCGCTGTAGCCGTCGCCGATGAGGTGGTGCGCGTGCACCAGAAGGATGTGCTCGCGCTCGCCGAGGGTGAGGACCCGGAGCCTGAGCAGCGGCCAGGCCCACGGTTCGAAGCGCCGCCGCGCCTCGGCCGCCGCGCGTTCGTCCACCTCGGCGGGGTGGGTGAGCGTCTCGAAGGCGACCGGCAGCCGCAGCGAGGGCGGCAGCTCCTGCTGTACGGGGGGCCGGACACCGGCGGGGAAGACGGTGCGCAGCATGCCGTGCCGTGCCACCAGCAGGTCCACCGACGCCTGGAACACGTCCGGGTCCAACGGGCCGGACAGCCGCAGCCGCGCCGGCCAGGAACCGCCGCCGCCCGGTGAGAGCGCCTCCGCGAGCAGGAACCCGCGCTGGGCCCGCGTGACGGGGAAGGGAGCGGCGTGGTGGTGCGTGGCCGTGGCCTCGGCGGGTCCGCCCTGCCGCTCCGCAGCGGTCGCGTCCCCCGCCGCGTCCACCGTCGCGTCCACCGCGGCGGCGAGCGCGGCGAGGGTGCGGTGGTCGTAGATCACGGTCGGCCGGGGCAACGGCTCCCTGACGTCGCGGAGTTGGGCGAAGACCTGGAGGATGAGCAGTGAGTCGCCGCCCAGGTCGAAGAAGTCGTCCTCCCTGCCGACGGAGTCGACCTCCAGCAACGCGCTCCAGATGGCGGCCAGATGCTGTTCGGTCGGGGTGGCTGGAGGGGGGTTCGTACCGGTGGCGGAAGCGGCAGTGGAAGCGGCAGCCGCGGTGCGCGCGGGCCCGAGTGCGGGGAGCGGCGCTGCCGTGGGTGGCGCTGCCGTGGGTGGCGCCGCCGCGGCGGCTGTCCCGGCCGGGGCGTCGGCCTTGCCGTCCTCGTCCGTACGGGCGGGAAGCCCGGCCAGCGCCCGGCGGTCGACCTTGCCGGTGCCGGTGAGAGGCAGCGTGTCCCGCACGGTGATCCGCGCCGGAACCATGTAGGGCGGCAGCAGACCGGCCACATGGCGGCGTAGCGCGCGTGGATCCGGGTCCCCGGCGCCGGGCCGGACGGTGACGAACGCCAGCAGTCGCCCCTCGCGGGCGACCACCGAGGCCCGCGCGACGCCGGGATGGGTGTGGAGAGCCGCCTCGACCTCTCCTGTCTCCACCCGGTTGCCGCGGATCTTCACCTGGTCGTCGATCCGTCCGAGGAACTCCAGAGCGCCGTCCGCGCGGTGCAGGACCCGGTCGCCGCTGCGGTACCAGCGGCGGCCGTCCCGCACGGTGAAGGCCCGTGCGGTCTCCTCGGGGCCGTCCAGATAGCCGGGTGTCAGGCCGACTCCCGCGATCAGCAGCTCGCCCGGCTCCTCCGGGCGGCACGGGGCGCCGTCGGCGCCGACCACCGCCAGATCGGTACCCGCCACCGGACGTCCGATCGGCAGCGTCCGCTCGTCATCGGCCGGACGGGCCGCGATGACATGGCACGTCGCGTTGATGGTCGCCTCGGTGGGACCGTACAGATTCGCGACGCGCTGTCCGTCGCCGAACAGGTCGAACCAGCGGCGTACGTGCGCGGCGGGCAGGGCCTCACCGCCCACATGGACCCAGCGCAGCGCCGACAGGTCCGGCAGGCCCTCTCCTCGTCGTACCCGGTCCTCGGCGGCCGTCAGCAGCTGCTCCCAGAGCGTCGGAACGGAACTCCACACGGTGATCCGTGTCCGTTCCACGTACGTCAGCAGCAGTTCGGGGTCCCGCAGTGTCCCGCGCGGTACGGTCACCACGGTGGCGCCGACCATGAGCGGCGCGAGCAGTTGCCGCACCGAGGCGTCGAAGCAGGGCGACGCGGTCTGGGCCAGCCGGTCGGTGGCGCCGTAGCCGAAGGTGTCGACGGCCCAGTCGAGGTAGTTCTCCATCGCCCGGTGGGTGATCGGGACGGCTTTGGGGACGCCCGTGGAGCCCGAGGTGAAGATGGTGTACGCGATCCCCTCGGCGTCGCGCGCGGGGGTGAGGGGCGCGGGGGTGTCGTGCGCCAGTGTGTCCGGCGTGTCCGGCGCGTCGTCGCCGCGTACCGCCCGTACACCGTGCAGCGAGCCGACGGTGTCCAGGGTCGGCCCGTGGCACACCACGGTGGAGACCCGCGCGCGCCGGAGTTGGTCCGCCAGCCGGGCGCGCGGGTGAGTGGCGTCCAGCGGGACCCAGCCGGCCCCGGCGCGCAGGATGCCGACCACACCGATCACGGTGTCGGGGCCGGGCTCGGTGAGCAGCCCGACCAGGTGGCCCGCGCGCACGCCGTCGGCGCGCAGCCTTGCGGCCAGCGCCGCGGAGGCGCGGTCGACCGCCGCGTAGGTGAGGGCCGTTGCGCCGGATTCCACGGCGGTCGCGTCGGGGGTGGCGCAAAACCGCCGCAGCAGCCGGTCGACCAGACCGGGCGATCCGTCCGCGGCGGGCGGCGGTGCGGACGCGGCGGCAGGCGCGCGCGAGGGTGCGGGGACGGGTGCGGGGACGGGTGCGGGGACAGGAACGGGTACGGTCCCGTCCCCGGATGTGTACAGGGCGGCCAGCTCCTCGCGGAACTCGCGGTCCAGACGCGCGACCGTCCGTGGCGCGAACAGCGGCAGCGGGAAGTTCCAGGACACGCGCAGCGTCGATCCGTCCGCCCAGCACAGCAGGCTCAGCCGGGTCGCGGCCGATCCGGTGCCGGCCGCTGTGGCGCGTACCTCGACCGGGCAGTCGGCCGCGGAACGCGCGGGGAAGCGGGCGAAGCTGAAGCCCGCCGGGCTCACCGTGCGGTGCGCGCCGCCGGGCAGAAGACCGGCCAGGTCCAGACTGCTCAGCCCGGCGTGCCGCTCGCTCTCCAGCCAGCCGCGGCGCAGTCGTCGCGCCAGTGCCACGACCGGCTCGTCGGGGTCCGTCCCGCACAGCAGCGGAAGGGTGTCGGCGAGCGGGCCGACGAGCCGGTCCACCCCGTCGAAGCGTGCTTCCCGGCCGGCCCGCGCCACGTTGACCGCGATGTCCCGCTGTCCCGTCCACCGTGCCAGGCAGCGGACGTACCCGGCGAGCAGCAGGTGGAACAGGGACACGTCGTGCGCGGCGGCCAGCCGCTCCAGGCCCGCGGTCAGGGGCGCGTCGAGCGCGCCGTGGTGCTGCGCGAGCGGACCGGAGGCGGGCGCGTCGGGATCGCCGTCGTAGGGCAGCCGCAGCGGTTCCCCGCGCGCGGCCAGGCGTTCGGCCCAGTAGCGGCGGTCCGCGTCGGACACGGGGGTACCGGTGGTACGGGCGCCGCTCGCGACGTACGCCGCGAAGCTCGGCGCCCGCGGCTCCCGGCCCGGGTTCTCCCCCCGCCACAGCGCGGTGTACGAGGACCACAGCTCCTCGGCCAGGATGTTCAGGCTGTATCCGTCCACCGCCGCGTGATGGGCCACCAGTGTCAGATGCGCGAGCGTCGGTCCCTCACGGAGCAGCACGGCCCGCACGGGCGGGCGCGCGGTCAGGTCGAAGGGCTGGTTGCACAGCTCCGCCTCCACCTCGGCCAGCCGCTCGGCCGGGCACGCGCGGACCTCGTACCAGACGGACAGCGGCGCGGCCGGTGCCAGGCGCTGCACCGGCCCCGTGCCCGGGTCCTCGATCCGTACGCGCAGCATGCCGTGGCGTTCGGCCAGGGCGGCCAGCGCCCGGCCGAGCACCTCGGTGTCCAGGGGACCGCGGACCGTCATGCGCAGATGGCCGCGGGCCGGGACGGCCGGATGCAGCAGGCTGCTGGTGTGCAGGGCCGTCTGTACGGGGGTCAGCGCGAAGGGCGCGTGGTCCGGTCCGGGGGTGGTGGCGGGTGCCCGCACCCGCTCCGGTGCGGGTGACGCGGTGGGGTCCGAGTCCAGGTGCGCGGCGAGTTCGCGCACGGTGCGGTATTCGAAGAAGAGCGTGACGGGCAAGGACCGCCCTGTCGCGCGTTCGAGTCGCTTGACGAGGTCGACCGCGCCCAGCGAGTCCAGTCCGAGCGAGAGGAACGGTACGTCGTCGCCGACGGCGGAGGCCGGTATGTCGAGCGTCCGCGCCAGCAGCTCCCGCACCACCCGTGCGCTGCCGGACGCGGCGTCCGCCATGTCCGCTACGGGGAAAGGGGGTTGCGTGGTGGGGCGTGGCGCGTGCGACGGCGCGTGCCGCAGTGGCGGTCGGGAGGGGGCGCGGTCGGGCAGGAGCGCCGACGGGTCGGCGAGGACCAGTTGGGCCAGGTCGGTGCCGCACGCGGTCCGCAGCGCCGCCAGGGCCGGTGCGATGGTCAGCGGCCGCTGTCCCCCGTGGGTGCGGGAGCCGACGGCGGACGGGGCCGGGGCGGCGGCGGCCGGGGCGGAG
>NZ_QQNA01000152.1 GCF_003346515.1 Streptomyces corynorhini
TGGCGGAGGTTGAAGAGCTGCTGGCGGGGTGGGTGGGGCGTATTGATGTGGCTGCGGTGAATGGTCCGGGTTCTGTGGTGGTGGCGGGTGACGCGGACGCGTTGGATGAGTTGGTGGCGCGGTGTGAGTTGGATGAGGTGAGGGTGCGGCGGGTCCCGGTGGATTATGCGTCACACACGTGGCATGTGGAGGCGCTTGAGGGCGAGTTGGCGGAGGTGTTGGCGCCGGTTGTTCCTCGGGTGGGTGGGGTGCCGTTCTTCTCGACGACTGAGGCCGCGTTTGTGGATACGGCTGAACTCGACGGCGGTTATTGGTATCGGAATTTGCGTCAGCGGGTGCGGTTTGCTGAGGCGGTGGAGAGTCTGGCCGGGCAGGGTTTCGGCGCGTTCGTCGAGGTCAGTTCGCATCCCGTGTTGGGCATGGCCGTACAGGAGGCTGCCGCGGACGCGGTGGTGGTGGGCACGCTGCGTCGTGATGATGGGGGTAGTGGGCGTTTCCTGACGTCGTTGGCTGAGGCGTGGGTGCGGGGTGTTCCCGTGGACTGGACGGCTGTTCTTGCCGGTCAGGACGGCACCACCGTCGAGCTGCCGACGTACGCCTTCCAGCGTCGGAGGTATTGGTTGGAGCGGACGGTTCCTGCCGTTGGGGTGGGGGAGTCGTCTCAGTCGGTGGTGGATGCTCGTTTCTGGGCGGCGGTGGAGCGCGAGGATCTGGGTGCCGTGGCGGAGACGTTGGGGTTGTCCGATGGTGGGGTGTTGGCGGATGCTCTGCCGGTGCTGTCGCATTGGCGGTTGGGGCAGTCGGCGCGGTCGGTGGTGGATGGCTGGCGGTATCGGGTGCTCTGGCGTCCGGTCGGCCGGGATGTTGTGGCCGTTGCGCCGGAGGGGGAGTGGCTGCTCGTCGCGTCCGAGGCGGAACGGGATGCCGTCGGTGCCGTGGCCGACGCCCTCACCCGCCACGGCGCCACCGTACGCGTCGTCGCGCTCTCCTCGCGGCACGCCGAGTCCGATGCTCTGGACACCGCGTTGCACGGCGTGCTGGCCGAAAGCGCGCAGTCCCTCGCCGGTGTGGTGTCGCTCCTCGGGCTGGACGAGACGCCGCTGCCCGACCACCCGGTGCTGCCCACAGGAGCGGCCCTCACCGTCCACCTCCTCCAAGCGCTCGGCCGGGCCGGTGCGAGTGCGCCGCTGTGGTGTGTCACACGGGGAGCCGTCGCCGTCGGCGACCACGAGCCGGTGCTGCGGCCCGCGCAGGCGGCCGTCTGGGGCCTCGGCCGAGTCGCCGCGCTGGAGTTCCCCGAGCGCTGGGGCGGCCTGATCGACCTGCCCTCCGCCCCTGACGCCCCGGCCACGCTCGGCCGCCGTGACGCCGACGCGCTCTGCGCCGTACTCGCCCGCCGTGCAGGCGACGGCATCGAGGACCAGGTGGCGCTCCGCGCGCACCAGACCTTCGTACGGCGTCTCGTACCCGCCCCGCTGTCGTCGGCGGAGCCGAGCGGGCGCAGGTGGTCGCCGCGCGGCACCGTGCTCGTGACCGGGGGGACAGGTGCCCTCGGCGCGCATGTGGCCCGGTGGCTGGCGCGCGGCGGAGCCGAGGAAGTGGTCCTGGTCGGACGCCGGGACGCGACCGACGACGCGCACCTGGCAGACCTGCGAGGCGAAATCGACGCGCTGGGAGCCCGGTTGACCGTGGCCGTCTGCGATGTCGCCGACCGTGCCGCACTCGCCGGTCTGCTCGACTCCCTGCGTGCGGACGGACGCACCGTCCGTACAGTCGTGCACGCCGCAGGTGTGGGCACTCTCGGCGCGCTCGCCGACCTCGACACCGCCGCGTTCGCCGAGGTCGCCTCCGGCAAAGTCGAGGGTGCCCGGCACCTCTCCGAGTTGCTCGACCCGGCCGAGACCGACGCGCTGGTCCTCTTCTCCTCCATCTCCGGAGTGTGGGGCGTTGCCGACCACGCCGCGTACGCCGCCGCCAATGCCACCCTCGACGCACTCGCCGAGCACGCCCGCCGCACGCGCGGACTGCGCGTCACCTCGGTGGCCTGGGGCCCCTGGGACGGCGGCGGCATGATCGCCGAGGAGCTGCGCGACCCGCTGCGCCGCCGCGGCATCCCCGTCATCGCCCCGGAACCGGCCATGGTCGCCCTTCAGGACGCCCTCGACCACGACGACACGGTGATATCGGTCGCGGACGTCGACTGGGCCCGGTTCGTACCGGTGTTCAGCGCCGTCCGCCCCGCGCCCCTCGTCGCCGGCCTCGAACCGAAGGCCCCCGAGTCCGGCGGGACCCGCCGCACCGCCGACCAGGCCGACACGGCCGAAACGTCCCTCGCGCGGCAGCTCGCCGCACTGCCCGCCACCGACCGGGACCGCTTCGTCCAGGGCCTGGTCGTGGCCGAGGCCGCCGGTGTACTCGGCCACGACTCACCCGACGCCGTCGACGCCGCGTACGCCTTCAAGGAGCTGGGCTTCGACTCGGTGAGCGCCGTCGAACTGCGCAACCGCCTCACCGCCCGTACCGGCCTGCGCATCGCCACAACCGTGGTCTTCGACCACCCCACACCGCTCGCGCTCGCCGCCCACCTGCGCCAACTGGCGCTCCGCGACGGCCCCGTACCGGCCGACAGGACCGAACACACCCCCGCCCGCACGAGCCCGCGCGGCGCGGCCGACGACGACCCCGTCGTCATCGTCGCCATGGGCTGCCGCTATCCCGGCGGCATCGCGTCCCCCGAAGACTTCTGGCGCGTCGTCATCGACGGCGAGGACGTCATCAGCGGCTTCCCCACCGACCGCGGCTGGGACACGGCCGGCTTCTACGACCCCGACCCCGACCGGTCAGGCACCAGCTACGTCCGGCACGGCGGTTTCCTGCACGACGCGGGCCACTTCGACCCCGGCTTCTTCGGTATCTCCCCGCGCGAGGCGGCGGCGATGGACCCCCAGCAACGGCTGCTCCTGGAAACCTCCTGGGAGACCTTCGAACGGGCCGGTATCGATCCCCGCACCCTGCGCGGCACCAGCACCGGTGTCTTCACCGGCCTCACCGACCAGAACTACGGTGCCCTCCTCCGCCGCGCGGCCGACGGCACCGAGGGCTACCTCGTCACCGGCGCCTCGACGGCCGTCGCCTCAGGACGCGTCTCCTACGTGCTCGGCCTGGAAGGGCCCGCCGTCAGCATCGACACCGCCTGCTCCTCCTCTCTCGTCGCCCTGCACATGGCGCTCGCGTCGCTGCGTTCGGGCGAGTGCTCGATGGCCCTCGCCGGAGCCGCGATGGTCATGGCCGACCCGGCGCCGTTCGTCGGCTTCAGCCGCCAGCGCGGCCTTGCCCCGGACGGTCGCTGCAAGCCCTTCGCGGAGGCCGCCGACGGCTTCTCGCTCGCGGAGGGGGCAGGCGTGCTGCTGCTGGAGCGGCTCTCCGACGCCCGCCGCAACGGTCACCCCGTGCTCGCTGTGATCCGCGGCTCGGCCATCAACCAGGACGGCGCCAGCAACGGACTCACCGCTCCCAACGGCCCCGCTCAGCAACGAGTGGTCCGGGCCGCCCTCGCCGACGCCGGGGTCAGCGGCTCCGAGGTCGACGTCGTAGAGGCGCACGGCACCGGTACGCGCCTCGGCGACCCCATCGAGGCGCAGGCGCTGCTCGCCACGTACGGGCAGGACCGGCCGGACGACCGGCCCCTCCTCGTCGGCTCCGTGAAGTCGAACATCGGGCACACCCAGACCGTGTCCGGTATGGCCGGTGTGATGAAGATGGTGCTGGCCATGCAGCACGATGTGCTGCCCCGGACGCTGCACATCGACGCCCCGTCCTCCCATGTGGATTGGTCCACGGGGGCGGTGTCGTTGTTGACGGAGGCGGTGGAGTGGCCTGGTGGTGGGGGTCGTCCGCGTCGGGCGGGTGTGTCGTCGTTCGGGGTGAGTGGGACGAACGCGCATGTGGTGTTGGAGGAGGCGCCTGTGGTGGCGCCTGTGGAGGTGCTGGAGGAGGCTCCGGAGGAGGTCTCCGGGCCTGTTGATGGTCGGGGTGCGGTGTTCGAGGCTGGTGGT
>NZ_QQNA01000153.1 GCF_003346515.1 Streptomyces corynorhini
TACTGACCCGCAGACTGACACGAGTGGTGACCAGCGGGGCATGAATCCCCACCAGCACCACACCGTCAGCCGCTGAGCCGGAGCCGGGCCACCCCACACCACTACCGCGCACCCCACACCCACGTCCACGTTTCTCTACCCCCCACCCCACGTTCCTCCGAACGGCCGTCATGCCGTTGCGGGCCTGTGGCCGTCGGGGTGCACTGCCCCCATGAGCAACGATCAGCCGCCGCCCGGCCAGCCGCCCGAGGACGACCCGTTCCTCAAGAAGCCGCCACCGTCCGAGGGACCGGGAAGCACCCCGCACGAGCCCCCGTACGTGCCCCCGCACGGCCCTCCGCCGCCCGGTTCCCCCTACGGGGGCCAGGGGGGCCCGCCCCCGGGGGCGGGCCATGACCCGAACGCCGACCGGGGCTCGCCGTACGGAGGCGCTCCGTACGGCGGTTCCCCCTATGGGGGCTCCCCGTACGGCGGTACGGATCCGCTCGCCGGGATGCCGCCGCTCGCACCGTTCGGGAAGCGGCTGATCGCGCGGATCATCGACGTACTGATCATTTTCATCCCGCTGGCGATCATCTCCGGGTTCACCGGGGGCGCCTGGGGGTCGACCAACGGCAATGGCCAGTGGGACAACGTCACCAACCAGGTGAACACCGGCCGCCACTGGATCTGGTCGCTGATCTCCATCGTCGCGTACGTCGGCTACGACACCTATATGACGAAGAAGTACGGGCAGACCCTCGGCAAGCGCTGGATGAAGATCCGCGTCGCGATGCTGAACAACGGCGCCGTACCGGACACCAACGCCTCGCTGCTGCGCGCGGCCGTGCTCTGGCTGCCCGCGCTGATCTGCTGCTTCCTGCTCTGGTGGATCATCATCATCGCGACGATCCTGGCGAGCAGGCCCTACCGGCAGGGCCTGCACGACAAGGCGGCGAGGACGGTCGTCGTGACGGATGTCCCGGCGGGCTCAGCGGCGCACTGAGTGCGGCCGGCCGATCCGGGTCTCGCTCCCGGCGGGGGAGGGGCCCCGGCCCGGCAGGTGGGCCGTCGCCTCGGCCGTTCCGTTCCGTCCCGTGGGGGAGGCACCCTGCGAGGTGCCCTGGGCGCGGGAGGCGCCCTGGCTGCGCGGGGGCCGCGTCTTGCCGCGGCCGGGCAGCGGGAGGATCACGGCCACGATGAGCCCCAGGGCGAGCGCCGCGACTCCGACCAGCGCCGCACCGACGCCCGTGGTGGTGCCGGAGAGCAGGAGCATGACGATCGCGGAACAGACGATGGTGGCGGAACCGTAGGCGAGCTGTGCGGCAGTCGGACGCGGCATGGCGGAATCCGTCCCTCGGAACATCGTTTTGGGGGTCTGTTGTGGGGATCTTCGGAGTGTCTCGCGTATCGGTCTCTCGCTTGTCGCGCACATGGATCACGCGTTGCCCGCAGGACGTCCGCGCGGCGTGGGGCCGGGCGTTCGCACTGTCAGGCGACTCTACGACGGTGGATGCCCGAGAGGAACGAGAAGTAAGCGCCGCCTCACCCATGGTGCCGGTGCACGGGGGGCGCACCGAGTCATTCCGCTTGGGCAACTGGCCGAAAATGTCTTCCCGTTGTCCTGATTCATCCGGGCTTGACGCCATGTCCGCATAGCGGAACTCGACAGGCGCATAGTGCAGTTGACCGGTGCAAGTCAAGGACTGTCTTTTCTCCCTCAACTCCGGTCCAATGTCGTCACTTATGACGCGTCTACGCGCGCGGATCCCCCACTTCCGGTCCGTGTTCCGCGTGCGCCGGGGAGGACAACCTTCAAGTGATCAGCAATCGACGGGCAAGACGAGTGTCCGCGGTGATCGTGGCGCTGGCCGCGACCGCCGCCACGGCTTCGGGCGTCACGACGGCCCAGGCTCAGGACGGCCCGGCCGGCTCCGCCGCCCCCACGGCAATCGAGCGCCGCGATCCGGCGCCGCAGAAGGGCGAGGTCGAACACGACCTGGACGGCCCGTTCAGCAAGCAGCAGTCGAAGCAGCGCGAGGCCGCGCTCCAGCAGGTCATCTCCGGCGACGCCGCGGTCCAGAAGCGCGGCGGCTCCCAGGTCGTCAAGCTCGACGACAAGAAGTACGTCGAGCTGGGCCGCGAGAAGACCGACAAGATCTTCACCATCCTCGTGGAGTTCGGCGACCAGGTCGACGACACCACGATGTACACCCCGCAGGGCCCCAACGGCCCGCTGCCGCCCGTCGTGAAGTACGGCGGCACGCCCGGCCCCCTGCACAACGAGATAGCGGAGCCCGACCGCAAGGTCGACAACTCCACCGCCTGGCAGGTCGACTACAGCCAGGGGCACTTCCAGGACCTCTACTTCGGCCAGGGCAAGGACGCCAAGGGCCGGCAGAAGGAGTCCCTGAAGACCTACTACGAGAAGACGTCCTCCGGGCGCTACTCGGTCGACGGCCAGGTCTCCGACTGGGTCAAGGTCCCCTGGAACGAAGCGCGCTACGGTTCCAACTACTGCGGCTCCAGCAACTGCGCCAACGTCTGGGACCTGGTCCGCGACGGCGTCAACGCCTGGACGGAGGACCAGAAGGCGCAGGGCAAGTCGAACGCCGAGATCAAGGAAATCCTCTCGGAGTACGACCAGTGGGACCGGTACGACTACGACAACGACGGCGACTTCAACGAGCCCGACGGCTACATCGACCACTTCCAGATCGTCCACGCCGGTGAGGACGAGTCCGCGGGCGGCGGCGCCCAGGGCACCGACGCCCTGTGGGCGCACCGCTGGTACGCGTACGGCACCGACGCGGGCTCCACCGGCCCCTCGGACAACAAGGCCGGCGGCGCGCAGTTCGGGGACACCGGCATCTGGGTCGGCGACTACACGATGCAGCCGGAGAACGGCGGACTCGGCGTCTTCGCTCACGAGTACGGCCACGACCTCGGCCTGCCCGACCTGTACGACACGGCGGGCGGCGAGAACTCCACCGCGTTCTGGACGCTGATGTCCTCCGGCTCCTGGCTCGGCACCGGCAAGGACGCCATCGGTGACATGCCCGGCGACATGACCGCCTGGGACAAGCTCCAGCTCGGCTGGCTCGACTACGCCGAGGCCAAGGCGGCCACCGCCTCCACCCACAAGCTGGGCGTCTCGGCGTACAACACCAAGAACCCGCAGGCGCTCCTGGTGGAGCTGCCGAAGAAGACGAAGACCACCACCGTCGTGAAGCCCGCCGAGGGTTCCAAGCAGTGGTGGAGCGGGATGGGTGACGACCTCAAGAACACCCTCACCCGGCCGGTCGACCTGACCGGCAAGTCGGGCGCGGCGCTGGAACTCCAGGGCTGGTGGGACATCGAGGCCGACTACGACTTCCTCTACACGGAGGTCTCCACGGACGGCGGTGCCAGCTACACCCCGGTCGACGGCACGGCCGACGGCGTGGCGCTCCCGCGCGACGCGGCCGACAAGCCGGTGCTCACCGGTGTCTCGGGCGCGTACAAGAAGCTCGTCTTCCCGCTGGACGCCTACGCGGGACAGCAGATCGACCTGCGCTTCCGCTACCAGACCGACGGCGGCGTGAGCGGCCACGGCTTCACCGCGGACGCCATCACGCTGACGGCCGACGGCGCGCCGGTCTTCACCGACAACGCCGAGACGGACGACGCGGGCTGGACCCCGAAGGGCTTCTCGCGGATCGGCGAGTCGTTCACCGAGGACTACGACCAGTACTACATCGCCGAGAACCGGCAGTACGTCTCGTACGACAAGACCCTCAAGACCGGCCCGTACAACTTCGGCTTCACGGCGCCGAACGACGGCAAGGTCGAGCACTTCGCCTACCAGAACGGCCTGTTGATCTGGCTGTGGGACACCTCGCAGAAGGACAACAACACCAGCCAGCACGAGGGCGAGGGCCTGGTCCTGCCGATCGACGCCCACGCCAAGCCGCTGAAGTGGTCCGACGGCACGCTGATGCGCAGCCGGATCCAGTCGTACGACTCGACGTTCAGCTGGTGGCCGACCGCCGGTCTGACGCTGCACAAGGCGGACGTGGCGACCAGGATCGCGCCGCGGCTGGGGGCGCCGGTCTTCGACGACCGCAAGGGCACCTACTGGTACGCCGAGAACCCGCGCGCGAGCGTCAAGGTTCCTGACACCAACACCAAGATCAGCATCGTCAGCCAGCCGCTGGATGGGCAGACGATGACGGTCAAGGTAGGTAAGTCCGGCAAGTAACCCAAGGTAATCGCAGCTCAAAGCCGTGATCGGCCGTCGCCCCCTAGCGGGCGGCGGCCGATCGTGTTTAGGTGCCTCCTACGGATCTCTTATTGACACGATGTCTCACGGCATGTCTCAGGACAGCTCGCGGGGGAGATGAAACGGATGGCAGGCGGAGGCTTCAGCAGGCTCCCGAACGGCAAGGTGGTGGTGGCGGTGACGCTGCCCAGACCCACGGCCGAAGGCGGTACGGTGCGCGTCCTCGTGCACGCGGTGAACCGGGCGCGCGCCCTGACCAGGCTGCGCAACCTCGGACTGCGGGCGGTCTATCTGCGCGGCAACGCGGAGCCGCCGACGCCGGACGAGATCACCGCCGTACTGCATCACCCGGACGGCCTGCTCTGGCGCACCACCCCGCAGTGCGGCGAGCAGCTCTGGCAGCCGATACGTGCCCTGCTCAGGCCGCACGCGCCCGCCCACTGACCCGCCCCTGGCCCGCCCGTCCCCTCGTACGCGGAGTGACGGAGCCGGTACGGACTTGCTAGGTTGACCCGCTGACCAGCAAACCGTCACTGACAGGATTCCGGGGATCACCTGTGCGTAACACCCGCCGACCGGCCGCCCTCCTCCGCCCGCTGATCGTCACGGCCGCACTGCTCACCGCCGCGACCGCCGTGACCGGCTGCGGCGGCGGCTCGGGCGATGGCTCCGGGAGCGGCTCCGGCAGCGGCTCCGACAAGAACGCCGCCTCGTACGAGAAGGCCGGTGACCTCGTCAAGGAGGTCAACAAGGCCATGCGGGAGACGGCCTTCCACGGCTCCGGCACCTCCACCGCGCTCGGCGGCGGCACCCAGGAGACCTGGTCCGACCCCGAGCAGGGGCTGCGCATGAAGTCGAGCGGCAAGGCCGGATCCGGCGAGATCTACTGCAAGGGCGGCAAGAACTTCATCAGCGCGCCCCTGCTGGCGACGAGCGTGGAGCAGTCCGGCCAGAAGATCACCGTGCCCGACCGGCTCGCCGACGTGTACGTGACCAACGAGACCGGCCAGGGCTGCGACGCCTACTACCGCATCGACGAGAGCGCGACCTTCGCCAAGGACAAGAACGCCGAGGTCGACGGCGAGAAGACGGTGGCCCTCACCATCTCGGTCAGCGGCACGTCCGACACGTACCACGTGGCCGCCGAGGGCACCCCGTACCTCCTGCGGATGGACTCCGTCCGGGACGGCCTGACCAGCACCACCACGTACGGGAAGTTCGGGCAGCGGAACACGATCACCGTGCCGTCCGAGACGATGCCCATGGACGAGTTCCGCAAGCAGGTCATGGGCGGCTGATCCCGGCCCGCTCGCGCGGCGCCGGTGCCCGTCCTACGGACCGAGCACCGGCGTGCCGGTCAGCTCCACGCCGGCCGCGCGCAGCTCCTTCAGCGCGCGCTCCGTGGTCTCCTTGGCCACCGCCGCCGTCAGATCCAGCAGCACGCGCGTGGCGAAGCCCTCGCGGGCGGCGTCCAGCGCGGTGGCGCGCACGCAGTGGTCCGTCGCGATGCCGACCACGTCGACCTCGGTGACCTCCCGCTCGCGCAGCCACCGCGCCAGCCCCACGGAGTTCTCGTCGGCGCCCTCGAAGCCGCTGTACGCCGCCTCGTAGGCACCCTTGTCGAAGACCGCCTCGATGGCGCCGGAGGCGACGACCGGGGCGAAGTTCGGGTGGAAGCCGCCCCCCTCCGTACCGGCGACGCAGTGCACCGGCCAGCTGTTCACGAAGTCGGGGACGTCCGGGGGAGTGGCGAAGTGCGCGCCCGGGTCGATGTGGTGATCACGGGTGGCGACCACGTGCCGGTAGGCGGGGGTCGCCCGGCCGACCAGATCGGTGATGGCGGCGGCGACCTCGGCACCCCCCGTCACCGCGACACTGCCGCCCTCACAGAAGTCGTTCTGGACGTCCACGACGATCAATGCGCGGTGCATGACGGTGATCCTTCGGCTAGTGGGGGTCGGGGGTGGGGACGGGAGAGGACGGAGGAGCGGGACGGAGCGACGGGTGAGCCGGAGCGGGACGAGGGTGCGGAGCGACGGGTGAGCCGGAGCGGGACGAGGGTGCGGAGCCGGTGCCGGGCCCGGCCGGGCCCCCTTGCGGAGGGGGTTGAACAACTGCTACCACCGCCTCACGCGGCTCACACGTGGTCGCTCACATGTACTCCGTCGGGATAACGGGCTCGCCGCGCGACAGCTGCACCGCCGACATCGGCAGCCCCGCACGTGCCGCGATATGGCGCTCACGCACCGTGTCCAGCGGCTCGGGCGCCGCTATCTCGCCGCCCTTGACCAGCTCCACCAGCAGCTGCTGGTCCAGCAGCTCAGGGGGTACGGGACCGGTGCCGATCACCTCGGCCTCGGCACGCCCCTCCGCGTCCAGTCGGCGCGCCGCCCACTTGCGGCCGCCGATCGAGGTCTTGCCGCCCAGCGACTTCTTCGCCACCGGGTGCAGCGGAGCCTTCGGGTCCGAGGACGTCGCGCGGGCGACGATCTTGTAGACCATGGAGCAGGTGGGGTGCCCGCTGCCGGTGACCAGCTGGGTACCGACGCCGTACGCGTCCACCGGCGCCGCCGCCAGCGAGGCGATGGCGTACTCGTCCAGGTCCGAGGTGACCACGATCCTGGTGTTCACCGCGCCCAGCTCGTCGAGCTGCTGCCGTACCCGGTGCGCGACCAGCAGCAGATCACCCGAGTCGATACGGACGGCGCCCAGCTCGGGCCCCGCGATCTCCACGGCGGTCCGTACGGCCTCGGCCACGTCGTACGTGTCGACCAGCAGCGTCGTCCCCCGGCCGAGCGAGTCGACCTGCGCCCGGAACGCGTCGCGCTCGCTGTCGTGCAGCAGGGTGAAGGCGTGCGCGCTGGTGCCCACCGTCGGGATGTCGTAGCGGAAACCGGCCGCCAGGTCGGAGGTGGTGTCGAAGCCGCCCACGTACGCCGCGCGGGACGCCGCGACGGCCGCCAGCTCGTGCGTACGGCGCGCGCCCATCTCGATCAGCGGGCGCCCACCGGCCGCCGACGCCATCCGCGAGGCGGCGGCGGCGATCGCCGAGTCGTGGTTGAGGATCGACAGGATCATGGTCTCCAGCAGCACGCACTCGGCGAAGGTGCCCTCGACCCGCAGGATCGGCGAGCCGGGGAAGTACACCTCCCCCTCCGGGTAGCCCCAGATGTCGCCGCTGAAGCGGTACGAATCGAGCCAGTCGAGCGTCGGGCCGTCGACGATGTCCTTGTCCCGCAGGAAGGCCAGCAGATCGGCGTCGAAGCGGAAGTTCCGCACGGCCTCCAGCACCCGCCCGGTGCCCGCCACCACCCCGTACCTGCGCCCCTCGGGCAGGCGCCGGGTGAAGACCTCGAAGACCGAGCGGCGGTCGGCCGTCCCGGCACGCAGGGCCGCCTGGAGCATCGTCAGCTCGTACTGGTCGGTGAAGAGCGCGGTGGACGGCACGCCCACCCGGCGCAGCTCAAGATCCCCAGTGTTCATACGAAGATGCTACCCCCGAATACTCGTCAGAGTGACGATTTCGAGTCCGGTCCTGAGACCGGTGTTTGTGCGAGGGGCCACTCAGAGTGGCAGCATGGGTCTCGTGGGGCACGGCCCCCGTAGGTCCCGGCAGGTCCCGGCAGAGAAGAAGGTCGTCCCGAACCGTGAGTGTTGCTCCGACTGAGATCGAACGCCCCGAATCGGCCGAGGAGACCTTCGCGGTCCCCGAGCCCGATGTGCCGTGGGTGACGATCGTCCACAACGATCCGGTCAACCTCATGAGTTACGTGTCCTATGTCTTCCAGACCTATTTCGGCTATTCGAAGGACAAGGCGCACAAGCTGATGCTCGACGTCCACCACAAGGGCCGTGCGATCGTCTCCAGCGGCAGTCGCGAGGAGATGGAGCGCGATGTGCAGGCGATGCACGGATTCGGGCTCTGGGCGACCCTCTCGCAGGACCGCGTCTGATGGCCGGGACCTTCGAGGCGATCCCGGGCGGCGGCGCCGCCGTCGCGCTCGACGAGGTCGAGATCTCGATTCTGCGCTCCCTGGCCGTGCAGCTGCTGGAGCTGATCGGGCCCGGTGACGAGCCCGCCAGGGGCGAGGACCCGCTGGCCTCCCTCTTCACCCCGGGCCCCAGCGAGCCGCCCGCCGACCCGGCGCTCGCCCGGCTCTTCCCGGACGCGTACGGGGATGACGACGACGAACTGCGCGAGTACTCCTCCGAGTTCAGGCGCTTCACGGAGAACGACCTGCGCGACCGCAAGCGCGAGGACGGCATGGCCCTCGTCCGTACGCTCGACGCGCTCACCCCGACGGGCGAGGGCGGCGCGGTGCTCAAGCTCACCGCCGAGGACTGCCGGCACTGGCTCGGCGCGCTCAACGACCTGCGGCTGACGATCGGCACGCGGCTGGAGGTCACCGACGAGGACGAGGGCGGCGAGCTGTACCGGCTGCCCGACTCCGACCCGCGCAAGCCGATGGTGATGGCGTACCTGTGGCTCGGCGCGCTCCAGGAGACGCTCGTCGAAACGCTGATGGCGTAGGCAGCGCGTCGTAACGCGACCCCAAGAGAATCTATTCATATCCTCAGATAAGGCTCAATTCAACATAACGATCACATCACCACATGATCGACCCTTGTGGTGGCGTGATTGATTTGTCCGTATTTTCCTGTGGGCTGCGCCACAGTCGTCTCCGCGGGTGACTGTTGCCGCCGTGATAAATCTTCACGACCCCCCGGGGACGCCACCCCTGTCCCCGGGGGTGCCTTCGCCGGCCGACCGCCGGTGGCACTCCATCCATATCCGGGGGGATCAGGAACTGGTCCGCGGCCGACGAGAGCGGCGCGGAGCGGTGTGGAGAAAGGCAACACGACCATGACCTCAGCGCAGGTCGACAGGGACCATCCCGACGACGGCGCCGCAGGCGGCCCCACCGGCGCGAACGCGCCGGAAGAGGAGTACGAGCGCGGACTCGGCAGCCGCCAGGTCCAGATGATCGCCATCGGCGGCGCCATCGGCGTCGGTCTCTTCATGGGCGCCGGAGCGAACATCGCCAAGGCCGGCCCCAGCATCATCCTCATGTACGCCCTCGCGGGCGTCGTGATCTTCTTCATCATGCGCGCGCTCGGCGAGCTGCTCCTCTACCGGCCGGTCTCGGGCTCCTTCGCGGAGTACGCCCGCGAGTTCCTCGGGCCCTTCTTCGGCTTCGCCACCGGCTGGACGTACTGGCTGATGTGGGTGGTCACCGGCATGGCCGAGCTGACCGCCGCCGCCATCTACATCCACTTCTGGTTCCCGAGCATCCCGCAGTGGGTGAGCGCGCTGGTCTTCCTCGTGGTGCTCTTCGGGGTCAACCTGATCTCGGTGAAGATCTTCGGCGAGGTCGAGTTCTGGTTCTCGATGATCAAGGTCACCGCCATCATCGGCATGATCGTCATCGGCCTCGGCGTCCTCACGCTCGGCTTCTCGGAGGCCGGTGACACCGCGTCCGCCTCCAACCTCTGGGCCCACGAGGGTGTCTTCCCGAACGGCATCGGCTCCAGCCTGATGACGCTCCAGGGCGTGATGTTCGCCTACCTCGCCGTCGAACTGGTCGGCGTCACCGCGGGCGAGTCGGAGAACCCGGAGAAGACCCTCCCCAAGGCCATCAACACGCTGCCCTGGCGCATCATCGTCTTCTACGTCGGCGCGCTCAGCGTGATCCTCGCGGTCGTCAAGTGGACCGAGTTCTCGGCCGGTGAGAGCCCCTTCGTGCACGCCTTCGAGAAGATGGGCATCCCGCTCGCGGCGGGCATCGTCAACTTCGTCGTCCTGACGGCCGCGCTCTCCTCCTGCAACTCCGGGATGTACTCCACCGGCCGGATGCTGCGCAATCTCGCCGCCAACAACGAGGCGCCGAAAGCTTTCAGCAGGCTGAACTCCCGCAGGACCCCGGCGGTCGGGATCAGCGTCTCCGTCGCCCTCATGGGCATCGGGGTGATCCTCAACTACATCGTTCCGGAGAAAGCTTTCGGCTATGTGACCTCCGTGGCCACCGCCGCGGGCATCTGGACCTGGATGATGATCCTCATCAGCCACATCCGCTACCGCCGCGGGGCCGAGGCCGGTGTCCTGCCGCCCTCGTCGTTCCCGGCGCCCGGCGGCGCGCTCTTCAGCTGGGTCGCGGTCTGCTTCCTCGGCTTCGTCACCGTCCTGATCGCCCTGGACGAGGACGCGCGGGTCTCCCTCTACGTCGGCGCGGTCTGGGCCGTCGTCCTGGGCGCGGGCTGGCAGTACCTCAAGCGCGCCGGGTCCCCGACCGCGGGCGGCCCCGAAACGGAGTACGCGGCCACGGCCGAGCAGCGGTAGACCCGCAAGCCCCGCCCACGCAGCACCCCCGCCCACGCACCACCCGTTCACGCAGCACCCGCCCACGTACGACCCGTTCACGCAGCACCCGCGACGGCCCAGGACTCCGGTCCCGGGCCGTCGCCGCGCTCGGGCCCCTCGCACCGCCCGGTCTAATATTTTCCCCATGCTGACCATCACCCAGGCCCTGCACGACCAGATCGTCGCGCACGCCCGCGCCGACCACCCCGACGAGGCGTGCGGCGTGGTCGCGGGCCCCGCCGGGAGCGGACGGGCCGAGCGGTTCATCCCCATGTTCAACGCCGCGCGCTCGCCCACCTTCTACGAGTTCGACTCCGCGGATCTGTTCAAGCTCTACCGCGACATGGACGACCGCGACGAGGAACCGGTGATCATCTACCACTCGCACACCGCGACCGAGGCGTACCCGTCCCGCACCGACATCACCTACGCCAACGAGCCCGGCGCCCACTACGTCCTGGTCTCCACGGCCGACACCGACGGCGCGGGCCCCTTCCAGTTCCGCTCGTACCGCATCGTCGAGGGCGAGGTCTCCGAGGAGGACGTGGAGATCGTCTGACGGCGTCCACCAGCCGAACGTCCACCGTCCACCATCCGAGCACCCCTGCCCGGACGCCGACCGGGAATCGATACGATGACCGCATGGTTCCCCACGACGTGAGCGACAAGACGCCGAGCACTCCGCTGCTCGTCGCGCGGCTGCACGTCGACCTGTGCCGCCTCGCCAGTGCCATCTGTCCCGGCAGCGCCACCGGCTGAGCCACGGCCCCGGGCGCGCTCCGCCGCACGCGACCAGCGATCCGCACCACTCCACACCCCTCGCGCGGGGGGCCGAGCCGCGCGCCCGACACGTCACCTCCCGACAGGAGCCCACGCCATGTCCATCGAGGTCCGCATCCCGACCATCCTCCGCACCTACACCGACGGCGCCAAGGCGGTCAACGGCACCGGCGACACGCTCTCCGCGCTTTTCGCCGACCTCGAAACCCGGCACGCGGGCATCCGGGAGCGCCTCGTCGACCCGGCCAAGGACAACCAGCTCCGCCGCTTCGTCAACGTCTACCTCAACGACGAGGACGTACGCTTCCTCGACGGCATCTCCACCAAGCTCGCCGACGGCGACACCGTCACCATCCTCCCGGCCGTGGCCGGCGGCGCGCTCGAAGCGCACACGGCCTGATGCGGTACGACTCCCCGCTGGCGGCGGTCGGCAACACGCCCCTGGTCCGGCTCCCCAGGCTGTCCCCCTCGGACACCGTACGGATCTGGGCCAAGCTGGAGGACCGCAACCCGACGGGCTCGATCAAGGACCGGCCCGCGCTCCACATGGTGGAACAGGCCGAGAAGGACGGACGCCTCACCCCGGGCTGCACCATCCTGGAGCCCACCAGCGGGAACACCGGCATCTCGCTCGCCATGGCGGCCAAGCTCAAGGGCTACCGCATCGTCTGCGTCATGCCGGAGAACACCTCCCAGGAACGCCGCGACCTGCTCGCCATGTGGGGCGCCGAGATCGTCCCGTCCCCGGCGGCGGGCGGCTCCAACACCGCCGTACGGGTCGCCAAGGAGCTGGCCGCGCAGAACCCGTCCTGGGTGATGCTCTACCAGTACGGCAACCCCGACAACGCGGGCGCCCACTACGCCACCACCGGCCCCGAGATCCTCGCCGACCTCCCCTCCGTGACCCACTTCGTGGCGGGCCTCGGCACGACGGGCACCCTCATGGGCGTCGGCCGCTATCTGCGCGAGCACGTCGAAGGCATCCAGATCGTCGCCGCGGAGCCGCGCTACGACGACCTGGTCTACGGGCTGCGCAACCTCGACGAGGGCTTCGTCCCCGAGCTGTACGACGCCTCCGTCCTCACCACCCGCTTCTCCGTCGGCTCGGCCGACGCGGTGACCCGCACCCGCGAACTCCTGCGGCAGGAAGGCATCTTCGCCGGCGTCTCGACCGGCGCGGCGCTGCACGCGGCGATCGGCGTGGGCCGCAAGGCGGTCAAGGCGGGGGAGAGCGCCGACATCGTGTTCGTCGTCGCGGACGGGGGCTGGAAGTACCTGTCGACCGGCGTGTACACGGCGGAGACGACGGAAGAGGCGATCGAGACGCTGCACGGCCAGCTCTGGGCGTAAGAGCCTCTCGTCCGGACCGTGCCGGATCCCGGCCGGGGGCCGCGTTCCGGGGATGCCGCGGACGCGGCCCGGTCCGCGGCGTGCGTGGCGGTCGCCGGGGGCCTCAGGGGGGGCGGATCCGGGGCGGCATGATGTACGGCGCGTGCCACGCCCTCGCGCCATCCGAACCGGTGACACCGTGGGTGAGTTCCCCCACACAGGGCCACCGTGGAGGAGCGACCAGCCCTTTCGCGCTTTACGCTCGTCAAACCGCACGACCCCCGTCGCCCCCCTTCCATGCCACGGAGGTTCACGCTCCATGAAGCTCACCGTCGTCGGCTGTTCGGGCTCGTTCCCCTCCGTGGGTTCCGCCTGCTCCAGCTACCTCGTAGAGGCCGACGGCTTCCGGCTGCTCCTCGACATGGGTAATGGCGCCCTTGGCGAGCTGCAGCGCCACTGTGGTCTCTACGACCTCGACGCCATTTTCCTCAGCCATCTCCACGCGGACCACTGCATCGACATGTGCGCCTACTTCGTGGCGCGCTACTACCGCTTCGACGGCGGCCGCTGCGACCCCATCCCCGTCTACGGGCCCGAGGGCACCGAACAGCGCCTCACCACGGCCTACGCGGACACTCCCACGGAGAAGTCCATGAGCGAGGTCTTCGACTTCCACACGCTCAAGCCGGGCTCCTTCGACATCGGCCCCTTCTCGGTCCGCACGGAGAAGGTCGCACACCCGGTCGAGACGTTCGGGATCCGGGTCGAGTACGGCGGGCGCTCGCTCGTCTACTCCGGCGACACCGGGGCCAGCGAGGCACTGGTCGAGCTGGCCGAGGACACCGACCTCTTTCTCTGCGAGGCGGCCTTCACCTTCGGCAAGGAGAACGTCGAGGGCCTGCACCTCAACGGCCGGGAGGCCGGCGCGCACGCCGCTCGGGCGCGGGCGCGCCGACTGGTGCTGACGCACGTACCGCCGTGGACGGACGGCGAGCTGAACCTCTCCGACGCGCGTGAGGTCTACGCCGGGCCCTCGGAGCTGGCCGCTCCCGGCCTGGTCTACGAGATCTGACGCGACCGCCGCCGCATGACCGTGGGCCCGACCGTTCCTGACAACGGCCGGGCCCACGGAGCGTGCGGGGCGCGGGAGCGCTCGGGCTCCCGCACCCGTACCCCTACTTCGCCTCCGCCTTGAGCAGCTCCGCCAGCTCCTCGTCGGACTCGCGGCCCGGCGTCGGCAGATTGAACCTGACGATCGCGAAGCGGAAGACCACGTAGTAGACCGCCGCGAAGCACAGCCCGACGAGCGCCAGGCCCCAGGGGTTCGTCGCGATCCCCAGGTTGAGGAAGAAGTCGACGGCGCCCGCGGAGAAGCCGAAGCCGTCCTTCATGCCGAGTGCCCAGGTCAGGGCCATGGAGACACCGGTGAGTACGGCGTGGATCGCGTACAGGACCGGGGCGATGAACATGAAGGTGAACTCGATCGGCTCGGTCACGCCGGTGACGAACGCGGTGAGGGCCAGCGAGAGCATCATGCCGCCGACGACCTTGCGGCGCTCCGGGCGGGCGCAGTGGTAAATCGCCAGGCAGGCCGCGGGCAGGGCGAACATCATGATCGGGAAGAAACCGGTCATGAACTGTCCGGCCGTCGGGTCGCCCGCGAGGAAGCGGTTGATGTCGCCGCTCTTGCCCTCGTACGTACCGGCCTGGAACCAGGGGAACGAGTTGACCAGGTGGTGCATGCCGATGGGGATCAGCGCGCGGTTGACCACGCCGAAGATGCCCGCGCCGACGGCGCCCGACCCGACCAGCCACTCGCCGAGGTTGTGCAGACCCGAGCCGAGTACGGGCCAGATGTAGCCGAAGACGACGCCGATGACCAGGCCGGCGAAGGCGGCGAGGATCGGGACGAGCCTGCGGCCACCGAAGAAGCCCGCCCAGTCGGGCAGCTTGGTGCGGTAGAAGCGCTGGTAGAGCAGGGCGACGACGATGCCCATGACGACGCCGCCGAGGACCTTCGCGTCGACGGCCGCGTCGACCATGACTATCTTGCCGTCCACCACCTGCGCGACCTGCGGCAGGTTGGAGTCGGTGAAGGTGCCCAGCACGTTCTTGAAGACCAGGTACCCGGTGACGGCGGCGAGCGCGGTGGAGCCGTCCGCCTTCTTGGCGAAACCGATCGCGATGCCGACGGCGAACAGCAGCGGCATGTTGTCGAGGATGGCGTTGCCACCCGCGGCCATGAAGCCGGCGATCTTCGTGATGAACGCCGGGAACGAGTCACGGCCCAGCATGTCGGGGTTGCCCAGCCGCACCAGCAGCGCGCCCGCGGGCAGGACCGCGACGGGCAGCATCAGGCTGCGGCCGATACGCTGCAGCACGGCCATCGCGCGGCTGCCCAGGCTTTTCTGCTCCGCTGCGGGCTTCTTGTCAGCCGCGGGGGCGGCGCCGGCGGTGGACATCAACTTCCTCCAGTGGAACGCGGCATGCGACGCTGTGGGCGCGCGGCCGTGTGGTCTACACCATCAGTGGTGTAGACCAGTTGTAGCACGGTGAGGAAGAGATAAGGAACAGTCGAAAGGCCCCCGGATCAACACTCCGAGGACCCTCGACCGATCGTCCCGGCGGTGCCAGGCAGACGAGCGGAACGTCTCGTACCGGCCAACTGCCCCGCTACGCCTTGGTGTTCTGCTGTTCGACCTGCTCCTCCAGCTCCTCCGGCTCGCGCCCGGGGGTCGGGATGTCGAACGCGGTGATCGCGAAGCGGAAGACCGCGTAGTACACCACCGCGAAGCAGAGCCCGATCGGAATGATCAGCCAGGGCTTGGTGTCGAGGTGCCAGTTCACCACGTAGTCGATCAGTCCCGCCGAGAAGCTGAAGCCCGCGTGCACCCCCAGCGCCCAGGTGATCGCCATCGACGCCCCGGTCAGCAGCGCGTGCGCCCCGTACAGCAGCGGCGCCGCGAACATGAAGGAGAACTCCAGCGGCTCGGTCACCCCGGTGACGAACGAGGTCAGCGCCACCGACAGCATCAGTCCCGCCACCCGCTTGCGGTGCTCGGGGCGCGCGCAGTGCGCGATGGCGAGCGCGGCGGCCGGCAGTCCGAACATCATGATCGGAAAGAACCCGGACATGAACTGGCCCGCCGACGGATCCCCGGCGAAGAACCGGGTCAGGTCGCCCTGGACGACCGTGCCGTCCGGCTTGGTGAACGAACCCGCCTGGAACCAGAAGAAGGTGTTCAGGAACTGGTGCATCCCGATCGGGATCAGCAGCCGGTTGGCGACACCGAAGATCCCCGCACCCCAGGCGCCCAGACCGATCAGCTGCTTCGCGAACGCCGTCAGCGCATCGCCCACCGGCTGCCACAGCAGCCCGAACAGCACCCCGAGGATCACGCAGATGAAGGCCATCAGGATCGGCACCAGCCGACGGCCGTTGAAGAAGCCCAGCCAGTCGACCAGCCTCGTACGGTGGAACCGCTGCCAGACCACCGCCGTCAGCAGCCCGATCAGGATGCCGCCCAGCACCCCCGGGTTCTGCGGGGTGCCCTCCGGCAGCTCCTTCGTCACCGAGCCGCCGATCGGGAAGGCGGCCAGCACGCCGTGGTAGACGAGGAAGCCAACGACCGCGGCGAGCGCGGTGGAGCCGTCCGCCTTCTTCGCGAAGCCGATCGCCACCCCGATGCAGAACAGCAGCGGCAGCCCGAACGCGCCGTCGAGGACGGCCGTACCGCCCAGGCTGAACACCTTCGCCGTCTTGTCCCAGAAGGCGCCGTGCAGATAGGCGGAGAACAGGTTCCCCAGGCTGACCAGCAGCCCGGCGGCGGGCAGGACCGCCACCGGCAGCTGGAGGCTGCGGCCGATCTTCTGGAGCCCCTGGAACAGCCCGTTCCACCAGCGCCTGCCGGGTCCGGCCCGGCCGGTCCGCCCCGTCCGCCCCGTGCGTCCCGCCGGTTCTGGCTGCGGAGTTGCCGCGCTGTCGGCGCTCATCGTGGATCTCCCGCTGGTGTAGACCAGTTGCGATACGCTCCATCCTTCGGTACGGGGTGACGGGCCGCCCGCGAAGATGCTCCAACCGTGCGTTACCGTGACGAAGCGGACTGGAGTCGCATCGGAGTCGCGCCAGAGTCGCACCGGAGTCGCGCCGGGCAGCCGGAGCAGAGCGCAGAGCGTCAGAGAGCCAGGGAGAAAGACATGGCCAGCAAGGCTGAGAAGATCGTCGCCGGACTCGGCGGGATCGACAACATCGAAGAGATCGAGGGCTGCATCACCCGCCTCCGCACCGAGGTCGTCAACCCCGATCTCGTCGACGAGGCCGCGCTGAAGGCCGCAGGGGCCCATGGCGTCGTCAGGATGGGCACCGCGATCCAGGTCGTCATCGGCACCGACGCGGACCCGATCGCCGCCGACATCGAAGACATGATGTGACCGGCCGCCGATAGCGCCGACAGCGGGGGCCGGGCGACCGGCCGCCGGGGGAAGGGCCTGATCCCGCCTACCGGAACAGGCCCCTCTCCAAGGTCCCGATAGGCTCACGGTCATGTCACGAATCGACGGCCGCACCCCCGAACAGCTCCGTCCCGTCACCATCGAACGCGGATGGAGCAAGCACGCCGAGGGCTCCGTCCTCATCTCCTTCGGTGACACCAGAGTCTTCTGCACCGCCTCGGTCACCGAGGGCGTCCCGCGCTGGCGCAAGGGCAGCGGCGAAGGCTGGGTCACCGCCGAATACTCGATGCTGCCCCGCTCGACCAACACCCGCGGCGACCGTGAGTCGGTCCGCGGCAAGATCGGCGGCCGCACCCACGAGATCAGCCGCCTCATCGGCCGCTCCCTGCGCGCGGTCATCGACTACAAGGCGCTCGGCGAGAACACCGTCGTCCTCGACTGCGACGTCCTCCAGGCCGACGGCGGCACCCGTACGGCGGCCATCACCGGCGCGTACGTCGCCCTCGCCGACGCCGTCGCCTGGGCCCAGGGCAAAAAGATCGTCAAGGCCGGCCGCCGCCCGCTGACCGGCACGGTCGCCGCGGTGAGCGTCGGCATCGTGGACGGCGCGCCGCTCCTCGACCTCTGTTACGAGGAGGACGTCCGCGCCGACACCGACATGAACGTCGTCTGTACCGGTGACGGCCGCTTCGTCGAGGTCCAGGGCACGGCGGAGGCCGAGCCCTTCGACCGCAAGGAACTGAACGCGCTGCTCGACCTCGCCACGGCGGGCTGTGTCGACCTGGCGACCCTCCAGCGCACGGCGCTGGAACAGACCCTCTGAGCCGGGTACGGGCGTACGGCGTGGTCGTACGCCCGTACGCCCGTACGCGGGCCGGGTCGGGCCGGGTCGGACCGGCCGGGGCGCGCGTCCGATACTGAACGGCATGACCCGCCTGATCCTCGCCACCCGCAACGCCGGGAAGCTCATCGAACTCAAGGCCATCCTCGCGGACGCCGGCCTGCCCCACGAACTCGTCGGGGCGGACTCCTACCCCGACATCCCCGACGTCAAGGAAACGGGCGTCACCTTCGCCGAGAACGCCCTGCTCAAGGCGCACGCCCTGGCCGAGGCGACCGGCCTGCCCGCCGTCGCCGACGACTCCGGCCTCTGCGTGGACGTCCTCGGCGGCGCCCCCGGCATCTTCTCCGCCCGCTGGTCGGGCACGCACGGCGACGACCGCGCCAACCTGGACCTCCTGTTGGCCCAGCTCGCCGACATCGCCCCGCCCCACCGCGCCGCCCACTTCGCCTGCGCGGCGGCCCTGGCCCTCCCCGACGGCACCCACCGCGTCGTCGAAGGCCGCCTCGAAGGCACCCTGCGCACCACCCCCGCCGGCACGGGCGGCTTCGGCTACGACCCGATCCTCCAGCCGGACGGCGAGACCCGCACCTGCGCGGAGCTGTCGGCGGCGGAGAAGAACGCGATCAGCCACCGCGGCAAGGCGTTCCGGGCCCTGGCCCCGGTGGTGGCGGAACTGCTGGGCTGACACGCCGGGCCGAGCAGACGCCGATGGCCCCGTCCGATCCCGGACGGGGCCATCGACTCGCGGTGCGGCCGGTGGGATTCGAACCCACACGAGCGAAGCTCACCCGGACCTAAACCGGCGCGCGTCTGCCATTCCGCCACGGCCGCCTGCTGCTCCCATGCTATCGGGGAGGGCCGTCCCCCGGGGGAGCGGGACTGTCCCCGGTCCTGGACCTCTCCCCGCGGTTGCGGCACCAGGTGTCCGTGAGGGCGTGACAGTTCGGACAGAGATAGCGCAGGTTCTCGGCCCGGTTGTCGAGCCGGTCGCCGCTGATGTGGTCGATCTGGAGTGTGATCGGCCGGCCCAGCCATTCGCCGGTGTTCCCGCACGACGCGCAGCGGTACGGGACGCCGATCTCCTGGAGGGCACGGTGGAGCCGGGACCGGTTGGTGCGCGGGGAGCCCTCAGGCAGGACGACGAGCGTGTCCCCGGCGACCGGCTTCGGGGTGCGTGGCCGCACGGAACCCCAGGTCCGCCGCTTGAAGTGGCCGGTGTCGAGGCCGAGTTCGGCCACCTTGCGGCGCACCCGGCGGTGATTGGTGTCGTTCACGGTGAGTCCGAGGGTCCGTATGACGTCCGCGTAACCGGAGGCGGCGGGTATCGCCCCGCGCAGGGCGGTCTCCGGGATCGCCACGCGTGCGTTGCGGAAATGGGCGGTGTCGACACCCCGCTCCCTGAGCATCCGACCGAGCGCCGCGCGCGAGCGCCCGTCGTCGGGTACGCCGAGCACCCGGGCCACCCCGCGCACGCTGTGCGCGCGGGCGGCGGCCGCGGCCAGCTCGGCGGTGCTGAACGGCAGCCCGGTCCGTACGCGGTTCATCCCCGGAAAGTGGCTGACGTCGATCGCGGCCGCCTCGATTCGGCGGGCGATGTGCGACAGCGTGCCGGTGGCGGGCGCGGCGCCCAGCCTCACGGCGACCTCGCGCAGGGTCGTGGAGGTCGCGACAGCGGCGGCGATGATCTCGTCCGGATACTTCCGCCACGGGCCGGGTCGCTTGAAATGGGAGGTGTCGAGGCCGAGTTCGGCCGCTCTCCGCTGGAGCGCGCGTCTGCGGCCACCGCTCGCGCGCAGCCCGAGCCGCCGCATCAGATCGGCCCAGCTCTCCGCCGCCGCGACCGCGTCGGCCAGCCGGTCCCCGTCGTACGGCTCGGACATGCTCTCCCCCTCGGCCCGGCCACGCGTTCGTGGCGTCGCACTGGATAACGAGCCGGATTCCGGACCGTCACGTCCGAAAAGCGGAACGCCCCGCACCGGTTGGGGACTTGGCGCGGGGCGGTCAGTGGTGCGGGGCGTTCCGGGGCGGGGGCGGGTCAGAACTTCGGGTCCGGGGTCTGGGCGTGGACCAGTTCCGCCGCCTCCGCGTCCGTCTCCACCGACGGCGGCGAGCCCGCCAGCGGCTTTCGCGCCGTCTCCTTCATGCACGCCACCGCGATCACCCCCACCAGCGCCGCCGCCATCGCGTAGTACGCGGGCATCAGGTTGTTGCCCGTGAGGCTGATGAGGCCGGTGATGACGAACGGGGTCGTGCCGCCGAAGAGGGAGGCCGAGAAGTTGTACCCGACGGACAGCGAGCCGTAGCGCACCTCGGTCGGGAAGAGGGCGGGAAGGGCCGCCGACATGGTGCCGAGGAGGCAGACCAGGGACAGGCCCAGCATCGCCATGCCGATGACGATCGCGGGCACGCTGCCCTGCTTGATCAGCAGGAACGCGGGCAGCGAGAGGAAGAAGAAGCCCAGCATCCCCGCCATCAGCAGCGGCTTCCGGCCGAAGCGGTCGCTGAGCTTGCCCACCTGGCTGATGACCAGCATCAGCGCCGCCATCACCCCCAGCAGGATCAGCAGGCCGTGGGTCTCGCCGTAGTGCAGCTCGTTGGTGAGGTACGTCGGCATGTAGGACAGCAGCATGTAGTCGGTGATGTTGTACGCGCCGACCAGCGCCACGCACAGGATCAGCGACGGCCAGTACTGCCGGAAGATCTTGCCCAGGTCGCCCGCCGTGGTGGTCTCCACCGCGTCCGCCGCGTCGGAGGCGTGTACGTTGCCCGCCTCCAGCTTCTGGAAGGCCGGTGTCTCGTCGAGACGCAGCCGCAGGTAGAGGCCGACCAGACCGAGCGGTCCCGCGACCAGGAAGGGGATCCGCCAGCCCCAGGACTCCATGGTGTCGCTGCCCAGCAGCGCCGTCAGCGCGGTGACCAGACCGGCCGCGCCCACGTACCCCGCCAGGGTGCCGAACTCCAGGAAGCTGCCGAAGAAGCCCCGGCGCTTGTCGGGGGCGTACTCGGCGATGAACGTCGACGCGCCGCCGTACTCCCCGCCCGTGGAGAAGCCCTGGACCAGCCGGAAGAAGACCAGCAGGACCGGGGCCCACAGGCCGATCGTCGCGTGCGAGGGGATCAGGCCGATCGCGAAGGTGCCGATCGCCATCAGGATCATCGTCAGCGCGAGGACCTTCTTGCGGCCCAGCCTGTCACCCATCGGGCCGAAGAACATTCCCCCGAGCGGCCGTACGAGGAAGGCCACGGCGAAGGTCGCGAAGGAGCTGAGCAGCTCGAAGGTCGGGTTCCCTGACGGAAAGAACACCCGCCCGATGGTGACGGCCAGATAGCTGTAGATCCCGAAGTCGAACCACTCCATGGCGTTACCCAGAGAGGCCGCCTTGACGGCGCGCTTGACCGCCGCGTCGTCGGTGACGGTGATGTCCGACCGCCGTAGCTTGGGGTTCTTCCGCTGCCTGATCGCCCGGAAGAGGGCGGGGTGACGCTTGACCGCGGCGGGGTCGGCCACCTCTTCGTGCTCCTGGCCGGCCATGGGTCGGTCCTTTCCTCGGGGTGAGAAACTCCAAGGAGACCTTCTGCACAATCGTGGCGGATGCAAACCGAGGCCCCACGGAAGTGGGACCTCGGTCACAGCGCGGGGTGTCCCGGGCCCGTCAGATACCCAGATCCTTGATGATCTTCGCTACGTGTCCGGTCGCGCGCACGTTGTAGAGGGCCTGCTCGATGCGGCCCTGCTCGTCCACGACGAACGTGGAGCGGATGACGCCGGTCACGATCTTGCCGTACATTTTCTTCTCGCCGAAGGCGCCGTACGCCTCCAGCACGGCCTTGGACGGGTCACCGACCAGCGTGACCTCCAGGTTCTCCTGCTCGCGGAACTTCGCCAGCTTCTCCGGCTTGTCCGGCGACACGCCGATGACGTCGTAGCCCGCGCCGGCCAGCAGCTCCAGGTTGTCGGTGAAGTCGCACGCCTGCTTGGTGCAGCCGGGGGTGAGGGCGGCGGGGTAGAAGTACACGATCACCTTGCGGCCCTTGTGGTCCGCGAGCGAGACGTCCTTGCCGTCCGCGTCGGGCAGGGTGAAGGCGGGGGCGGTGTCGCCGGGCTGGAGGCGCTCGCTCATGGTTCTCCTCGGTCGGGGCGGCGCCCCGGCGCGGGGACTGGTCCCGGCGGGGCGCGATCGCTGTGCGTGACGGGCTTCCCCGGGGGTAGCCGCCTGTACGCCGCCGAGCGTAATCGGGGGTGCCGCCGGGTGCGGCGGCGGTGGAGCTGACAGACTGTCGAAGAAGACTCAAGAAGGACTACCGGACAAGACCACGGAGGCAGCGCGGTGTCGGAATCCAGGACCCCGGCGCAGATCGAGGCGGACATCGTCCGCCGGCGCGGACAGCTTGCCGAGACGCTCGACGAGATCGGCGTGCGGGTGCACCCCAAGACGATCGTCGGCGACGCGAAGGCCAAGGTGGTCTCCACGGTGGACCAGACGGCGGGGCGGGCCTTCGTCAAGGTGAACAGGACGATCGCGGGCGTGCGCGCCTCGTTCGTCGGCGCCGACGGCGGGCCCCGGCTGGAGCGGCTGGTCCCGGTGGCGCTGGTCACCGTCGGCGTCGTCGGACTGCTGGTGGTGTCGACCCGTCGGCGCCGCGCCTGAGCCCGCCGCGCCGCGTCCCGCCCGGGTCGGCCGGGCCCGGCGTGACCCCTATGGCGTACCGCGCCACGACGGCCAGGTAGGTTCTGGGGCGTGAGCGAGAAACCCCACAGTCAGCACGACAAGCTGCCCATCCGGATGCTCCATGACCGGGTGCTGGTCAGGACGGACATCCCGGAGGGCGAGCGGCGTTCCTCCGGCGGCATTCTGATTCCGGCGACGGCCGAGGTCGGCAGGCGGCTGGCCTGGGCCGAGGTGGTGGCCGTGGGGCAGAACGTACGGACGGTCACGCCCGGGGACCGGGTGCTGTACGACCCGGAGGACCGCGCCGAGGTCGAGGTGCGCGGGGTGGCGTACGTGCTGATGCGGGAGCGGGATCTGCACGCCGTGGCGGCGGACCGGTTCGAGGGCTCCGAGGACTCGACCGGGCTGTATCTCTGAATCTGCGACGTAGCGCGTTTCTTCCATGAGGGCCTGGTGACCACGCTCACCAGGCCCTCTCGCGTGTGCGGGGCGTCCTTTTTGCTACGGTGGCGGGACCCCGACGAGACGCGCCGTACCGGGTCAACGGAAAGACGACGCACCTGTTGTTTCCGCGTTTTTCTCGCCGGGAGGTGCCGTCATGGCATGGGTTCTGCTGATTGTCGCCGGTCTGCTGGAGGTCGGCTGGTCGATCGGGATGAAGTTCACCGAGGGGTTCACCCGGCTGTGGCCGAGCGTGTTCACGGGCGCCGGGATCGTGGTGAGCATGCTGCTGCTGGCGCAGGCGGCGAAGACCCTGCCGATCGGTACGGCCTACGGCGTGTGGGTCGGCATCGGCGCGGCCGGTGCCGCGGTGGTCGGCATGGTGGCGCTGGGGGAGCCGGCGACCGCCGCCCGGATCTTCTTCGTCTCGCTGCTGCTGGTGGCGGTGGTGGGGCTGAAGATCACCTCGGGCCACTGAACCGGGCGGCCGGCTGGCCGGTCGGCCGTTGTGTTCGGTTCGGTCGTCGGGCCGATCGGTTGCTGAGCCCGCCGGTCACTGAGCCCGCCGGTCACTGAGCCCGCCGGTCACCGAGCCCGCCGGCCTAGGGCAGCACCAGGTCCGGCGGGGCGCCGGCTCCGGCCGTCGCGCCGGTGTCCGCGCCGCCGGACGCCGCGCCACCGCCGCCTCCGCCGTCCGCGGCCGAGCCCGCCGTGTCGGCGCCCGCCGTCGCCGTTCCCGTACCGCCGTCGGCGCCCGCGCCGCCGTCCGTGCCCGTGCCGCCGTCGGTCTGGCCCTGCGTCCGGCCGCCGTCGGCGGCGGTGCCGCCCGTCTGGCCCTGAGTCGTGTCGGCGCTCTGGCCGCCGCCGGTGGCCGTGCCGGTCGTGCCCTGGGTGGGGCCGTCGCTCTGGCCCTGCGTCTGGCCCTGAGGGGTCGACGGGCTCGTGGACGTGCCGGGCCGGTCGGGCCTGCCGGACTCTCCCGTGTCCGGGGACGCCACCACGTCCGCGCCCTCCTGCAACTGGAGGTCGAAGTCCTGGGCCTCGCTGCCCCGCAGCGCGGCGGCCGTGTACGCGCCCCAGATCTGCGCGGGGGCGCCGCCGCCGTTCACGCGCTGCTGGCCGAGGGCTCCGTACAGCGGCTTCTGCGCGGCGGTCTTGGGATCGGCGCCCATCACGGCGACGACCGTGGCCAGGTCGGGGGTGTAACCGGCGAACCAGGCCGCCTTGTCGTCCTCCGCCGTGCCGGTCTTGCCCGCGGCGGGGCGGCCCGCGGCCTGCGCGGCGGTGCCGGTGCCGCCGTCCACCACGCTGCGCAGCATGGAGGTGGTGGTGTCGGCGGCCTCGCGGCTGATGACCTGCTTGCCGGAGCGCGCGGGCAGCGCCACCTTCGTACCGTTCTTGGTGACCTTGCCGACCAGGGTGTAGGTGCCGTGCGCGCCGTGGTTGGCGAGGGTGGCGTACGCCTCCGCCATGTCCAGGACGCTCGCGGTGGCCGGACCGAGCGCGATGGAGGGGGAGGCGGTGAGGTCGGGGGTGTGGGGCGGCAGGCCCAGGGCGACGGCGGTCTTCCGGACGGCGGAGGGGCCGACGTCCTCGGCCATCTGCGCGTAGACGGCGTTGACGGACTTGTCGGTGGCGGTCCTGACGGTGATGGGGCCGTAGTCGACGTCGTCCTCGTTGGAGGGGGCGTAGCCGGTGGGTCCGTCGGGGCCGTCGACCATGTGCTGGTTGTCGCCGTCGTA
Source organism: Streptomyces corynorhini (assembly GCF_003346515.1). Lineage (GTDB taxonomy): Bacteria > Actinomycetota > Actinomycetes > Streptomycetales > Streptomycetaceae > Streptomyces > Streptomyces corynorhini. Next base: position 24,857 of record NZ_QQNA01000153.1, read on the forward strand.
GAGGGTGTTGGGGGTGATCGTCCGGCCGTCCTGGGTCTCGGAGCCGTTCTGGACGGCGGAGGCGAAGACGAACGGCTTGAAGGTGGAGCCGACCTGGTAGTCGCGGCGGGTGGCGTTGTTGACGTACTGCTTCGTGTAGTCGATCCCGCCGTACATCGCGACGACCTTCCCCGACTCGGGGTCGATGGAGGCGCCGCCGACCCGTACGTTCCGGTCGGCCGCGCGCTCCTCGCTGAGCTGGGAGGTGACCTTGTCCTTGACAGCCTTGACGAACGCGTCCTGCTTCTTGCGTTCGAGGGTGGTGGTGATGCGGTAGCCGCCCGTGGCCAGGGTGTTCTCGTCGATGATCCGGTGGCTGGTGAGGTAGTCCTTGACGGCCTGGACGAGGTATCCGCGCTGGCCGGACAGTCCGGTGGAGGAGGTCCTCACCTCGCCGGGCCGGGGGAAGGTGGTGGCGGCGCGGGTGGAGGCGCTGAGCCAGTTCTCCTTCACCATGCCGTCGAGCACGTAGTTCCAGCGGGCGAGGGCGGCCGGCTTGTTCTCGGGGTGGACGACGACGTCGAATTCGCTGGGCGCGTTGAGCAGGGAGGCCAGATAGGCGCCCTGCGCCGTGTTGATGTCCTCGATGTCCTTGCCGTAGTACGCCTGGGCCGCCGCCTGGATGCCGTACGCGTTGCGCCCGAAGTAGCTGGTGTTCAGATAGCCCTGGAGGATCTGCTCCTTGGACGCCTCGCGGTTGAGCTTGATCGCGATGAAGAACTCCTTGGCCTTGCGGACGACGGTCTGCTCCTGGCCGAGGTAGTAGTTCTTGACGTACTGCTGGGTGATCGTCGAGCCGCCCTGGGTGCCCTTGCCGCTGACGGTGTTCCAGGCGGCGCGGGCCATGCCCTGCGGGTCGACGGCGGGCTCGCTGTAGAAGCCGCGGTCCTCGGCGGCGAGCACGGCCCGCTGCACGGTCTCGGGCACCTGGGACAGCGAGACGTTCTCGCGGTTGACCTCGCCGTCGCGGGCGATCTGGGTGCCGTCCGCGTACAGGTAGACGTTGGACTGGGCGGTGGCGGCGGCGTTGGCGGCCGGGATGGGCACCATCTTGTACCCGAGGACGAAGCCGCCGACGAGGACGAGCGCGCCGAGCACGAAGGCGCCGAGCAGCATCCGCCAGGTCGGGAAGAGCCTGCGCCAGCCGGTGCGCCTGCGCTTGCGGGCCAGCCGCTTGGCCTTCCTGGCGCTCACACCGTCGCCTGCGGGCGCCGGGTCGCCCGGGGCGCCCTGGGCCGAGGGGTCCCGTGGGGCCCAGCCCTGCTGCTGTGGCTCGTCACTCATGTGTGTGAAGACTCCTCGGCCGCCACCGGCGGTTCACTGTCCGGCATAACGGTGTCGTATCAGGTGATTCGCGGCACGGCCGCGAGAAACGCTGCGCACTCCCATGAAACACGGCCGGGGACACGTCACGCGGTCGGCCGGATATCGGGTCGCGGTGACCGGCCCCCGTGGACTACGGTCGGGCGTTTGTGCCTGGTCCGGCTGATATCCGGGCGACAGGCGATCGGCGACCAGTGGGCAGGGGGCGGAAGTGGGACGGCTGTACGCGGTCGTGGCCGCGGGCGGATTCCGACGGTACGCGACCTACCGGGTGGCGACCGTCGCGGGGGTGTTCACCAACTGTGTCTTCGGCTTCATCGTGGCGTACGCCTATACGGCGCTCTGGGACGCGAGACCGCGGCTCGGCGGGTACGACCTCCCGCAGGCCGTGACGTACGTGTGGCTGGGCCAGGCGCTGTTGGCCGCCTGCGCGACCATGGGCGGCGGATTCGAGGACGAGCTGATCGAACGGATCCGTACGGGCGACATCGCCGTCGACCTCTACCGGCCCGCCGATCTGCAGCTGTGGTGGCTGGCGGGGGATCTGGGCCGGGCGGCGTTCCAGCTGCTGGGGCGCGGGATCGTACCGATGGCGGTCGGCGCGTTCGCCTTCGATCTGGCGCTGCCGGGTGACGCGCTGACCTGGCTGGCGTTCCTGTGCGCGGTGCTGCTCGGGCTGGTGGTCAGTTTCGCCCTCCGGTTCCTGATCGCGCTGTCCGCGTTCTGGCTGCTGGACGGCGCGGGGATGGCGCAGATGGGGATGCTGGCGGCGATGTTCTTCTCCGGGATGCTGCTGCCGCTGAACGTCTTCCCCGGAGCGCTGGGGGAGCTGGCGCGGGCGCTGCCCTGGTCCGCGCTGCTCCAGGTCCCCGCGGACATCTTCCTGGGGCGGCGCACCGGGTGGGATCTGGTGGGTGCCTTCGGGTTCCAGGCGGCCTGGGCGCTGGCGCTGCTCATGGCGGGCCGCGCGCTGCAGTCCGTCGCGACGAGGAGGGTGGTGGTCCAGGGTGGCTGAGGACGTGGCGGTCGCCGCGCCTGCCGAGGCGGCGCCGGGGGCCGGGGGGCGGTCCGGCGCGGAGCCGTGGATCCCGGAGCTGTCGCGCGGGGCGGTCCTGTGGAACGGGCTGCGGGCGTACGGACTGATCGTCGCGATGTGGACGCGGTCCACGATGGCGTACCGGGCGTCCTTCGCGATGATGGCGTTCGGTAATTTCGCGGCGACCGCCTTCGACTTCGTGGCGATTCTGATGATGTTCTCCCACATCGAGTCCCTCGGCGGTTTCTCGCTGTCCGAGGTGGCGTTCCTGTACGGCACCGCGGGCACCGCCTTCGGCCTCGCCGAGCTGGTCCTCGGATCGATGAACCGGCTGGGCGGGCGCGTGCGCGACGGCACGCTGGACACGCTGCTGGTGCGGCCCGTGCCCGTACTGGCGCAGGTCGCGGCCGACAAGTTCGCCCTGCGCAGGCTCGGCCGGGTCCTGCAGGGGCTGCTGGTGCTGGGCTACGGGCTGGCGACGCTGGACCTCGACTGGACGGTCGCGCGGGTGCTGCTGCTGCCGACGATGATCGTCAGCGGCGCGGCGATCTTCTGCGCGGTGTTCGTGGTGGGCGGCGCGTTCCAGTTCTGGGCGCAGGACGCCTCCGAGGTGCAGAACGCCTTCACGTACGGCGGGAACACCCTGCTCCAGTATCCGCCGTCGGTCTTCGGCCGGGAGCTGGTGCGCGGGGTGACGTTCGTGGTGCCGCTGGCCTTCGCCAACTGGATCCCGGCGCTGTACATCATGGGCCGCGAGGTCCCGCTCGGGCTGCCGCAGGAGGTCGCGTTCCTGCCTCCGGTGGTGGCGGCCGTGTGCTGTGCGCTGGCGGGGCTGGTGTGGCGGACGGGGCTGCGGGCGTACCGCAGTACGGGGAGTTGACGGGCCGGTGGCGGTGGATCGATTTCGGTGGGCCGACGTCGACGTCGAAGTCGACGTCGAAGTCGGCGTGGATGTGGGTGCGGGTGCGGGTGTCGGTACAGGTATCGCGGTCAGGATCGGGAGGAACGGGTGAGGGCGGTTACGGACAGCGCGAGTGGCACGGACGGCGCGGCCGGTGAAGGCGGTACGGGTGTCGAGGACTTCATCGAGCTGGACGGCGTGGAGAAGGTCTTCGACGTCCGCCGCAAAGTGGGCTTCCTGCGCCGCGAGAGACATCAGGTGCGCGCCGTCGACAGCATCTCCTTCCGGGTGCCGCGCGGCGAGATGGTCGGCTACATCGGCCCGAACGGCGCGGGCAAGTCCACCACCATCAAGATGCTCACCGGCATCCTGACCCCGAGCGCCGGCCGACTGCGGGTCGCGGGGGTCGACCCGTCCAGGGAACGTACGCGGCTCGCGCAGCGCATCGGGGTGGTCTTCGGCCAGCGCACCACGCTCTGGTGGGACCTGCCGCTGATCGACTCGTACCGGCTGATGCACCGGATGTACCGCGTCCCGGACGCGCGGTTCCGGGAGAACCTGGACCGCTGCGTCGAACTCCTCGACCTGGGCGAGCTGTTGGACGTCCCGGTGCGGCAGCTCTCGCTCGGCCAGCGGATGCGCGGCGACATCGCGGCGGCGCTGCTGCACGATCCCGAGGTGCTGTACCTCGACGAGCCGACGATCGGGCTCGACGTGATCTCCAAGGCGAAGGTCAGGGGCTTCCTGCGGGACCTGAACGCCGAGCGCGGTACGACGGTGCTGCTCACGACCCACGACCTCACCGACATCGAACAGCTCTGCCGACGGGTCATGGTCATCGATCACGGACGGCTGCTCTACGACGGCGCTCTGACCGGGCTGCACGAGGTGGGGGAGAGCGAACGGACGCTCGTCGTCGATCTGGAGCGGGAGGTTCCGCCGATCGAACTGCCCGGCACCCGCGCCCGTACGGTACGGACGCAGGGCCCGAGGCAGTGGCTGGCGTTTCCGGCGACGGAGTCGGCGGCGCCGCTGGTGGCCCGGATCGCGGCGGAGTATCCGCTCGTGGACCTGTCGGTGCGGGAGCCGGACATCGAGGCCGTGATCGCCAAGATGTACGCCGATCGATCAGCTGTGTGACGTGGACCGCACGGGTGACTACGCTGATGCCATGACGAGTGAGCCGCCCGAATCCCGCCCTGACACGCGCGCCTCCGACGCCGAGCGGGAACAGATCGCGGAACGGCTGCGGGAGGCCGTCGCCGAGGGCCGGCTCGACATGGAGGAGTTCGAGGAGCGCCTCGACACCGCGTACAAGGCCCGTACGCACGGCGAGTTGGTGCCGCTCGTACGGGACCTGCCCGCGCCGGGCACCGCGACGGATGTGGCGCTCGCCGCGCGGCCGGGCGCCGCACCCGGCGTCTGGGACGACCGCATCGGCCGGGGCCCGGCCACGTCCAAGGGCGCGTTCGCGTTCTGGGGCGGCTTCGGGCGCAAGGGCAGGTGGACGGTGGGCCGCAGTTTCACGGCGGCCGTCTTCCAGGCGGGCGGCGAGATCGACCTGCGTGAGGCGCGCTTCGCGGAGCGCGACGTGGTGATCCGCTGCTTCGCGATCATGGGCGGCGTCCATGTGACCGTACCGCCGGACATGGACGTCGAGGTCAGGGGCTTCGGGCTGATGGGCGGCTTCGGGGAGGAGGGCCGCGAGGAGGCGGTCGTCGCCCCGGGCTCACCCCGGGTGGTCATCACCGGGTTCGCGTTGATGGGCGGGGTCGGGGTCGAGCGCAAGGTGACGAAGGCGGAGCGGGAGCGGCGGCGCCTGGAGAAGAAGCGCCGCAAGGAGCTGGGCTGAGACGATGGTCGACGTGGACGCACAGGACTTACACGAGGCACACGCCAAGCAGGACGCACACGGCGCGCAGGACGCCCACAGCGCACAGGATGCGCGGGACGCACACGGCACGCCGGAAGCGCCGGAAGCGCAGGACACGGCCAAGAGGCTGCGGGCGATCAGCGACGAGGTGTCGGACCGTTTCTACGAGCGGGCCGACGTGGTGCGGACCCTGTTGGTGACGCTGCTGGCCGGGCAGCACTCGCTGGTGCTCGGCCCGCCCGGAACGGCGAAGTCCGAGCTGGCCCGGGAACTCACGGGCAGGATCGAGGGGGCGGCCTACTGGGAGATCCTCCTGTCCAAGTTCACCGCGCCGACCAGGATGTTCGGCCCCATCGACGTCGCCGCGCTGGCCCGCGGTGAGTACCGTCAGGTCTACGACGGCCGCGCCACGACCGCGCATGTCGCGTTCATCGACGAGATATTCAAGTGCTCCACGGCGGCGCTCAACGAGACGCTGGGCTACCTCAACGAGCGGATCTACCACCCCGAGAGCGGCGGCGAGCCTATCCGCTGCCCCCTGATCGGCGCCATCACGGCGAGCAACGAACTGCCCAGCGGCGAGGACACGGCCGCGATCTACGACCGGCTGCTGGTACGGATCGAGGTCGGGTACCTGGCGGACCCCTCGAACTTCGCCGCGCTGGTCCGCTCCGCCGTCAGCCGCCTGGCTCCACCGGCCCGCACCACCATCGAACTGGCCGCGTTGCGGCACGCCGTGACCGAAGCCGTCCCGGCCGTGGACGTCCCCGACGCCATCGTGGACGCGGTGTGTACGCTGCGGGCCGCCCTGCGCCGCAAGGAACTCGTCGCCTCCGACCGCCGCTGGCGGCAGGCGGTGGGCCTGCTCCAGGCATCCGCGTACCTCGACGGCCGCCCGGCGGTCGCCGAGACCGACCTGTCGGTGCTGACGCATGTGCTGTGGAACTCCCCCGCCGAGCGCCCGGCCGTCGAGCGCGAGGTGCTGCAACTGGTCAACCCCGACGCCAAGGAGGCGCTCGACCTGGCCGACGCCATCGAGGAGCTGGAGGCTCAGCTCGACGCCATGGCCGGGCAGTCCCGCGAGGCGCTGAGCGAGTGGGTCATCAAGAAGGCCCACAACAAGCTCGCCATGGCGGGCAAGCGGCTGGAGAAGCTGCGCGAGGAGGCGGCGGCCGCCGGCCGCTCCACCGCCGCCATCGACCGGGTCACCGGCCGCCAGCGCGCCGTCCGCGCCCGTGTCCTCACCGAGGCCCTCGGCATGGACGCGAGTATGGTGCAGGCCCAGCTCTGAACACCGGGGGACCGCACCGGGAGACCACATCGGGAGACCAAGGCCATGGGCGAGACACCGAGCACGCTCAACGAACTGGCCGGCCGGGCCGGGACATGGCTGGGCCTGCCCGCCACCGTCCCCGAGCGGCACACCGCGGCCGTGGTCGCCGACCGGTTCGAACGGATCACCTGGCGCGACACCTACGAGCAGTCGGCCGGCCTGCGCGAGCTGGCCGAGGAGCTGAACGAGCGCTACGACTGCGCCACCGACCTCCTCACCGACGCGTTCCTGGCCGCCTACAAGGTCGGCCCGCGATTGCGTGAGCGCGCGGAGATGGACCCCGCCCGGCTGCTCAACCACCAGATCGTCACCTCGCTGATGGAGTCGGCGGACTTTGCCGAGCTGCGCCGGGAGACGGCCGGCGACCCCTACGCCGCCGCCATGGCCGTACTCGCCCAGGCCGCCGCGCTGCGCCGGATGCTGGAGCGCTCCGGGGAGGCCCGGGAAGAGGCCGAGCGGGCGAAGAAGGCCCAGCGGGACGCCGAAGGCGCGGCGACCGCCGTGGGCGAGGCGCTCCAGCAGGCCGCCGACGAGGCCGACGAGAACGGCACCGTGCCCGACCCGGCCGCCGACGCCGTACACAAGGCCATCGAGGCCGCCGAGGCCGCCGCGCGGCAGGCCACCCGGGCCGCCGCGCAGGCCCTCGCGGTGGCGTCGGCCCCCGGTATCGGCGCCGACGCGCGGAACGCGGCGGCGAAGGCCGCCGAGGGCGCCCGACAGGAGGCCGCGCTGATGCGGGCCTGGGGCGTCGCTCCCGGTGAGCTGGAGCGGATGCCGTTCGAGCGGCGCGCCCGGCTCGCCGAACGGCTGCGCACCAGCCGTCTCGCACAGTGGGCCGAACTGATCGGCCGTTTCCGGCAGATGGCCAGCGGCGAGCGCGCCCGCAAGGTGGAGAACGCCACCGGGGAACTGGTCGGCGTCACACTCGGCGACGACCTCTCCCGCCTCATCCCCTCCGAGCTGGCCAACCTCGGCCTGCCCGAACTGCGCGCGGTGTTCGCCGCGCGCTACGCCGCCGGGGAGCTGATGCTCTACGACAGCCAGGGGGAGCAATCCACCGGCCGGGGCGCCATCATCGCGTGCGTGGACACCTCGCACTCCATGTACGTGACGGGGCCCGGCGGAGTCACCCGGGAGGCGTGGGCCAAGGCGTGCGCCCTGGCGCTGCTGGACCAGGCCCGCCACGCCGAGCGTGACTTCGTCGGCATCCTGTTCTCCGCCGCCGACAAGATCCAGGTCTTCCGCTTCCCGGCCGACCGGCCCGCGGACATCGCCCGGGTGCTCGACTTCGCGGAGACCTTCCTCGGCGGCGGCACCAGCTACCAGACGCCGCTGTCAGCGGCCGGCGAACTGCTGAAGGAAGAATTCGACGACGCCGCCCGCGCGCGCGGCGACATCGTGATGATCACCGACGACGAGTGCGGCGTCACCGAGGAATGGATGCGCGGCTGGAACGACGCCAAGCACCTGCTGGGCTTCCGCGTCTTCGGCGTGGCCATCGACGCGCCGCGCGCCGCCGAGGCCGACTCGGTCCTGGACGTCCTGTGCGACAACCTCCGCTCCATCGAGGACCTCACCGACGTTCACGCCGCCGCCGACCTCTTCCGCGTGATCTGACGCGAGCGGCGACGTGATCTGACGCCGGCGTCCGCGTGATCTCACGCCGGCGGCGGCGTGATCCGACGGGAGCGGCGGCCGGTGGTTCACAGCCGTGCCGGTGCCTTCTCCTCCAGGGACAGCGACCGCGGGCCGAGGTGGCGCCCCATGGCCCGGTAGCCCGCGTCGTTCGGGTGCAGGTGATCGCCCGAGTCGTACGCCGGCCTGAGCCGGTGCGGCGCGTACGGGTCACGGATCGCGCGGTCGAAGTCCACCACGTCGTCGAAGACCCGCCCCGCGCGGATCTCCGCGTTGACCCGCTCCCGCACGGACTCGGTGACCGGGGTGTACGTCGGGTATCCGCCGAACGGCGTCAGCGTCGATCCCACGACCCGCAGCCCGCGCGCGTGCGCCTGCCGCGTCAGGTTCCTGAGCCCGGCGGTGATCCTGGCCGGGTCGGTCTCGCCGCGCAGGATGTCGTTGATGCCGAGGTCGACGACGACGGCCCGCACGTCGGTCTGGTCGAGGACGTCGCGCGGGAAGCGCGAGACCCCGCTCGCGCCCCTGCCCATCTCCGGGGAGCCCAGCAGGACGCGGTTGCCGCCGATGCCCGCGTTGAGCACGCCGATGTGCCGCTCGCGCAGCCGGCCGGCCAGCACGTCGGGCCAGCGCCCGTTCGCGCCGTCGCGCGAACCGACCCCGTCGGTGATCGAGTCCCCGAAGGCCACCACCGCCCCGGGCGCGCGGACGTTGCGGACGTCGACGGCGGTGAGATAGCGCCACACCTTGGCGGGCTCGGTGTACGCGGCGCCGCCGAGGTCCTCCGTACGGTCGCCGAGGGCGAGGTACGACGTCTGGACGGCGTGCCGGTGGTACGTGACGGGCTCGCCGGGCGCCGGGGTGTAGAGCGTCACCAGCAGATCACCGGCGTACGGCACGGCCAGCGGCACCGGGTCGCTGACGATCCGGCCGCCCGGTGGGACGGTCACGGAACCGCGCTGCCCGAACAGCACCCGCCGCATGCTCCCGGGCGCCGCCTCGGCGCCGCTCCCGCCGCTCCCGCCGCCGCCCCGGCCCACCGCGACCGAGGCGTGTCCTATGAGCAGCGGAGTGGGGCTGTAGAGGTTCGAGAGGGTGACCCGGACGCTGGTGCCGCCGATGCTGGTGTGCACGACGTTACGTATGGTGCGCCCCGGGAAGCCGTTCGGCGCCCCCGGCTCGGCCCCGCCGGGGGCGGCGGCCCAGGTGCCGGTCCAGTTGTCGGCGGACGCGGGCGCGGCGGTGCCCACGGGGGTACGGGCCTGCGCGCCGCCGCCGTCGGCCCGGCCGCTTCCCGTATCCGTACCCGCACCCGTACCCGTACCCGCACTCGTGTCGGTGCCCGCCCACGCGCCGAATCCGGCGAAGATGGCGCCGCAGACCAGCACCACCACCCCCATGAGTGCTCCGAGCAGGCCGAATCCGCGATATCTGGTCATGGGCACCGGTTCCCCCTCACCTCTGTACAGAAGACATCATCCGGCATGGCGCGGGAACTCGACGAGCGCCCCGGGAGTACGACAGTCGGACAGACCGGGCAGGGACAATGGGTACGGATGGGATGCGGCGTGTGGCGCGTACGCACGCGGGCGCACGCGGACGGGCGGAACGAGGCGGAACGAACGGTGAAGCGGATGGAACGTACGGATCCGGACAGAGCGGCCGGGGGCGCGAGCGCAGGCACGGCGAGCGCGGGCACGGCGAGCGCGGGCACGGCGAGCGCGGGCACGGCGAGCGCGGACACGGCGGCCGGGGGCGCGGCGGCCGGGGGCGCCGTCGGCGGAGCCGCCGGGAAATCCGGCGCGCGCGGCCTGGGGTCCTTCTCGTACACGGCCGCCGACGAGGAGAAGTTCCGCGGCGTCCGCCGGATGAAGACCACCGCCACCGGGCTCCTCGTCCTGGTCGCCGTGGTCTACACCCTCGCCACCTGGGCGAAGAACTCCGGCGCGGGCGGCTGGGCCGGCTATGTCGCGGCGGCGGCCGAGGCGGGGATGGTCGGCGCGCTGGCCGACTGGTTCGCGGTGACGGCGCTGTTCCGCCGCCCACTGGGCCTGCCCATTCCGCACACCGCGATCATCGCGAACAAGAAGGACCAGCTCGGCGCCTCTCTGGGCACGTTCGTCGGGGAGAACTTCCTCTCGGCCGCCGTCGTACGCGACCGGCTGCGCGGCCTCGCTATCGGCCGCAGGCTCGGTACGTGGCTCGCGGCGCCCGACCACGCCGACCGCGTCACCGCCGAACTCGCCACCGCGCTGCGCGGCGCGCTGACCGTGCTGCGCGACTCCGACGTCCAGGCGGTGGTCGGCGAGGCGATCACCCGCCGCGCCGACGCGGTGGAGATCGCCCCCGGCCTCGGCAAGACCCTCGACAAGGTCGTCTCCGACGGCGCCCACCACCGCGCCGTCGACCTGATCTGCGCCCGCGCGCACGACTGGCTGGTGGAACACGGCGACTCGGTCATGGACGCGGTCCAGGGCGGCGCCCCCGGCTGGACGCCGCGCTTCGTCGACCGGCGCATCGGCGACCGCGTCTACAAGGAGCTGCTGCGCTTCATCACCGAGATGCGCGACATGCCCGCCCACCCCGCGCGCGGCGCCATCGACCGCTTCCTGCGCGACTTCGCCGCCGACCTCCAGTCGGACACGGACACCCGCGCCCGGGTGGAGCGGCTGAAGTCGGAGCTGCTGGCCCGGCCCGAGGTGCAGGACATCATCGCCTCGGCCTGGTCCTCGGTACGCGCCATGATCATGTCGGCGGCCGAGGACGACCGCAGCGAACTGCGGCTGCGGGCCCGCGCCTCGCTGCTGTCGCTCGGGTCGCGACTGGCCACGGACGAGCGGCTGCAGGGGAAGCTGGACGGCTGGATCGAGGAGGCGGCGGCGTATGTCGTCTCCACGTACCGGGGTGAGATCACCTCGCTGATCTCGGACACGGTGGCGGGCTGGGACGCGGACGACACCTCGAAGAAGATCGAGGCACACATCGGCCGTGACCTGCAGTTCATCCGGATCAACGGCACGGTGGTCGGCGCGCTGGCGGGGCTGCTGATCTATACGGTCTCGCACGCGCTGGGCGGCTGAGGGATCCGGCCGCGCGGAAGGCCGTCGGCCGTGCGAAAGATGCTGGGCGCGTGACGCGGACCCTGTCGTCCGTTCACGCGCCCAGCCACCATGGGGGAGTTGCTCTTGAATACGGAGGGCGTGCCGGGGGCGTTCAACGGCCGCGAAGTTTATTTTCGCGGGACGGTTTTCGCGGCCCGACTTCCGGCACCCGCGCGCCGCGGCTCGATTTTCGCCGCCACGCGCCGCGGGCCGAAGGACGGCGGGAGGCCGCTCAGTCCTCGGCGACGATCCGGCCGTCGTTCAGCTCCACCACCCGGTCCGCCAGATCGAGCAGCTGCGGATCGTGCGTGGCGACGAGGGCGGTCACGCCCTCGCTCCGTACCACCGTACGCAGCAGCTCCATCACCATCAGGCCCGTACGCGCGTCCAGTTGCGCGGTCGGCTCGTCGGCGATCAGCAGGGCCGGTCGGTTGGCGAGGGCGCGGGCGAGGGCGACACGCTGCTGCTGGCCGCCGGAGAGTTCGCCGGGGCGCTGCGCCGCGTGTTCGGTGAGGCCGACGAGGGCCAGCAGCAGCGCCACGCGCTCGTCGCGCTCGCGCGGATCCGCTCCGCGCAGCCGCAGCGGCACCCCCACGTTCTCGGCCGCGGTGAGGATGGGGATCAGGCCGAAGGACTGGAAGACGAACCCGACACGGTCGCGGCGCAGCTCCAGGAGACCGTTCTCGCCGAGTTCCGACAGGTCGGCGCCGTCGACCACGATCCGGCCCCGGTCCGGCGCGTCCAGGCCGCCGACCAGATTGAGCAGGGTGGTCTTCCCGGCGCCCGAGCGTCCTTTGAGCGCGACCAGTTCACCGCGCGCGATGTCGAGGGAGGTGCCGCGCAGCGCGTGGACGGCGGTGGGGCCGGTGCCGTACGAACGGTGCAGGTCCTCGGCACGGACCATCGGTTCCGCGGTGACCGGGCGCGTAGTGGCTCGGTCCGTGGTGGCTCGGTCCGTGCCCGCTCGGTGTGGGCCGGCTCGGTGTGGGCCGGCTCGGTCCGTGCCGGCTCGGTATGTGCTGGTGTGTTCCGTCATGGGCGCGTTCCCCGTGCGTCGTCCCCTGTGGTGGTCTGCCCGGCCACAGTATGCGCGGGTCCGGTGTGGTGGGAAGCCATCGCGGGAGCGGCCCGACGGTAGGCAAAAGGATCGTTTTGTGTTTGGCTGGGCGGGGCCTACGAGGGAGAAGTCAGGAGCCGTTTCGGCCGAACGGCGAGTGGGGTTGTCGGGGGACGCGTGTGACCGGGTTCGTCTTTCTGCGCGCTGCGGGGCATCGGCTGCTGCTGGCCGCCGCACTGCTCGCGGTCGCCCTGACCACCTGCGTCATCGCCTCCCTCACCGCGTTCTCGGTCTCTGTGGGCGACACCGCGCTGCGTGAGACGCTGCGCGGCCGGGACACCGCCTCCGCCGTCCTCGTGGTGAGCGCGGACGTTCCGGCGGAACGGCGGGACGCGGCGGAGAAGGCGGTCGCCCGGGGCGCGCGGGAGACGTTCGACGGGCTGCCCGTGACCGTCCGGAAGCTGGAGCGCTCGGGACCGTACGCACTGCCCGGCTCGCTCCGGGCGGGGCGTACGGGCGACGCCTCGTCCCAGGGTGCCTCGTCCCAAGGTGCCGCGTCGGAAGGCGGCTCGTCGCAGGGCACTTCGTCGCAGGGCACTTCGTCGCAGGGCACTTCGTCGAAGGGCACGCGGAAGCCGGATCTGACCCACTTCGCCGCTCTGGACCGCTCCCGGATCACTCTGGTGGCGGGGGAGTTGCCGGGACGGGTTCCGGGACCGGTCCCGGGACGGGCGGGCGACACCGACGGCGCGTCCGACGCCGACGCCGACGGCACGTCCGCTTCCGCTTCCGCTTCCGCGCCCGTACCCGTACCCGTCGCCCTGCCCGAGGAGGCCGCCCGACGGCTGGAGTTGGCGCCCGGCGCGCGGATCACGCTCACCGACCGGCTGACCGACGACCGGCTGACCATCCGCGTCACCGGTGTCTACCGGGCCACCGACCCCACCGACCCCTACTGGCGGCTGGACGCACTCGGCGGACGCGGCGTCCGCGAACTCGACTTCACCACGTACGGCCCGCTCCTCGCGGACGCGTCCGTCCTCGTCGGCGGGCGCGTCCCCGGCTCCACCACCGGCTGGCTGGCCACCGCCGACTACCGGTCCGTCACCACCGGCCGGATCGACGCCCTGCGCACCGCGGCCACCCGGGTTCCCGAGCGGCTGCGCGAGGATCCCGCGCTCGGCGGCGGCGCGACGGTGAGCACCGCGCTGCCGTCCCTGCTGGACCGGACCGAGCGGGCGCTGCTGGTGTCGCGGTCCACCCTGGTGATCGTCGCGCTGCAACTGCTGCTCCTGGCCGGATACACACTGCTGCTGGTGGCCCGGTCGCTCGGCGCGGAACGGGCGGGCGAGACCGGCCTGTTGCGGGCGCGCGGCGCCTCGGGCGGCCGGCTCGCCGCGCTCGCCGCGACGGAGGCGCTGCTGCTGGCGCTCCCGGCGGCCCTCTGCGCCCCGCTGCTCGCCGGTCCGCTCGCCGGGCTGCTGGCGCGGCGGTCCGCGCTCGGCGGCGACGGTGCCGGTGCGGGGTCGGGGTCGGCTGCGGGTGCGGGCTCGGGTGCGGGCGCGTATGTGGGTACGGGCCTCGGCGGGATTCCGGCCTGGCCGGTGTGGGGTGTCTCCGCGGGGGTCGCGCTCTGCTGCGCGGCGCTGGTCGTCCTGCCCGCCGTGGCCGGGACGGCCGGTGCGACGGCGGCTCCGGGAGGGGCGCGCGGTCGCCTCGCGGCGCTGCCCACGCCGGTACGCGCGGGCGCGGACATCGGGCTGCTGCTCGTCGCGGTCCTGGCCTACTGGCAGTTGGACCGCCAGACGGGTACCGGTACGGGAGCGGGCGCGGCGGGCACCGGGGTCCTCGGCCGCGACCGCGAAGGCCGGCTGGGCATCGATCCGCTGCTCGCCCTGGCGCCCGCGCTGGCACTGCTCGCCGGTACGGTGCTGACGCTGCGGCTGCTGCCTCCCCTGGCGCGGCTCGCCGAGCGCGGCGCCGCGAAGAGCCGCGGCCTGCCCGGCGCGCTGGCCGCCCACCGCCTCGGCCGCCGCTCGCTGCGCGGCGCCGGGCCCGTACTGCTGCTGGTGCTCGCCGTGGCGACAGGGCTGCTGGCCCTCGGCCAGAGCGCGTCGTGGGACCGGTCCCAGCACGACCAGGCGGACTTCGCCACGGGCGCTTCGGTACGGGTCGTGGACGGCAGGCCCGCCGATCCGGGCCAGGCCGGTTTCTACGCCGCGCTGCCTGGGGTGCGGCAGGCCGCCCCCGCCCACCGCGCGGACGCCGATCTGTCCGGCGGCGTGACGGCGACCGTACTCGCCCTGGACACGGCACACGCCGAGGAACGGATGCTGCTGCGCGACGACTTGGCCGACGCATCGGCGCAGGGGCTGATGGACGGGCTGACGGACGCCCCCGCACAGGGACCGACGAACGCCCCCGTACAGGGACCGAAGGACGCGGACCGCACCGGGATTCCGCTGCCCGACGACACCCGTCGGCTCCTCCTCGACGTACGGATCGGGGCCGAGGACGGGAGAGCGGGCGCGTCGCCGTCCGGGCTCTCGCCCGCCTTCCTGGTGGTCGTCGAGGACCGCTACGGCCTCCGCTACCGGCTCAGCGCCGGACAGGTGCCCGTCGACGGCCGGCTCCACCGGCTCGCCCTCGACCTCGACCTGACCGCGTCGGGCAGCCGCGCCGCCCCGGCCGGGCCGCTCCGCGTGACCGGGCTGAGGCTCGCCGGGGACGCCCCCGACCAGAAGTCCGAGCGGCACCGGCTGAGCGTCGAGCGGTTGCTCGTGACCCGGGCCGAGGAGGGGGTACCCGCGTCCGTGCCCGTGCCCGTACCCGTGCGTGTCCCGGACGAGACGCGGTGGCGCGGCAGCGTCGCGGTGACCCGGGGCGCGGAGGAGAGCGCGCCGGTCGACCTGGCGCCCGCCGTGTCCGCGACGGCGCCGCTGACCGTCTCGTACCCGACCGGACGGGCGTCGCAGTGGGACGGCGGGTACTTCGCCGTGCGGCTCGACCTCGCGGGCGCCGCCGTCCCGGAACGGATCGCGGCGGTCGCCACCGACGGCTTCCTGCGCGCCACCGGGGCCGGACGCGGGGACAGCGTCGATCTGACACTGGCGGGAGAACAGGTGCGGGTGACCATCGTGGAGACCGTGCGCGAACTGCCCACGGCCGGCCCGGCGGCGGCCGAGGCGGCGGACGCCGGGGCCGCCGGGGACGCGGACACACCGGACGCGGGCGCGCTGCTCGTCGATCTGCGGGCCGTCAACGCCGTCGTCGCCGACCGCGCCGACCGTACGCTCATGCCCAACGAGTGGTGGCTGAGCACCGGCCCCGGCGCCGCCGCGAAGGTCGCGGCCGCGCTGCGCGACCGCTCGGACGGCGCCGAGCCCGAGCAGGTGTTCGTACGCGACGAGACGGCGGCCGGACTGCTCGGTGACCCGCTCGGCGACGGCGCGCGCTCGGCGCTGATCGCCGTCGCGCTGGCGGCGGCCGCGCTCGCGGCCGTGGGGTTCGCGGTCGGCGCCGCCGCCTCGCTGCGCGAGCGGACCGCCGAACTCGCCGTCCTGCGCGCCCTCGGCGCCCCCCGCCGAAGCCTTGCCCGGCTGGTCGTGACCGAACAGGGCGTCCTGATCGGCATCGGCCTGACCGTCGGCACGGGGCTCGGCGTCCTGCTGACGCGCGCGCTCGTACCGCTGACTGTGCTGACCTCGTGGGCCGCCAGGCCCGTACCTCAGCTGATCGTGGAACTTCCGCTGTACCGGGCGGCCCTGCTCCTGGCGGGCGTCGCGGCGGTGCCCCTGCTCATCACGGCGGCCCTCGCGGCCCGGCGCGGCGCCCGCCTCACGGACGCGCTCCGCCACCAGGGGGAGCGCTGACATGACATCGAGCCGCCGACGGGCCGACTCCGGCAGCGAGGCCGGGGCACGCAGCGATGCGGACTCCCGCAGCGAGGCCGACTCCGGCAGCGAGACCGGGGCACGTACCGATGCGGACTCCCGTGCCGAGACCGGCTCTCGGACCGATGCGGACTCCCGGACCGAGACCGGCTCCCGGACCGAGACCGGCTCCCGGACCGAGACCGGCTCCCGTGCCGAGACCGGCTCCCGCACCAGTCGCGCCGTCGCGCCCTGGGTACGGACCCGGCTGCGCACGGCCCCCGGCGCGGCCGTCGCCTTCGGCGCGATCGTCCTGCTCACGGCCTTCCTCGCCGCCGCGTTCCCGAGGGCCGTCGACGCGTACGAGAACGAAGGGCTGCGGCGCGAGACCGCCGATGCCCGCCCCGCCGACACCGTGCTGCGGCTGACCGCTCCGCAGGCGGGCCTGGAGCTGCCGGAACCCGCCCGGGTGGCCGCGATGCGCCCCGAGGTACTCGACACCGGCGAACGGCAACTACGGGCGGCGCTGCCGGATCCGCTGCGGGTGGACCTCGCCCAGTCCTCGTACGGGGTACGGACCGGCGAGCCGATGACCGGTACGAATCGCCGGCTGCCGAGCCCCGACGGGCTCCAGCCCCGATTCACCCTCGCCACCCGGTCGGAGCTGGCCGCCCACACCACCGTACGCAGCGGACGGCTGCCGTCCGCCGACGCCCGCACGGACGCGCGGACGAAGGAGGTGGAGGCCGCCGTCACCCAGGCCACCGCCCGCGAACTACGGCTGCGCGTCGGCACCGTACTGTCGCTGAGCGACCTCACCACGCCCGACGCCCTCTCCGTACGGATCACCGGCATCGTCGAACCCCTCGCCCCGAACGGCAGCTACTGGTCCGCGGAACCGCTGCTGCGCACCCCCAGCCTGACCGTCACCGACGGCAAGCCGCCGCGCCTGTTCTGGAAGGCGGGGCTCCTGCTGGACCCCGGAGCCGCCCCCGCGTTCCTCGGCACCCACACGGACGCGGAGATGTACTGGCACTACGCGCCCGACGCCGAAACGTTCACCTCGGCGGAGGCTCCCCGGCTCGTCCAGCGCGTCGCCTCCCTTGAAGGCGGTCCCGACCTGCTGCGGATACGGGAGATCGCGGGCGGCAACGCGGTCGTGGAGACCGGCCTCGGCGCCGTCGTGGCATCCC
This sequence comes from Streptomyces corynorhini, assembly GCF_003346515.1. Taxonomy (GTDB): domain Bacteria; phylum Actinomycetota; class Actinomycetes; order Streptomycetales; family Streptomycetaceae; genus Streptomyces; species Streptomyces corynorhini. The sequence goes on from NZ_QQNA01000153.1 coordinate 42,220, forward strand.
ACCTCGCGACCCGCGACACCATCGCGCACGTGGTCGTCGTCGCGGCCTTCGGGACGGGCAGCGTCGCCGCCGTCGTCCTGGCGATGGCCGGCGGGCTGATCGCCGCGGGCCGCGCCGCCGAACTCGCCCTGCTGCGCTCGCGCGGCGGCTCCCTGCCCGGCATCGCCGGTCGGCTGCTCGCGGAGACCGCCGTTGTCGCGCTGCCCGCGGCGGGGGCGGGGCTGCTGCTGGCGGTGCTCGTGGTGCGGGGCGACGCGGTGCGCCTGATGCCCGCCGTGTACGGCGCGTGCGCCGTCGCGGTGATCGCCTGTGCGGCGCTGCCGGTGCGGGCCGTTCTGCCGCTGCGCGGCGCACGCGCGCCCCGGGACCGCGACGACTTCGCCACGGCACGGCCGAGCCGCCGCCGTACCGTCGCCGAACTGACCCTGCTGCTCCTGGCCGTCGCCTCGGTCGTCACGCTGCGCCGCCGGGGGACGTCGGACTCGTCAGGCGGGGCGGGCGACCTGCTGGTGAGCGCGGCACCCGTCCTCGTGGCGCTGATCGCCGCGCTCGTCCTCGTACGGCTGTACCCGCTGCCCCTGCGCTACGCGGCGCGTCCGGTGGCCCGGCTGCGCGGGGCGGTCGGCTTCCTGGCCCTGGCACGCGCGGGCCGCTCGTCGTCGACGGCGACGGTGGCGCCGCTGCTGGCGCTGCTCATCGCGCTGACGACGGCGGCGTTCGGCGGTTCCGTACTGGCGGGCATCACGGACGCGCGGGACCGGGTGGCGCTGCTGGCGGTCGGCGCGGACGCGCGGATCGCCAGGCCGGGCGAGGCGGCGCCGCTGCCTGCCGGTGCGGAGGAGGCGGTGCGGCGGGTCACGGGCGTACGGGAGGTGGCGGCCGTACGGATCGAGGCGGCGGCGCAGCCGGAGGCGGCGGACGCGGGGGAGCCGTCGCCGCCTTCCTCGCCCCCGTCCTCGGCCCCGTCCTCGTCCTCCACCACCTCGT
>NZ_QQNA01000154.1 GCF_003346515.1 Streptomyces corynorhini
CCCCCGGCGCGCGTCCCGCCGCTGAAGGCGACCGTCGCACCGGGGGCGGCGGGACGCGCGCCGAGGGGCGGCTGGCGGAGCTGCCCGCCGAGGCCCGTACGGCCGCCGCGCGCCGACTGCTGGACCGGTTCGCCGCGGCGCTGGCCGAGGAATCCGTACCGGGAGAACAGCCCGAGCCCGACGGCCCCGAGCCCGCCGACACCCCGAAGGGCGACGACACCCCGAAGGGCGACGCGCTCTCCTCGAACCCCTCGCCCCCTTCGAACCCTGCGACCCCTTCGGACTCCGCGGCCCCCTCGAATCCCACGACTCCCACGAGCCCCTCGGACCCGGACGGTCTCGAAGAGTTCGAGGCGATCGAGGCGATCGAGGAGATCGAGATCCCCGACATCCCCGATGTACCGGACATCCCCGAAGCCCCCGAGAGCGAGACCGTGTACAGCACCGGGGAGTTCCACCTCCTCGGCGGCCCCCTCGACGAACCGCCCGCCGAGGCCGCTCACGCACGGCGCACCATGATCGGGCGCAGCGCCGAGGAGGTCGACCACGCGCCGCCGCGTGGCCGCTACGCGCCCGTGCCCGCGCCCGACACCGTCGGCGGCGGGGCCACGCTGCGCTGGATCGCGCCCGCCGCCGCACTCGCGCTCGCCTCCGCCGTGGTGGTCGGCCGGGTTCTGCGGCGGCGCAAGTAGTGTCGGGGTGTGAGTGACAGCGAAGAGAGCAACAGCGAAGCGGGCATCCGACTGACGGCGGGCGACGCCGAGTTGACCATCACCCCGGCCAACGGCTGCCGGATCGCCGGTCTGCGCGTCGGCGGGACCGAACTGCTGCGCCAGGGCGAGCGGTACGGCTGTTTCCCGATGGTGCCGTGGTGCGGGCGGACCGGGAACGGGCAGTTCCGCAACGGCGCGGTGTCGCATCAGATGCCGCTCAACTCCCCGCCGCACGCCATCCACGGCACCGGCCGCGACACGGCCTGGCACACGGTGAGCGCGGGCGACAGCACGGCGACGTTCTCGTACGAGCTGACCGAACCCTGGCCGTACAGCGGTCTGGTCACCCAGACCTTCGAGCTGACCGCGGACTCCCTGACCCTCGGGCTGGGGGTGGAGACGCACGAGACGTCGTTCCCGGCGCAGGCGGGCTGGCACCCGTGGTTCCTGCGCAACCTCGGCGGCAGCGACGCCGAGATCGGCTTCTCCCCCGCGTGGCAGGAGGAGCGCGGCGGCGACCATCTGCCGACCGGCCGGCGTATCGAGCCGCTCCCCGGACCGTGGGACGACTGTTTCGGGATGCCCGACGGGGTGGATGTGACCCTCACCTGGCCGGAGCAGCTGGAGTTGAAGGTCGCGAGCCGCGCCGAGTGGGTGGTGGTCTACGACGAGCAGGCCGAGGCGATCTGCGTGGAACCGCAGTCGGGGCCACCGAACGGCCTCAACAGCGCGCCCCGGCTGGTCACCCCGCTGGAGCCGCTGGAGATGGGTACGACCTGGAGCTGGCGGCGGCTCTGAGTGGCTGCTGAGAGCGGCGGCTCCCTCGTGCACCAGGTCGTAAGCTCATGGCCATGACTGACGTACGGGCTGAGCTGCTCCAGCTGATCAAGGACAAGGCCGTGGTGCACGGCAAGGTGACCCTCTCCTCGGGGCGTGAGGCCGACTGGTACATCGACCTGCGCCGCATCACCCTGGACGGCCACGCCGCACCGCTGGTCGGTCAGGTCATGCTCGACGCCACCGCCGATCTGGACTTCGACTGCGTCGGCGGGCTCACGCTCGGCGCCGACCCGGTCGCCACGTCGATGCTGCACGCCTCCGCCGCGCGCGGGCAGCGGCTCGACGCGTTCGTCGTCCGCAAGGCGCAGAAGGCGCACGGGCTGCAGCGCCGCATCGAGGGCACGGACGTCAAGGGCCGCCGCTGCCTGGTGGTCGAGGACACCTCGACCACGGGCGGCTCGCCGCTGACCGCCGTCGAGGCGGTACGGGAGGCGGGCGGCGAGGTCGTCGCCGTCGCGGTGATCGTCGAGCGGGGCGCCGCCCCGGCCGTCGCCGAGGCGGGGCTGCCGTACCTGAACGTCTACGCCCTCGACGAGCTGGGTCTCGAATGACGGCTCCGGCGCCGCTTCTGAGCTTCTGAGCTGGGGCTTCCACTGTGCCGTCGGCCGTTTCACGTGAAACGGCCGGGACCACCGCGGAGCCCGTCGAGGAGTCTGGAAAGATGGGGGAGACGATGACGTCGCCCCCAGGGGATGGCCCCTAGGTCAGGGACAAGCACCTCACACCCGCACATCACAAGGAGCGGCTCGATGCCCATCGCAACCCCAGATGTCTACAACGAGATGCTTGACCGGGCCAAGGCGGGCAAGTTCGCCTACCCGGCCATCAATGTCACCTCGTCCCAGACCCTGCACGCCGCGCTGCGCGGCTTCGCGGAGGCCGAGAGCGACGGCATCATCCAGATGTCCACCGGTGGTGCGGAGTTCCTGGGTGGCCAGTACAGCAAGGACATGGTGACCGGCGCGGTCGCCCTGGCCGAGTTCGCGCACATCGTCGCCGCCAAGTACGACATCACCGTCGCGCTGCACACCGACCACTGTCCCAAGGACAAGCTCGACGGCTACGTCCGTCCGCTGCTCGACATCTCCGCCGAGCGCGTGCAGGCGGGCCGTAACCCGCTCTTCCAGTCGCACATGTGGGACGGTTCCGCCGAGACCCTGGCCGACAACCTTGCCATCGGTGAGGAACTGCTCGCCAAGGCCGCCGCCGCGAAGATCATCCTTGAGGTCGAGATCACTCCGACCGGTGGCGAGGAGGACGGCGTCACGCACGAGATCAACGACGAGCTGTACACGACCGTCGACGACGCGCTGCGCACCGCCGAGGCGCTCGGCCTGGGCGAGAAGGGCCGCTACCTGCTGGCCGCCTCCTTCGGCAACGTGCACGGCGTCTACAAGCCGGGCAACGTCGTGCTCCGCCCCGAGCTGCTCAAGGACCTCCAGGAGGGCGTCGGCTCGAAGTACGGCAAGCCCGCAGGCAGCCAGCCCTTCGACTTCGTCTTCCACGGCGGCTCCGGCTCCACGGCCGAGGAGATCGCCACGGCGCTGGAGAACGGCGTCGTGAAGATGAACCTCGACACCGACACCCAGTACGCCTTCACCCGGCCCGTCGTGGACCACGTGTTCCGCAACTACGACGGCGTACTGAAGGTCGACGGCGAGGTCGGCTCGAAGAAGACGTACGACCCGCGCACCTGGGGCAAGCTCGCCGAGGCGGGCATGGCCAAGCGTGTCACCGAGGCGTGCGCCGCGCTGCGCTCCACCGGCACGAAGATCAAGTAGTTCGGCTTCCGGCCGTCTCCCGGGCCCGGCGTCCCTCGCGGACGCCGGGCCCGAGCCGTTTCCGGCCGGTTCGCGGGGTCGCCGCCCGCGCGCCCGGCGGGGATGATCCCCGTATGGACATCAGGCTGTCCTCGGCCAAGGGGCGCTGGGTCATTCTGACGACGGTCCTCGGGTCGAGCATGGCGATGCTCGACTCCACCGTCGTCAATGTCGCGCTGCCGCACATCGGGGCGTCGCTCAACGCGGATCTGGCGGTCCTCCAGTGGACCGTCAACGCCTACATGCTCACGCTCGCCGGGCTGATCCTGCTCGGTGGCTCGCTCGGCGACCGGTACGGGCGGCGCCGGGTGTTCGTGCTCGGGGTGGTGTGGTTCGCGCTCGGGTCGCTGCTGTGCGGCATCGCGCCCAACGCCGGGGTGCTGATCATCGCCCGCGCCTTGCAGGGTGTGGGCGGGGCGCTGCTGGTGCCCGGGTCGCTCGCGATCATCCAGGCGAGCTTCCACCCGGAGGACCGGGCGCGGGCCGTCGGACTGTGGTCGGGGCTCGGCGGGGTGGGGGCGGCGATCGGGCCGTTCCTCGGCGGCTGGCTGGTGGACGGGCCCGGCTGGCGCTGGGTGTTCCTGATCAATGTGCCGCTGGCGGCGGTCTGCGTGCCGGTGGCGCTGCGGCACGTGCCGGAGACCAGGGATCCGGCGGCGCACGGCCGGTTCGACATGCTGGGGGCGGCGCTCGGCGCGGCGACGCTGGCGCTGATCACGTACGCGCTGATCGGCAGGGCGATCTGGGCGGGCCCGGCGGGTGTGCTGGTCGCGGCGGTGTTCGTACGGGTGGAGCGGCGGCGGTCCGATCCGATGCTGCCGCTGTCCATCTTCCGGTCCCGGCTGTTCACGGCGGTCAACGCGGTGACGCTGTGCGTGTACGCGGCGTTCGGCGGCTTCTTCTTCCTCACCACGCTGCAACTCCAGGTGGTGGCCGGGTATTCGGCGCTGCGCGCGGGCGCCGCACTGCTGCCGACCACGGTGCTGATGCTGCTGCTCTCCGCCCGCTCCGGCGCGCTGGCGGAGCGGATCGGGCCGCGTATCCCGCTGACCGTGGGGCCGCTGCTGTGTGCGGCGGGCATGCTGCTGATGCTGCGGGTGGGGGAGCACGCGGCGTACCTGACGGATGTGCTCCCCGCGCTGGTGGTGATGGGGATGGGCATGGTCTCCCTGGTCGCCCCGCTGACCGCGACCGTGCTGGGCTCCGTGGACACCGCGCGCGCCGGACTGGCCAGCGGCATCAACAACGCCGCCGCGCGTGCGGCCGGTCTGCTCGCGGTGGCCGCGCTGCCGCTGCTGGCGGGCATGGGCCCGGAGGCGTACCGCTCGGCGACCGAGTTCGGGCACACCTTCCGGCGTGCGATGCCGATGTGCGCGGGGGTGCTGGTGCTGGGGGCGCTGATCGCCTGGTCGACGGTGCGTACGCCGCGTCCGGCGGCCGGGCCGGTGGAGGCGGGTGCGGGTGCGGGTGCGGAGCGGATCGTGGGCGCGGGCGCGGGAGCCGTGGAGGCGGGTGCGGGTGCCGGTTCCGGTTCCGGTTCCGGGGTGGTGGCGGAGGCGGAGGGCCGACGGCCCGAGTGCCGGGTCAACTGCGGGCTGGCCGCGCCGCCGCTGGAGCCGCGAGCCGTCGGAGGCACGGGATTCGGAGCGGCCGGGGGACCGGGGCCGGATACGGGGACGGATCCCGGCCCTGGCCCTGGCCCTGGCCCTGGCCCCGGCCCCGGACCCGGACCCGGCGGAGGCGCCGGGCGCTGAGGCTCTGCCTCCGGCGCGGCCGAGGCGTGGCGTGAACGGCGGCGCGATCGCCCTCGGCCATCCCTCTGCCTCGGGCCCGGCCGAGGCGCGGGTGAGGCATGGGTGAGGCGCGGGTGACGCTTGGCCGAGGCATGGGCGGCCGTGCCGGTCCGGCGTGCCGGTCCGGGGGCCGGGCAAGGCAGACTGTCACCATGGCCATCCACGAAGACCTCCTGGGGGGACCGCCCCCCACCCACCTGCCCGACGACCCGGAGCCGCGTGAGCTGCTCGCCAACGGCACGCCGCCCGCCGAAGTCGCCGCGAAGTACCCGACCTCCTCGCTCGCCTGGGCGCAGCTCGCCGACGGCGCGTTCGAGAACGGCCAGGTCGTCGAGTCGTACGCGTACGCCAGGACCGGCTACCACCGCGGCCTCGACTCGCTGCGCCGCAGCGGGTGGAAGGGACACGGTCCCGTGCCGTGGGAGCACGAGCCGAACCGCGGCTTCCTGCGCGCCCTGCACGCCCTCGCCCGCGCCGCGCAGTCGATCGGCGAGCAGGCGGAGTACGAGCGCTGCTCGACGTTCCTGCGTGACTCCTCGGCGCTGGCGGCCGACACCCTCGGCTGAGTGATCTCGCGAGTTCACCGGCTCGCGCGCGGAACCATTCGAAGGCCCCGCCCGTCTGTCCAGGGCGCGGGCCTTCGTCTGTTCGATCGCACGCTTATTCGAGCAAGGAGATTTCCGCTGTGGGCAAGCGTGCCTTCGTCCGCCGAGTCCGCCGATCGCGTCGTGGCCGCTCGCTCGCGCCGCTGGCCCTCACCGGGCTCGTCCTGGCCGTCGTGGTCGTCGGCGGCGGAGCGGCCATAGCCTCCTGGCGCGGCGACGGGGACGGCGCGGGCGCCGTCTCCGGACCGTCCGCCGCCCCGGAGACCTCCCTGCCCCCGTCCGCCTCCACGGACGCGGACGCGGACGACGGCCAGAACGCGGACGCGGACGACGGCCAGGATGCGGACGCGGACGCGGATGCCGAGAAGCCCGCGCCCTCCGGCACGCCCCGCGTCCCGGAGACGGGACCCGGGACCTTCACCACCGCACGGGCCAACGGCAAGAAGACCGGCTCGGGACCGCTGCGCCGCTACAGCGTGCAGGTCGAGGACGGCATCGACGTGTCCGCCGCCGACGCCGCCGCCGAGATCCAGCGGATCCTGGCCCACCCGCGCGGCTGGGCCGCCCACGGCAGGGGCTCTTTCCAGCTGGTCTCGGAGAGCGAGGGCGCGGATTTCATCATCCGGATCGGCACCCCCGCGACCGCCGACAAGCTCTGTCTGGCCCAGGGACTCGACACCCACCGCGAGCTGAACTGTGAGACGTCGGAGGGCGTCGTGGTCAATCTGCGCCGCTGGGTGGAGGGGTCGCCGACCTTCGAGGGGCCGCCCTCCGAGTACCGGCACCTGATCATCAACCACGAGGTCGGGCACGAGATAGGCATACGTCAGCACATGGGCTGCGGTGGCCGCGGCAAGCTCGCGCCGGTGATGATGCAGCAGATCAAGGGGCTCGACGGCTGCCGGTCCAACGCGTGGCCGTACGACGAGGACGGCACGTTCATCGAGGGTCCGGTGAGCTGACCGAGTCCCCACCCGTCCCCTGACCCTCTTCTTGCGGTCGTCCTATGATGCGAGGAGGGGACCGGGGCTCCGTAGCCACACGGAAAGGGGCGGACCGCTACCCGGCAGCAATATCGAGGAGACAGAGATGTCGCACGCCCCCGATGTTCCCGGAGCCGGTTCGGACGCCCCGAACCTCGACTTCGCCGGGACCACCCCGTACGAGGACTACGTCCAGGCCGACGTCCTCACCCATTTGCAGCAGCTGCGCTCCGACGACCCCGGCGAGATGGTCTTCCTCGTCACCACCCAGGTCATGGAGCTGTGGTTCACGGTCATCGTCCACGAGTGGGAGACCGCGTCGCGCGCGCTGCGCGAGGACCGGATCCCCCTGGCCATGGACGCCCTCAAGCGCTCCGCGGACGAGCTGGTGGCGCTCAACGCCTCCTGGCGCCCGCTGGGCCGGCTGACCCCTGGGCAGTTCAACGCGTACCGCGGCGCCCTCGGCGAGGGCTCCGGCTTCCAGTCGGCGATGTACCGGCGGATGGAGTTCCTGCTCGGCGACAAGTCCGCGTCGATGCTCGTACCGCACCGGGGCGCGCCGCGCGTCCACGCCGAGCTGGAGAAGGCGCTCCAGGAGCCGAGCCTGTACGACGAGGTGCTGCGGCTGCTCGCCCGGCGCGGACTGCCGGTGCCGCGGTCGGTCCTCGACCGCGACCCGGCCCGGCGCCACGAGCCGTCGCCCGAGGTCGAGGAGGTCTGGGCCGCGATCTACGCCGATCCCGACCGGTACGCCGAACTCGTGCGGCTGGGCGAGGCGTTGACGGACGTGGGCGAGCTGATGTGGCGCTGGCGCAACGACCATCTGGTGGCGACCAGGCGCGCGATGGGCTCCAAGACCGGTACGGGCGGCTCCGCCGGAGTCGCGTGGCTGGAGAAGCGCGCCACGAAGAGCGTGTTCCCCGAGCTGTGGACGGCGCGCAGCAATGTCTGAGCGGCAGGTCGAGCCCGAGCGGCAGGTCGAGCCCGCGCGGCTGGAGGTGCCTGAGCGGCACGAGGTGCCCGAGCGGCAGGGGGCGCCCGAGCGGCAGGAGGTGCCCGCGAGGCAGGAGGCGCCCGCGCGGCAGGAGGAGAACGGGAACGTGGAGGCTGGGACCGTGGACCGTGCGATGGCCGGGCGCGCCGCCGCTCTCGACGCCGCCGACGAACTGGCCGCGCTGCGCGACCTGTTCGTACTCGACGAGGAAACCACCTATCTGGATGGAAACTCGCTGGGCGCGCTGCCCCGCCATGTTCCCGACCGGGTGCGGGATGTGATCACCCGGCAGTGGGGCCGACTCCGGATCCGCTCCTGGACCGAGGGCGGCTGGTGGACCGCGCCCGAGCGGATCGGCGACCGGATCGCGCCGCTCGTCGGCGCCGGTCCCGGCCGGATCGTGGTGGGCGACTCCACCAGCGTCAACATCTTCAAGGCGCTGGTGGGCGCCGTGCGGCTGCTCGATCCCGCTGATCCGGCGCGCGACGAGATCCTGGTGGACGCCACGACCTTTCCCACGGACGGGTACATCGCCGCGTCGGCGGCCAGGATGACCGGGCTGCCGGTCGTCCCCGTGGACCCGGACCTGCTGCTCGGGTCGCTCGGGCCGCGTACCGCCGTGGTGCTCCTCAACCACGTCGACTTCCGTACGGGACGCCTCCACGACCTGCCCGCGATCACCGCCGCCGCCCACGAGGCCGGCGCGCTCGTCGTCTGGGATCTGTGCCACAGCGCGGGCGCCCTGCCGGTGGGGCTGGACGCGCACGGCGTGGACCTCGCGGTGGGGTGCACGTACAAGTACCTGAACGGCGGGCCCGGTGCGCCCGCCTTCCTCTACGTCGCCGAGCGCCACCAGCCGCGCTTCGACTCCCCGCTGCCGGGCTGGAACTCGCACGCCGACCCGTTCGCGATGGACGGGGAGTACGCACCGGCGGACGGCGCGGTACGCGGCCGGGTCGGCACCCCCGACATCCTCTCCATGCTCGCGCTGGAGGCGGCCCTCGACGTCTGGGACGGCGTACGGCTCGACGCGGTACGGGAGAAGAGCCTCGCCCTCACCGACTTCTTCCTGGAGTGCGTGGAGGCGTACGCGCCGAAGGGGCGCGTCGACTCGCTGACGCCCGCCGCGCACGCCGAGCGCGGCAGCCAGGTCGCGCTGCGGTGCGCGCGGGCACCGGCCGTGATGGAGGCGCTCATCGCGCGCGGAATCGTCGGGGACCTGCGCAGGCCGGATGTGCTGCGCTTCGGCTTCACCCCTCTGTACACCGGGTTCGCCGACGCGGAACGCGCGGCGTGGGTGCTCGGCGCGGTGCTGCGAGAGGTGCCGCCGGGGCCCGTGTGACGGGTGTGACCTGGGTGGTGCGAGGTGCGGCGGACGGACGGCCGGGGCTCCGGGGCGGTGGCCGGGGCACCTGCCCGGCCGCCGACGGGTGATCGACCCCCGTCAGGGCTGATAGCGTCCCGCTGATCAGGTCAATTGGGCCCCCGCACCGAAAGGTTGGAGCAAGATGCCGGACCCCGCCGCGCACGATGCCGTTGCTCGTGACGCCGCAGAGACCGAATCGGTCTTCGCCCATCCGGCCGTCCGGCCCGACGCGACCGCCGCCTACGGTGAACACCCTGATCAGGTGATCGACTTCTACGCCCCCCGGGGCAACCAGGAGCGCGTACCGCTCGTGGTCGTCCTGCACGGCGGCGCCTGGCGCGCCCCGTACGACCGCGCGCACATCACGCCGTTCGCGGATTTCCTGGCGCGGCGCGGTTTCGCCGTCGCCAACGTCGAGTACCGGCGCGGCCCGGCGATCCCGCAGCAGGGCGGCGGTGAAGGGGCTCCGGCCCCGGTCCCGGTGGCGGGGCGGTGGCCCGACACGTTCGACGACGTCGCGACGGCGCTCGACGCGCTCCCCGGGCTGGTGGCCGACGCGCTGCCGCAGGCCGACGCCCGGCGGACCGTGGTGACCGGCCACTCCGCAGGCGGCCATCTCGCGCTCTGGGCGGCGGCCCGCCATGTGCTGCCGCTGGGCTCGCCCTGGCGGCTGGACCGGCCACCGGAGCTGCGCGGGGTCGTGGCGCTCGCGCCGATCGCGGATCTGGCGCGCGCCGCCGAGCTGGGGGTGTGCGGCGGGGCCGTCCTGGAGCTGCTGGGCGGCCAGGCGGAGTTCAAGCAGCGCAGGGAGAGCGCGGACCCGGCCGCGCTGCTGCCGACGGGCATCGCGACGGCCGTGGTCCAGGGCCGTACGGACCTCACCGTGCCGCAGGAGGTCGCGGAGGCGTTCGTGGACGCGGCGGCGCTGGCCGGCGAGATGGTGGGCCTGACGCTCCTGGAGGAGGTCGGCCACTTCCCGCTGATCGACCCGGCGGCGGACGCGTGCGCGGTGGTGGCGGAGGAGATCGCCCAGCTGGCGTGGTGACGCGGCGGGGGCGGTGAGCCGGGCCGGGGACTGCGCCGACGGGCCTGACCAGCGTCAGCAGCAGCGGGGCGACCGGCAGCAGCTCGCGCAGATCGCGGTTGCTGAGGCCGACGGTGAACATGATCAGCGCCGGGCCCAGGATCAGGGCGTGCGGCGCCCAGCGCACGAACTGGCGTATCTGCCGGGGCAACTGGCGGCTGACGCGACCGTCCGTACGCATGGGCGGGAGCGGGCGGTAGGCGAAGGCGTCGTGGAAGAGATCCCGGCGCAGGCCGCTGAGCGCGCCCGTGGCCAAGCGG
>NZ_QQNA01000155.1 GCF_003346515.1 Streptomyces corynorhini
TCGGCCTCGGCTTCGCCATCCCGATCAACCAGGCGAAGAACGTCGCCGAACAGCTCATCAAGACGGGCAAGCCCGTCTACCCCCTGATCGGTGCCACGGTCACGATGAGCGAAGAGGGCGAAGGCGCCGTCATCTCCCCCGACGGCGAGGGCGGCGCAGCCGCGGTCTCCCCGAACGGCCCGGCGGCCAAGGCGGGCCTGAAGGCGGGCGACGTCATCACGAAGTTCAACGACACCCCGATCGACAGCGGCCCCACCCTGATCGGCCAGATCTGGACCCACAAGCCCGGTGACACGGTCACCCTCACCTACAAGCGCGGCGGCAAGGAGTCCACGACCCAAGTCACCCTGGGCAAGCGCGAAGGCGACAGCTGACTCACGTTGCCGGGCGGTCGTCGCGCGAACGGATCCGCCCGGCGCGTGCATCGACGGCATCGACGGCATCGACGGCGTCGGGGGTCGCCACGGCCGGGGCACCGTCCGACGCGACCCCTCGTAGATTGATGTCATGGGACTCTTCGACAAGCTGACCGGAACCAGGCGCCCCACCGGCGGCGCCGCCCCGCGATCCGCCGACGAGGTCCGCGAGGCCCTGCTGAGCCTCAACAGCGCCGCCGTCCCGTACATCATCCGGGACGGCCGTGAAGAGGGCGCTGACCTGGTGGCCGAGTGGCGCGTCATGGAACCGGCCTGGCGGACCTTCTTCGTCCGCACACAGGTCAGCCGAGTGTTCCAGGTCCGTATGCGCCTGGTCCCCGAGAAGAACGAAGTCCGCTCGCTCGACCAGCAGTACGAGGTCTCGTGGGTCGGCGGTACGCCCAAGCTGGCCATCGCCGCCGAGACTCAACGCGGCCAGGCGCGGACAGTCTCGAAGCGCTGGACTTTCGGCGAGGCCAAGGACACCGGCCGCGCGGCGACCGAGACGTTCAGCGTCGACAGCTCCGACCTGAAGGATCCGCTGCAAAACACCGTCCTGGGCGCGGGGTGGACCTGGCGTGGAGTCATCACCGGCAAACTGTGAGGCGCACGCCCCCCCCTGCCGAGCTGCCGCGGCGCGGGCCGTTTTCGGATCCTGCGGGCCCGGAGACGGACCAAAGGCCACCCCGGGGAGCCGGGGCCGGTAGGCTGTAGCCGCTCCGCAGCAGGTGGGCGGGGCGTGGGTGGGTTGCCCGAGCGGCCTAAGGGAACGGTCTTGAAAACCGTCGTGGCAGCGATGTCACCGTGGGTTCAAATCCCACACCCACCGCAGCAGGTCAGCGTAGGTGCAGGTCAGAAGGGGTTCCCCGCAGTGCGGGGCACCCCTTCTGCGTTCGGCCTGTCTCACCCTGTCTCGCTTGTGGATCATGCGGGATCAGCATTCGTCCCCCAGCCGTCCCCCAGAAAGGGGCAGTGTTTGGGGTGGACCGGGCTGGCCGAGCCCATGTGCTCAGTGATACCAGGGCCTGAGTTACAACTTCCTTCACAGTGTTCAAGGCGGCTCGCTCCGCTCCCCGCGCGCAGCCCGGCCCTCGGCCGGGCCTGCGCTTCTGTCTCCGCCCCACTCCAGCCCGGCCGGCGCCCGTGCCGCGCTCATAGCGATCAGCCGCCTGATGCCGAAGAAAGGGGTATGACGTGGGTGGGTCCAGTCGGCTCCGCAATATGACTGCCTGGTCTAAGAGAGCGGCTCAATACGTATGCCTGAGCAGCGACAGGCGAACCGTTTACCCTCTGCCCGCTCCACCCACTGTTTGCAAGAATCGCAGCGAACCTGTCCGTAAAGTTCAAGAACGGCTAATCCGAATGACTCGGCCTCCACCCAAGTGACACCTTCTGCCCACTCATTGTAGTGCGCTCCCGCGGCGTTCCGTAGATGAACCCAGGTATCCACTTTCGCCAATAGGTGAGCGCATGAGGTGCCTTTGAGTTCCTTCATGATTCCCGGCCACATGTCATGGAGGGTATATGCATCTCCGCGCTTGCGCTTTACGCTGCTTGGCAGTGTCCAGCTGAGGTGATCGCAGATCTGTTCAAGAAGTCGTCCCGCGACGCCGCAAACCACGAAAGGGTCCGACAAATCCAAAGCGGCCCACAATGAATCCGCAGGATCCACGCCAGCCGACAAAACATGTGGCCCGCCGCCAAAATCCCAATTCCTGATCTCAATCTCCATAACGGGATGGCCGGTGCGCTGAAAGATGTCACGGAGCTGACTGCGCCAAAGTCGGTCATGAACGGTGACCAACAACTGCCAGTCCTTAAATTCTCTAACCACCATCTCCATTAGCGAAACCCTGATGTTTGCGTCTACGCTCTGCAGCACGTCATCAAGGATTAGCACCCTCGCCTGTCCCTGTCGGCCAGCCGCCCGAGCTACCGCAAGAAAGTACAGAAGGGCGATCAAATCTTGATACCCCTCGCTGAAAACCTTCTGCGGCGTTGTAAAAATTTCACCTGCAAGCGTTACGTTAATTTCGAGCGACACGTCACTAAGTTGGCCAAATGCTGGCTCCACTCGTCGCACATGAGAAGCGCCTGTCACCGAAAGAAAGGCAGATGTAAGCCAATCGCCGACCTCGCTCAGAAGAGCTTGCATTGCAAGCAGTCGTTCTGTAGTGGCGGTACTCGGGAGTCGGAGCCGCTTAGCGCGTTGGTTCAACTCGTACACCTGGTCCTTATGCTTATTAACTTCCTCCATTTTCGCCTGGACTGCTCGCGGCAATGAGACTCTAATCCTGTCCGCTGCAGGGAGTCTCTTGTAAACGTCTACGGAAATCATCTCTGCTATGTCGTTCGCACCTCGCGGCGGGGGATCGACTCCGATCAGCTTGGCGAGGTCGGCAGCCGCCTCCCTCATCAAACGCTTAGTCTCGTGGCGCTCATCGATAACCGCTTGCTGATCTGTCGTCAGCGACGGAACCGAAGAAATATCCTCTCCCAAAGCGTGATCGATAAAAATCGAACCTCGCTTAATGGCCGGAGTGTCAAGGAACCGTAGGATATCCGCCCTCTTCAAGCTCATCGGAATCCGCGCAAACGCATCGGGCACCTGATCGCCGAATACCTGCACACCAACCTCGTTGAACGTGGCCCAACGCCTCGCCGAACTACCGTCGGAAAGCTCCACTTCGACTGAACACTTCGTGCCTCCTGCGGCTAGGTTAACAAGAGAAGGTGCGGCATTTGCCCGCACCGATTTATTTCGACCCACCGCCCTTTGGCATGCCCATTCGATGGCATCAACTATGGACGACTTACCCGACCCGTTGTCGCCGAAGATGAGAGCGGAACTCGGCTTTCCATTGGAGTTACGGAAGGAGACTTCGAGCCTTCCCGGAACTCCCCTGAAGCTTTCTGCGGTTACTTTCGAGACTCGAACTCTGGAAACTTCATTCGCACGCTCCACCTTGCTGCTTGCCACTATCCCCCCAGTGATTAGCCTCAATGCCACACCTCTCTGAACATATAGCCCTGGATCGCTGCGCGCTACAGAAATGTCGGAACAGCACCGAGGCGCAAGAGGTGAGCGCCACACCGTTGCGGGTGCTGTGAAGCAGCGAAGTGCAGCAGTCGCCATGACCGCAGGTGACCGCCAACAGCTCACAAGGATGAAGGCCGGGCTCCCCATGCTTCTGCCGTCGCGGCTACCTGACCGACGTAACCGGGAAGCAACCCCGCGACTTGGCTCAAGCTCGCCCCAGGCACGGCAGTGAGCGTTTGATACGCACGTAGGGCGCCCAAGATGGAAGCATGAACAACTGGGGAGATCTGGCAGGCCAGACTGTCAGTGCACTCATAGGAACGTTGGCCGGCGGAGCCATCACGGTGCACGTGGCACGCTGGCAAACCGCAAGGACGATCACGGCCCAGGCTGAGCTTGCGGCTTCTCAAGAAGCTGCTACCAGCGCGTTAGCACGTCGGCAATGGACGCAGCAGCGCTCCGCCGAGGCCGCACAGCGGCTTCTGGAACGGCTCGCAGAGCTTTACTCATGGCTGCCGTCATTGCCGGACGTCGCCCTGGACGAACCTCAGTCGAGCCTCCGAGCTCGTGAGCAATGTATAGCGGCCCTCAGCTTGGTCCGCCAAGGCATGCAAACCGACCTTCTCTCCATAGACAACGATCGCGTTCGTGCCCGGTACAGGACCCTCGTGCAGCTGGGCTACGACGTCGGGTGGCGAGGCACCGGCCAAAGTAATCGCGGGCGTCAGATTCGCGACGTGCGCGGATACCTGCGTTATGTCCAGTTCACCCTGGAGGCCGTGATAGACGGAAGCCCCTTACCTGATGACTGCGAGGCTCCGGCGCTTGACCGGAGCGACAGCGCTCCTTGGCTGCCTCCAACGGTGCCCTGGCACTGGCAAGACCCAGCCGACGGTAGTTGAGGACCGGCTATACGAGGCCACAGGTTTCACGCTTCGCTGCTGTACGCGCGTCCCCCGTACAGCAGCGAAGCACAGCAATCGACCATGGCTCGCACAGCCTCTCGGGGATCTTCAGGTAGCCTCTATGACCCCAGTTGACTGGTCTCTGCGGAGCTACGGATCAGATGGTGACGGTCACTCGAAGGGGGCCCACCGATTCGGTGGGCCCCCTTCGAGTGCCTTGGAGATCAGTTGGATTCGGGCCGATCTTCGTCGTCATGCAGCGCTGCCGCGATGAGTTGGTTGGCGTGGGCTTGGCGGCCTCTGAGGATCTTGGCGTAGACCTTGTACATCACGGCCAAGCTGTGGCCGGCGCGGCGGGCTACTTCTGGGGGTTCTACTCCGGCCTTGATCCAGAGAGAGATTCCCGCGTGGCGGAGTGAGTAGGGGACTTCGGCCAGGGGGGTCTTGGTGTCCTCGGGTGTGAGGGTCTGGGCTCGGGCTTTCTTCCATACCTCGCAGTACTCGGTGGAGCGGACCCGGCCACCGTGGGCTGCGCGGAAGAGTCGGCCGTCAGCGGCGACGCCGTATCGCTTCTTGTGCTCTTGGAGCAGCCGTACGAGCGCGGGTGGGATGGGGACCGAGCGGGTTGCCTTGCGGGCTCGGCGCTTCAGGCCGCGTCTCTCGTACGGGGTGCCGTCGTCCGTCCAGCCCGAGGCAACTTCGGGGTGGCTCTCGGCGAGGATGAGTTCGCCCCATGCGTCTTCGTCCTTCTCATCGGCCGGAAGAACGCAGTCGCTGTTCTTCAGCGCCGCGATTTCGCCCGGTCGCATCGCCGCGTAGTAGACGCAGCCGAAGAACGCTTCAAGGTGTTCACCGCGGGGGCTCTGGGTCCTTACGGCGATGATCAGGGCTCGGGCGAGTTGGGGGTTCGGGACGTAACGGAAGTCGACTTCGTCGTCCGTGGGCGGGGGCTGCCAGTCGATGCGCTTGAGGGGGTTCGCAGCCAAGTGGTCGCGCTCGATGGCGTACATGAAGGCGTTGTTGAGGATCATCCGCTTGCGCCTGGTGGTGTTCTCGGCGGCGTTCTTTCCGTTGAGCTTGACCGAGATCGCGCCGAGTGCCTTGCGTAGGTGTTCGGGCTTCGAGGCTTCGGCGATGGGGAGGGAGTTCTTTGTGATCCATGCCAGGGCTTGGGTGATTTCGGTCGGTGGGGTCTCCATTATCGAGCGCGGTACGAGTTGGCCCTCGTCGTCGCGGACCAACCGAAAGGCCCAGGCGTACAGGGCGGCCCGGAGTACGAGCGGCTTCGGGTAGCCGCGTACGCCGGCCGCGATGAGCTTGGGTGTCACCGTGGCCAAGGCGTCCGCGATGCTCGCCCGGTGCTTGGCCGCAGCGCGAGGCCATTTCATCCGCGCGTAGTCCTGAGCGTGTTGGTACCAGGTGACGGAGTCGAGCACCCGCAGTTCCGATGTCGGGAGCCCCTCCTCCGTGTCGAACTGCTCGCCGCGTTGGAGCGCGGCCATCAACTCGGACCTGCGTCCGTCCGCCTGGCCCTTGAGTACGTAGCTCTCCGAGTGCTTCCGGGTGCTGACGCGCCACCGCACCCGGAAAGGCTTCCGGCGGTCGGGACGTACCTCGATCGCGAACATGCGCACGTCGAAGGTCAGCACGCGGGTACCTCCTCGTGATCGTTGAGCCACTTCTCGAAGTCGGACCGACGGAAGCGGAGTTGGCCGTTCGGGAGCTTGATGGACCGAGGGCCCTTGCCTCGGGCGCGCATGCGGTAGAAAGCGGCGCGGGACATGTCGAGTTCGGTCAGGAGATCGGCGAGCTTGAGGTGGGGTTCGCGGCGCAGGGTGGTCCATCCCCTCGGTGCGTGGTGGAGCTGTGACGCGGGTGTGGTGGCGGTGGCCAGGGTCAGCAGCGTCAGCGGAATCCGCTGACCAGGGGTTTTGGGGTGCTGACGAGGGTCAGCAGCTGTCAGCAGCGTCCGCTTGAATCCGGTGGGCCTGTGCATACCTTGCTGACTTCCGCTGACCTTGTGTCTTCCGTTGTTCTTGCTGGTCAGCGGGTTTTGCTGACGCTGCTGACGGTTAGCGGGCATCGTCGTTTTCCTCCTGGAGGGAGGGGTGGACGCGGTACGTCGCCGTGGCGGGGTGGCCGGCGCGGCCGGTTCGGGGCGGGGTGTCGGTGCGGAGGTAGCCGTGCGTTTCGAGGAGCGCGAGTGCCGGTTCCACCTGGGCGACCGTGCGGAAGCGGCGGGAGGCGGCGACCGCGTCGCGGCGTTTGAACGTCGTACGCCATGTGCCGTCCGTCCTGGGGCGCCGGAGCCATTCCAGGATGGTGTGGGCCGCGTCCGTGGCCGGGTCGGAGGCGATCAGGTCGAACACGGCCAGGGCGTGCTGGGTGTAGTACTCCGTGATCGCCGACGCCCTGGTGATCACGTCTTCGCCGATGGGGTGGCCCCAGGTTTCGGCGGCGATCCGGTCGGCGAGGTGGAGCAGGAGCGCGACCCGCGCCGTATGGCCGACCAGTTTTCCCGCCCAGTCGGGGAGGTGGGCGAGTGGTTGGCCGGGCTGGAGCGATGTTTCGAGGGTGTCTTGTAGGGCTTCTACCGCCCGGTCTGCTGTGGGTGTCAGCGGGACCGTGACCGGCTCTGGCAGCGCGCAGAGTGTTCGGAGAAGGTGGGTCAGACGGGCGTGGTAGCGCTGGGCTACCGGCGCCGGTACCGGGGTGGTGCGGGTGCGGCGGTAGCCGAGGTTGGAGGGTGGCAGCGCGTACAGGAAGCGTGCGAGGAGTCCTCGGTCGCGGGCGCCGGGGGCTCCGGCCAGGTCCTGGAGTACGGCGGGCTGGGGCGTGACGCCGATGGTCAGCGCGGGCTTGTCCACGCTCGGCTGCTCGCGCGTGATGCGGTCGGTCTGTAGGCGTTCGCCCTTGTGTGCCTGGAGGAAGACGCCGAGGTTCGGCTTCGCGCTGTAGCGGCCGGCGATGATGTCGAAGAGGTCGCCCTCGGGGGACAGGGCCGCGAGGCAGCGGTGGAGGGCGAGTTGGTGGGCGAGCGGTTCCGGGGTGATGTCTCCGGACACCGTCAGGCGCGGTCGCGGAGGTACATGGATCTCCTCGGCGAGCAGCTTTGCGGCGGATGCCTCGGCGACCAGCGCCGTACGGTCGATCGTGCCGCCGGGCTTGCGCGCCTTGGCCATGAGGCCCTCGGCCTCGGCGAGAGCGGCCTCTTTCTCGGTCTCCGCCTCGATGATCCGGGCGCGGGACTCCTCCTGCATCTGGCGCTCTACGTCGTAGATCGGTTCGGTCATGGCCGCGAAGACGTCGGACTTGCGGGAGGCGGGAGGCATCGCGCAGACGAGGTAGAGGTTGGCTTGCTCGCGCCACCCGGGCCGGATCTCCAGATGGACGCGACCGCCGGCCGCGGTGGAGACAGCGGCCAAGGCCATCGTCGCGGCGAGATCGGGTGGTGTCTGCGTGAACTCGGCTACGGCCGCGACGTGTTCGGCGATCCACGGCGTCAGCGCCGAGACCGGGAAGACGGGCAGTGGGGCGTGGGTGCCGAGGGGGACGGGCGCCGGCCACTGCTCGGAGGCGTGGATGGTGGTGAGCGCGGTGGTGGCGCGGGCGGCGATCTGTGCCGCGTCGGTGGTGCCCTGGCGGCTCTCGGCGATCAGGCGGACACCGGTCTCGATGAGACGGCGCTGCTTGGCCGTATCAGCAACGATCTGCGCGTAGTACGGACCGTTCGCCGCCGTGGGTGTCGCCTGGACGAGGGTGTGCAGGTAGCTCGCTCCGCCGACACGGTGGAGGTCCCCGGCGTCGCGGAGACGGACGGCGAGGGTGATGGGGTCTGCAGGATGGCCCGTCGCGTGCATCTGAGCGATCGCGGCGTGGATGGTCGCGTGCGCGGGACGGTAGTAGTCGTCCGGGGCGACGATGGCGCTGACGGCGCTGATCGCATCGCGCGACAGCAGCATCGCGCCGAGGGCCGCCTGCTCGGCGTCCTGGTCGTTGGGAGGTGCGGTGCCGGTGTCGGGTGTGGGGGAGTCGGCGTTCATCGGACGGTCCCTCGCGTACGAGGAGTGGCGCTGATCCGGCGAGCGGTGCCGCGATCCGACAAACGGGCAACCGCACGGTGGTGAGCGCGGACGTGGTGCATGCTTGTGGCACCTCCTGATTCCGTGGATGGGATGGGGGAGGAACCGGGGCAGCGGGCTTCTTTGACCCGTCGACCGCTGCCCCGGGCGAAGTCAGTGCTGGTCGGTCAGGGCGAGGAGCCACTGCCGGTACGCGCGCCGGACGTAGTCGCGGTGGTCGTCGTCGGTGACCAGCTCGGAGCCCTTGAGGCTCAGCCCGGAGTACGTCACGTCCGCCTCGACCAACCGCCGTGCGGCCAGGACCGAGGTCGACACCGCGGCGGCGGCGACCTCCGGGGCGTACAAGGCGGACTCCTCGATCGCGATGCGGTCCAGGACAGCCGCCTTGCGGAGCCAGAACTCGCGGTCCGGCTTCTGGCCGAGGAAGCGGTCTGTCGTGGCGCGGGTCACCCAGGCGATCTCTGTGACGATGCTCGGGGCGTCCTCGTAGGCGGTGGTTGCGGTGACGTGGTGGTGGTGGGTGTGGGTGGTGTGCACGGGCGGTCCTCCGGGGTCGGGGTACGGCCGGGCTGTCCGGTCCTCCGCGCGGACCCAACTTCGCTTACGGAGCTGCGGAGATGAGGCCGCACAGGGGGCCGTCAGCCGAGGAACTTGGCCGCTTCCGTATCGGTGGTGCCGCCGGCAGCCGACAGAAGGAGTGCCCGGAGGTCGTTACCGACGATGGCGGCGAGGCGCTGCTCGACCGCTTCCCAGGAGTCGGCGTCGATGGCCATCAGGGACGCGATGGCGGCGGGGCCGCGTCCCTCACCGAGCGCCCGGAGAGCGTCGCGGAGTTCGGCCGCGGCCATCAGCGAGATACGGGGCGGGGTGGTGGTCTCGTGCTGCTCGGACATGGGTGGGGTTCCTCTCGGTGAGTGTGGGTGCGGACGCTGGTTGAGTCAGTTGCCTATGTCGCGGATGGCGCTCCCGAGCGCGGTCATGATCTGGTCGATGGACTCGGCGGCTCCGGTCCGGGCGAGGTAGAAGCCGAAGAGCACGGCGACGACGGCGGCCCCAACTCCGAGCGCCTTGAAGCGCAGAAGCAGCAGCAGGAAGAGCCCGAAGAGCGCGAGTGCGGAGATCGTCAAGAGCATGTGGCTGGTCCCCTCGAACGGTGTGGATGGATGGAGTGTGGGTGTCAGCGGGTGCCGTCGTGGTGGAGCCGCGTGACGCCGTTGTAGAGGCGCCGGCCGACGCGCAGCCGCGTCCCGTACCCCGAGCAGCGGCGGCACTGCCTGCCCCGCTTCAGCCGCCCCGAGCGCCGGGCGCGGACGATGGCGTGTCCCCATCCCTCGCACTTGCGGCAGGTGCCGTACGGGCTCGCCGCACACAGCAGCGCGTAGCAGAGCGTGAGAACGATCAGGATCGGCACAGCAGAGAGCAGGGAGGGCATCGAAACCCCTTCCAGGGCGGGGAACAGGGCATGAGCGAGGCAGGCCGCTAGGAGCTAGTTGCCTGGTCAGATGTGGTTCTGGCAGCTAGCGGGGGTGCTAGACCTAGCGCGGGTTCCTGCTAGGTCCGGCACCCCGTGCGGCTATGCCGCGTCGGCCGTTCCGTCGTGCTTTCCGTCACGTTCCGCGAGCGCCGTCAGCACATCCGCGCGCTTGATACCGCGCCGGTTGGCGCCCCGGCCGTCCTCCGTCGTGCCCCACACCTGCGCGGTGCGGATGCCGTACGGCTTGAGCGCGCTGGTGAGTTGTTCCGGCGTCCAGCCGCCGTAGACGTCCGGGCGGAGTTCCGCGAGGCGCGGGACAACGGACTCGTTCCAGAGCTTCGGCTTGTCGGAGGGGATCGCCGCGCGGAGATCGGCGAGCAGGTCGTACGACGCGGCCGGATCCGTCTCCGGCTGCTCGCCGAGCGCGTGTCCGGCGAGGGTGCCGGCGCGCTCCCGCAGCGCCCGCGCGCGGAGCGCGATGACGTCGGCCTGTACGGCGTCGATGAAGGCCGAGCGGACGATACGGGCGTCGGCCCCCTCGCCGAGGAAGTAGCAGATGCCCTTGTCGCCCCAGGCGAACATGCTCGCCCGTACGCCGCGCTTGTACGCGCCGGTGCCGAGGACCATGTCGTTCTCCACCTGCCCCATGACCTTGAGGCACCAGCGGGCCGAGGCGTTGGCGCTGATCGCCGTCGGGATGCTGTCCTTGTCCGGTCGCTGCGTGGCGAGCAGCAGCACGATTCCGGTGGCCGGTCCGCGCTTCACCAGGTCGGTGCAGATGTCCTTGAACTCGCCCCCATACTTGGGGTGTTCGAACCAGACCTGGCACTCGTCGACGCCGACGACGATCGGGTGCAGGCCGAGGGAGCGCTTCGAGGCGAGTTCGGTGGTCACCTTCGACTCCGGGCAGATGTCCCTCGGCAGCGACCGGATCACCTTCGCGCGTCGCCTCAACTCGCCCTGGAGTTCGCGCAGATCGGCAATGGCGTACTCGATGTCCGCGTCTTCCTCGCCGGCGCGGTGCCGGTAGCCGACCCGGTCGCCGACGGCGTCCAGATCGCCGGTGCCCTTGAGGTCGTACGTGTGCAACTCGGCGCGTACGTCCAGCGCGGCGACGAGCAGCAGCAGGCGCAGCAGGAACGTCTTGCCCATCCGCGGAATCGCGCCGATCACACCGGCGATGAACATCAGCGTCACGCCGACCCACCGGCCGCGCTGGTCGGTGCCCCACGACACCGGCTTGAAGAGATCGGTGCTCCCGGACTTCGCGAGCGGCCACGGCTCCTGGCCGGTCTGCGACAGGTCCTGGTCGCCGACCCACAGGCGCAGGCGTCCGGTGTGTTCGTCGGGTACGGCCTCGGGCCATACGCACCCCAGCGGGCGGCGCAGACCGGAAGCGAGCTTGTCGCGGCGGTCGGCGACGTCGGTCACCGTGACGCCGTACGGCAGATCGCCCACGGCCAGCCACCCCGGGCCGTCCCGGGTGATGGGGGCGGTGAAGGTGAACCCCGGGCCGCCCTTCGACTGTGCCTGATTGATCGCCGCGAGACCGAGGGAGCCGAGCGCGCGCACCACGATGTCGCCGGTCAGCTTGGTCGCCTTGGGGATTTCCACGGCCCGGTGGATCACCGGGTTGTCGGTCGGCTGTCCCAGCCGGCCCAGTGCCAGACCCGCGACCGCGCCGCTCAGCGTCAGCAGCCAGCCGGGGGCGAGCACGTACAGGGCGAGGCTGCTGGACACCCCCACGACCGAGGCGGCGACGGCGACGACCGCGCGCCACCGCACCCGGCGGTCGCGCTGCCGCGAGAGCTTCAGGTAGTCCTCGATGTCGTCGTTCGCGGCGGCCGACTGCCGGAACGGCTCCCCCTCGGCGTCGACCAGCCAGCTTAGCGAGCCGCCGACGAAGCGGGCTGCTCCGCGCGGCGACTGGAGTGCGAGACGGAAGGTGTACCAGGGCGTGCGGACCGCGTGGTACGCGGTGACGTGCCAGGCGTACGTAGCGACCCCGAGGCCGGCGGCCCGGAACTCGGAGCGGGACGTGGCCCATGCGGGGATGACCGCCCGGCGCTTGGCGCCCCGCACCCGATCCAGCAGCCCGGGGCCGGACGGTCCGCCGGGGCGGTCGACCGTGAGCGTCGCGGCAGGGTCGGCCGACTCGGTCGACGCGGTCGGGGTCTTGGCATTGGCCTTGTCACGCGGGGAATCGCCGGAGGCGGCAGCCAACTCCTTCTCGAAGCGCGCGAAGAGTTCGCGCTCCTGATCGTCGTTATCTCCGTGCTTCACTGGCACTTCCTTCCTGAGAGGGATGGAGAGAGCTGAGGCCCGGCCCTACCCGCCAAAGCAGCGGCCGGGCCTCAGTTCGTGGTGGGTTCTTCGCCTCAGTCGGCGGGGCGTGCCGGTTCAAGTCCGGTTCCGGGCGGCGGCGCGGCAGGACGGACAGGGCGACGCTCGGCCCTCAGCGCGTCCCGCAGCTGCCGCGACCGGCCCTGGCTACAGCCGACGGCCTTGCGGATCGGCTCCGCGTCCAGGCGTTCGTACGGCCAGCTCGCCGTCTCCTCGCGGGCCTTGGCGATCGCCGCGTCCCAGGTGAGACGCGGGCGGTATTTCTCCGCCGTGCCCCGACCCACGGTTGCGGAGTCGGCCCGGGGCGTGTCGTCGGCGTCGGTCGTGTCGGTCGGGAGACATCCCTCCGGTACGAGTTCGCCCAGTTTCAGCAGGACGAGATCACGACGCGGCGCGCTCCGCCGCCATGCACGGCCGTAGCTCTCGCGCAACTCGGCCCGGACCATGAGCCGTTGCCGCTCCAACGCCAGCGCCTCGCGATAGTCGGTGGTCTCCCACAACACCATCCGGCGCCAGAGCATGAGCGTCGTGAGCGGCGCGAAGAGCCAGCGCGAGCGGCGGATGCGTTCCATCCGGGCGCCGGTCGCGACCCCGATCCGTACGGCGTACACGTGGGCGGCGATCTCGCTGAGCACGACCCACAGCAGCGGCATGGCGCCATGGGCGACCTTCGCCGAGACCGACGTTCCCGCCGCGACGTTCAGCCAGCAGGTGACGAGGGTGAGCGCCCACGGCACGAAGCGCACCCACGCCAACGGCATGCCGAGCCTGATCAGCAGCAGATTGGCGGCGGTGAAGACCGGGATGGCGATGTCGATGCCGACCGGCAGCATCCACGCTTCGGTGAATCCCCAGCTGCTCGCGGCCGAGGAGACGGAGTCGAACGAGGCGATCAGGCCGAGGCTGCCGACACCGGCCCCGGCGGGGAGCACGGCGCCGAGGAAAGCTTTCTCCGCCGTGCTGAGCGACGGGGGCGCCGTGGTTCCGGGGGTGGTCGAAACGGTGCTCACGCGGCTTTTCCCTCCGCGTCCGCCGAGGTACGGCCCGGCGCGGGCGCCTCGGCGGCGGCCGGGCGCGTCGTCATCAGTACGACGTTGCGGTTGCTGAGCTGAGCCGCATAGGCGGCGTTCAGGCGCGTGATCTCGTCGCTCTCGCCTTCCTCGATCAGCTCAGTCAGCACGTCGTGGGCCGCTGCCTCGCGGATGCGGCGCTCCTCGGCCGACTCGCCGTACTCACCGAGGAACAGGGCCCGGAAGTCCTCGGGCTCCGGCGCGTGGGGATCCGGCTCGTACATACGCATACGCACGGGTCTCTCCTGGGGGGCTGGATGGGGCGGGGGCGAGCCGGCGCGCGGCGGGCATCGTGTGACCCGTCGACCGCCGCGGACGACTCGAAGTAACTCCTCAAGAGGTCTTGTCCTCAACTCCTCTTTAGGAGTTGCCCACTATGGCCCACCGCTCTCCAAGTCGTCAAGACCTCTTTAGGAGTCGTATGCTGGCGCCGTCGCACGAAGAGGACGGTGAGCACGCATGGCCAAGGCATACGAGCGGATCGCGGACGAGCTACGGGAGTCCATCCGCGCAGGCGAACTGAAGCCTGGCGACCGCCTGCCCTCGGAGACGAAGCTCGCGGAGCGGTACCGCCGGAGCGTCCCCACCATCCGGGACGCGCTCCGCGTGCTCCAGGACGAGGGGCTGGTCGAGAAGCAGCACGGCCGCGGCAACTTCGTCCGCCGAGCCCGTACGAGGGTGCTGCGCACCAACGACCGGCACCAGTGGGAGAAGGACCGGGCGCGCGAGCCGGAAGCCAAGCGGCTGGAGACGGGCTCCACCGAGCATGACACCGGCCTCGGCGTCAACGATCTCGTCTTCCACGCGTTGTACCGCGAGACCGAGGCGGACAAGGAGATCGCCGAGGCGCTCGGCGTCCCTGAGGGAAGCGCCCTGGTGGAGCGCACCTACCGGACGCGGTACGCGGCCGAGACCGCGCCGTTCGCGCTGGTCACCTCGTATCTGGTCCGCGCGCTGGTCGAGTCGAACCCCGACCTCCTGGACGCGGCCAACGAACCCTGGCCGGGCGGTACTCAGAGCCAACTGCTCTCGGTCGGGATCGAGCTGGACCGTATCGAGGAGCGCGTCACCGCACGGCCACCGACGCCGGAAGAGGCGGAGGAGCTTGAGCTACCGCCCGGCACCTCTGTCCTCCTGCTCCGGAAGACCTCGTTCGACCTCAACGACCGCGTCGTGGAGATGTCCGACGTCACGCTCCCCGGTGACCGTACGGAAATGCTCTTCGTCACTCCCCTGGAAAGGTGGTGAGTGCCGTGAGCAGCAGGCGCATCATCGTCATTACCGCCGTGCACGCGCCCTCCGCCCACTTCCTGCCGGACGCGTACAAGTCGCTCTGCGCGCAGGAGTTGCCGGAGGGGTGGGAGTGGCACTGGCTGATCCAGGAGGACGGCCGGAGCGACGAGGTCGCGCCGCATGTGCCCGACGATCCGCGCGTCACCTTCCATCAGGGTCGCCCGGGCGGCCCGGGGACCGCCCGTACGCTCGCGCTCGCGCACGCGGACGGCGAGTACGTGAAGGTCCTGGACGCCGACGACCAGTTGTCGGCGGGCGCGCTGACCCGGGACCTGGCCGCGCTCGAAGCCGACCGCACGATCGGATGGGCGACGTCGCGCGTACTGGACCTGCTGCCGGACGGCTCCACGGCCGGTTTCCCGGGCGACCCCGACGCGGGGCCCCTCGCGAGCGGCGCGGTGCTGGCGTACTGGTCGGCCAACGACTACCGCGCCCCGGTCCACCCGGCGACCCTCTTCGCACGCCGCGAGCTGGTGCTCGCGCTCGGGGGCTGGATGGCGCTGCCGGCCTCGGAGGACACCGGGCTGCTGCTCGCGCTGGACGCGGTCAGCCGCGGCTGGTTCACCCCCGAGGTGGGGCTCCTCTACCGCAAGTGGCCCGGCCAGGCGACCGGCCAGGCCGCTCACGTCGACCCGGCGGAGCGGGACGCGCGGATGGCCGTGGTGGAGGCGCGGGCGCGGGCTTTGTCGGGGTTGGGGTGGAGTTACCCGGTCAAGGGCTGAACCCGTCCGGAGTTCGACGAACTCCCTCATGTCGCCTCTTCCGCTGCGCGATCTGGGATCCGAACGGGAGTTCTATCGATTTGAGTACGTGGCCAGTCGTCTGATCAGGCTGTAGAGACGTGCCTAACGAGACGTCGGTGCGGATATATCCGATGCGGAGATGCCTCCTTCGGAAATACATCTCGTGAGGTTGATCCAGGACATCCACTGTCAGTGGCGGGTGCTTCCATGACGTCATGAGTACTGTGCACGAAATCGCCGCCCGCCTCCCGCGCCCCGTCGAACTCCGCACCTATCTGCGCGCGTTGGCTGTTCTGGACGACACCATCGCCGACGATCCGCGGTTCTGCTGCCACATCTTCGATACGGCCTGGGGCCCTGATGAAGAGGTAGCCCTGATGGAGAACGGCTCCGGAGATGACTTCTCTGTCATCTTCACCCCCGCTGGTGTGCTTATACGCGGCTTCGACCACGAGTCGGCGATGAGCCCGTACGGAACGGACGATGAGCAGGTCTGGCCCGGCGTCATCGACGAAGTGCCCGGCGCACTGCGGTCACTCCTCCACCAATCCGCCTTCTGCGACGAGGGCATCGACGCTCCTCGTGTCACAGCATGCCTATGGCGGGAGACCGGCGATACGGCCTGGCGCACTGGTTCGGCTATCACCTTCCCTCCGGGCAGCGAGGACCCGGACGGTTCCGACTTTCTCTTTCGTGTTCTCGCCGACCGCTCCCCCGAGGCTGTCCAGAGCTATTTCGAGGATTACTACGAACGTCCCGTTCCCCTCGATGCGATCCGCCACGTGCTGGCCGGGCTTCCCCTCACTCCTGCACTCGCTGCGGCTCTGAACCCGGCCGTTTTCTCAGATGCGGCCCTGCTCCTCAGGATCGCCGACCATCCCGAGGTCGCCTCTTATCTGGCCTGTGATGGCGAGTTCGACATCGTCCGCACTGATCCGATCGAGGCGATCACCTTGCCCAACAGCCTGCCGGTGGAGCCCATCGCCGGCTGTAACGCAGGCGGCACCCACTACCTCTGCGGCCCGGCTGTCCCTGGCGGCTTCCGACCCGTCCTTTACACCGACTCAGAGGGCGGTGCCTCCTTGATCGCCGAGTCCCTGGCCGAGGCCCTGACCCTCGCTATCGTCCTTCCGTCCTGGCACGACGCCCTGGCAGATATTCGTCCTCCTGCCCCCAACTCCGATTACCTCGACGATCACCCGGACCACTCGGTAGTCCGCAACCACCTGCTCGCCGCCCTTCGGCTCCCCCCGGCCACCGAGCGGGACGTTCTGGTCCGTCTCCGCGCCGCCGCCGCACGCACGGTCCCCGATGGCTTCCTTCCAGGAGTCCTCGGCGAGGAGGACGCCTCCTTTCAGCCGATGTTCGAACCATTCGCGGAGACGCTGTAGAGCCCCGGAGGCATTCCGGACAGCATCGGGATGCAGGGCCCTTCTTCCAGTCGATTCCCAGGTGACTGCGCGCCAGGATCCCGTACTCATCAAGCGTAGGAATCAGCAGGGCTTCACTGCCGACTGCTCCCTTTGTCGAGTTCGGCGCCTTCACTTCGTCGGTTGAGCTGAAGCGAGCCGGATCAGCTACGGACCGGAACCTCGTAGACGACCTCGCAGCTCGCCGCCGGGATGACGATGTCCGCCGTCTCGACAGGTCGCGATTCGTCGCTGTAGTACGTCCGCCGGATGCGCGTCACGAGCGCGCCGCGCTGTACGCCGAGGAGCGTTGCCTCCTCGGCGTTGGCTTGTCCGGGCTCGGGCTGTTCCACGACGTGGCTGACCGTGATGCCGATCTCGGCCATACGGTCAACGACTCCCGCGCCAGCGTGCGGACCGCCCTCGGGGAGCACGATGAGCGTGCCCGACGTGAGGTCGTACGGCTCCCAGCTGGTCGACACCTGGACCGGCTTGCCGTCGACCAAGAACTCGTACGCCGTACGGACACAGAGATCCCCCTCGGCGACGCCGAGCCGCGCGGCGATGCCGGCCGGGGCTGGAACCTTCGCGTCCGTACGGCTCTCCCACGCGCCCCGCTTACCGAGTGACGCCATGTCTGCGCGGAACGGCGAGCCGCCGCGCTGCTCGCGGTACTGCGAGCGGACCATGCGCAGCCGCTCGCGCGGCTCGGCCACGTAGGTACCGGATCCCGTACGCCCTTCGAGGACGCCCAGCGAGATGAGCAGCTCCTGCGCGCGGCGGACGACGTTCTCTCCCACCTCGCACTCCTGTGCGAGCTGAGCACGGGACGGGAGCCGGTCTCCCGGCGTCCACTCCTGATCGGCGATGCGCTGCCGCAGCACGTCGGCGATCCGGAGGTAGGGCGGTTGCTCTCGCATATGGAAAATCTAGTCCACTAGCTCTAATCTAGTTAACTAGCTTCACGTAAAGTGATCCCGTGGCGACGGAGGCCGTGTGTCCTCACCTCGAATTCGTGCTGACCGGATGGCCGCACGTCTCTCCGACGCCGGGCTCACTCCACGGGTGCTGGATCACTCCGGCCACCTGTGTGTGGAGACGGAGGTACCGGAATCGGTCGTGAGCAGGGCCGATTCCTGGCAGGAGCTTTTATCGGTGTGGGAGACGGCCGACTGGTTTGGGTTGGTCGTCACCAGCGCCGGGGGCCGCATCGCATGGGCCGCAGTCAGCGAAAATGCCCCCGCGACAGCCAGCGGCGTCCGGGGGCACAGCCATCAGCTATAGGGAGCTGATCAGCGTGTTCGACTTTATCCGGTGGGCTGCTGAGTGGACTAGACAGCAGCTCGTTCCACCTTCGCGTCATCGTCGGCGACGCGCCAGGCACCGGGCCGCAGTGGATGTTCTCAACAGGCCCTTGTCTTCCGCGGCTCGGTCGCCGAGATACCCCAAGCACGCGGAGCCACTCCGGGGGGAGGACAACCTTCTCGTCCGTCCGTACGTACTGACCAGCGAGGAACGCGCGCATCTGTGGCGCACCCCGCGCCGCCGCGCGCTTCTGGTCCGTCCGCACTTCGATGTCGCGGAGGTTCTGTGATGTCCATCCGCCACCGACAACTGCCCTCCATCGCTGCGGCGGTGCCGTACTACTCGCTTCCCTGCCGCATCGGCACGCACGAGTGCGGAGAGGCGGAACCCAAGGCTCCGCCGGCTGACGTGCCGATCGTCTACGAGGCGTGCGTGTGCGCCTGCCATCTGCGGGCTGTCGCCGTCTCCGGCGGTACCGGCGAGGTAGAAGGAGAGGAGCGGACGCATGGGTAACCGCTACCACCACATCGCGGACGACCTCCGCCGACTGATCGCGGCGGGTACGTGGCCGGTCGGCGAGCGGTTGCCGGCCGAGCAGGAACTCGCCGCGCGCTACCGGGTCAGTACCCCGACTCTGCGCAACGCCCTGGAGGTTCTCCAGAGCGAGGGGCTGGTGGAGAAGCGCCACGGCGCCGGCAACTTCGTCCGCCGTCCCGGGCAGCGCCTCACGTACGCCAGTGAGCGCTCGGCCAACGCGGCTGTCAGCGTCGGTCTCAGTGTCAGCCACGACCGGAACACGGTGAAGGCCGACGGCCGGTTGGCGCTGCTTCTGGCGGTACGGGTTGGCAGCCCGCTCACGGAGTACGCATTCATTGGCCACCAGGGTGCCTCGCCACGCAGCCTGGCCCGGGTATACGTGCCGTACGCCGTGGCGCGGCTCGGTGCGGTCGACAGGAGCGAGGTCTCGCCGTGGGGCGACGACGTGCGAGATCTGCTGATGGCGGCCGGGGTACGGGCGGCGGCCACGACCGAGCGCGTCACGGCCCGGTTCCCCACGGGCGACGAGGCGCAGCTGTTGCACATCACCCGGCGGTCGCCGGTGCTCGCGGTGGAACGGGTCTCTACCGACTCTGGCGGGCGCGTGGTGGAGGGGGCGCTCCTCGTGCTGCCGGGTGATCGCAGCGAGATTCTGCACACGGGCTGTTCTGCGGCCGACGAGTTGGAGGCGACGGGATGACCGGCCATCAGGACGACAGCGCTCCGGCGCCGACGCCGTTACGCGTCAACTCCCTTCGGCTGCTGCCGTGGTCCAGTCCTGAGGGGAACCCCTGCTTCCTGAGCACCGACGGTCGCGGCAGCATGATGTCCCGGCTCGCCGACGACGTGGAGGAAGCACAGACCGGCGTGGCGGCGGAGGTCCTGGACGATGCCGCCGCCATTCTCGCCGAGCGCAAGGCGGACGTGAGTGACCTCCGACGTGCGCTGGCGCGGGTGATGGAGGCGCTCGGGGACATGCTGCGGGTGGCGGAGAGCCGTGGGGCGCGGTTGTCGGTGTCGGACGATGACGATGACCAGGATGGCGGTCCTGAGCTACCTGCGGAGACGGCGGTATGACCGCCGCGGCTCAGACACCACCGGAGAGCCGTCGCCCCGCCACCCATTGCGGATGTTGTATCGGACATCGGGTCGTCTGGTGCCCCGACTGCTTCGGCTTCACGGGCTGTGCTACCTGCCTCGGCACGTATCGAGTCGCCTGCCCGGTCTGCGCCGGCGGAACGCTGGACCCCATCCGCTGGTGACAGCGTCGCCCTGCTGACTGCGGACCGGCACCCTCCATATGAGGGTGCCGGCCCGCAGTCGCGTGGTGCGTACGTCAGGAGAGCGTCTCCGCGTCGATCCGGGAGAAGATCAGATCGCTCTCGCCATCGAGCGGCCCCCGCCACCGCACGGGTACCACGGCCTTGTTCCGGATCGCCGCCGGGTAGCTCTCGGGCGCGTAGTCATTGGCGAGCCGGTAGACGTGGAAACCGTGGTCCCGCATGGTCCGCAGC
Organism: Streptomyces corynorhini; assembly: GCF_003346515.1. Lineage (GTDB taxonomy): Bacteria > Actinomycetota > Actinomycetes > Streptomycetales > Streptomycetaceae > Streptomyces > Streptomyces corynorhini. Next base: position 20,132 of record NZ_QQNA01000155.1, read on the forward strand.
AACTCCTCGGCGGAGTCGCCGAGCAGCGCCATCCGGTCGGGGGTCACCTCGACCGTGATCTCGGCGTCCGGCCGCAGCTTGTCGAGCAGGGGCACCATCCCCCGTACGACCGGCCCCTCGGCCCCCTCGACGTCGATCTTGATCATGCGGGCGCTCGCGATTTCCTCGGCCGTGAGCAGCTCGGGCAGCGGGAGTGCCTCGATGTCGAACGACGACTCGGCCGGCCCGTCGTACGGGACGATGCTGTTGGCCCCCATGTTCGCCGAGCTGGCCAACACGAACGTCAAGGTCTTCCGGCTGTCGGAGACGGCGCCATTGACCGCTCGGACGTTGTCGCAGCCGTTGAGTTGCGTGTGTTGCAGCAGCCTCTGATGGAATGCGGGCGAAGCTTCGATCGCCACGACCCGGCCCTCGGCCCCGACCAGCCCGGCCGCCAGCACGCTGTAGTACCCGATGTTCGCGCCGACGTCGACGAACGTGTCCCCAGGCTTCAGCCGGCCCTGAAGCCACCGCGTCATGTGCGGTTCCCACACACCGAACATGTACAGGTACCGCTGGATCAGATCCTGTGTGTCGACGGCGAATCGGGCGTCGAACCGGGACCGGGCAACCCGCCGCCGTGGGCGTTCACGGAGCCGCGGGTTCAAGTACCGCCCGGCCAAGGCGGCCTTGCCGAGGGCCCCGGGGGCGTCTCGTATGTAGCCCCTCCCGAGGGTGATCAATAGATCTGAGCTGCGACTGAGCATCCGACTGGCCTCTCCGCCGGGTCCGCGTAAACCGTAGCCCTGCCGAGAGGCGCTCGCGATGCTCACTTCAGGGTTGCGTGGCTATGCGGGCGCCGGTGTAAGGGCACCCGTCCAAGGCCCGGCTGCCGCGCGCTTCATAGCGTGGATGCGCCGTCCATTCAAGGCTGCCGGGTGGCAGAAATACCGGATAGCCGCAGGTCAGATCCATTGAATGGAAGTCGTTCGCTGGCGAGTCTGGTGCCAGGCCAACGCCGGGTGGCGCCGCCCGGTGGAGCCGAGACAGAACCGCTCTCGGCGAGCTTGCGTGGCTAACCCCCGCTCTCCCGATAGTGGCCCACGTCGAACCCCCGGACCTGTCACTCGGTACTGGGCACCGACTCCCATCCCCTCGCATGCGGCTGCCGTATGCCCTGATTCGGAGAGAAGCCAGATGAACCCGATCGACCCGCAGCACACCATTCGGATGCTCGTGCTACTTCTGCTACTCATCGTGCTTGCCTCTGCCTTCGTCGTACTTCTGTACGTGGCGTACAGGCATCCTCCGCTTGCTACGCCTCTGCTGGTGGCCATTGCCGGAGTAACGCTCCTGATCGCGCTGATTGTGTTTGTGGTCAACCAGCTGTAGCGAGGAGCCGACTCCGGAGCCGCCGCGGAGGTGCACCACCACGTTCTCCCGCCCAGGGTTCACCCGTAGCTGGATTGCCACCTGGGCCTGAGGCCGTCCTGCTCCTAGGATTCTCCAGAGATCTAGATGACTCGGTGGACTGGGGGACGAGTTGGGGACCGGCGAGCAACTGGTGACCGTTGCAGCGGTGTTGCTGGGCGCGCTGACGACGCACTTGACCAACTACGTGATGGAACGCAGTCGGCATCAGCGCGAGTTGGTGACCCGGTGGGACAACCGGAAGCTTGACGCCTACGGCGGCTACGTCGACCACGTACGGGCCGGAATCTTCCTCGCTGTGCAGCTCTACGAGCACCGAGAGAGGTTACGGCGGAGCGAGCGCTCCGAGAGAGAACTGAGCACCGACCTGGCCGAGGGGGAGCGGCTGCGTGGGCGCGCTTTCGAGCAAGTGATGCTGCTCGGTGGCGACGAGGTGGTGGAGGCGGCCCACGAACTGCATGCCAGGGTCCGCGCGATCGACTGGCAGGCGACCGGGAGAACCACGGGCACGCTGGAAGAGTGGCGGGACCTGAACCGTGACGCCTTCCGGCAGATCAACGCCTTTCATGAGGCGGCCCGGGTGGATCTCGGAGTCCGGGGCCGGGTGACCGGCGAGATTCACCCCGAACGGGACCTACTCCTGCCGGCCGCTCGTCGCGACGGCGACGGGTCGACCGGCTGAGATCCGTCCCCCGAATCCGACGTCCCCCAGTCGTCCCCCACGGGGCGGCGGATCGGCCCGTAACCGGGCGTTCGCGCTGGTCGTCGGAGTGCCGGAGCCGGGCGCTGGATCCTCTTGAAAACCGTCGTGGCAGCGATGTCACCGTGGGTTCAAATCCCACACCCACCGCAGCAGGTCAGAAGGGGCGTCTCCTGGTGGAGGCGCCCCTTCTGGGGTTCTTGCGACGCGCGGGCTCTTCTGTCCCGGCGCGGCTGTGCCAGGGTGGTAGGGGCGTGTTCGTTGGAGGGTGGAGGAGGGAGTGGGCCATGCGGATCGGCGACGTGGCCGCGGCGGCGGGGGTCAGTGTTCGGGTGCTTCGGTACTACGAGCAGCAGCGGTTGCTCGTCTCGACGCGGACGCCCGCCGGGCATCGGCAGTACGAGGAGAGTGCCGTGGACCGGGTTCGGCTCATTCAGTTGTTCTATGGTGCCGGGCTCTCCAGCAAGGCCATCCGTGAGGTGCTGCCCTCTGTGGAGGCGGGCGAGGCCACCGCGGAGCTGGTGGAGTTTCTGATGGGCGAGCGTCGGCGGGTGGAGCAGCGGATCTCCGATCTGGTCACCGTGCGTGGCCGCCTTGACGTGGTGATCGACGCTGCGGTCAACCCCCGCCACGACTGTCTCAGCTCCACCGCGCCCTGACACGGTGGTCGGGACTTGCATATGACACTGGTGTGAGGTTCTAGCCTCTGGAGTCATCGGAGGGTGCTGACGCCGTGGGGCGTCGGTGTCCGTGGGATGTGCTCCAGGAGATGACAGTGAGTGAAGCGTTCGGGTTCCGCGAGTTCGGCGGGCCTCAGGTGCAGATGTTCTTCGACCGGCCGGATCCGGTTCCGGGGCCTGCGGAGGTGCTGGTGCGGGTGACGGTCGCGAGCGTCAATCCCCTTGATTTCAAGCTGCGCGCCGGTGCCATGCCGCAGTTCTACGGCGATCGGCCGTTTCCGCACGTCCTGGGGGCGGAAGCCGCCGGTGTCGTGCTGGCCGTGGGGGCCGAGGTCGAGGGGCTCGACGTGGGCGACGCCGTGTTCGGGTGCTCGCTCGCCGGGGCCGGGACCTACGCGAGGACCACGGTTCTGGACGCGGCCAACACCGCGCGCAAGCCCGACGGGCTGCGTGACGACTGGGCGGCCACCATTCCCGTGGCGGTCACGTCCGCCCTCAACGCGGTGGACCAGCTCGACCTGCCCGTCGGCGCGACCGTCCTGGTCAACGGGGTCGGAGGAGGCGTCGGGCTGGTGACCGCGCAGGTCGCCCGCGACCGCGGCCTGCACGTCATCGGTACGGGCGGCGCCGCCAAGCGGGCGCTCGCCGAGGCGGTCGGCGTGACGTTCGTCGACTACACCGACGGCGATGTCGCCGACCAGGTGCGCGGCCTCGCGCCTGACGGTGTCGACGGTGTGGTGGACCTCGTCGGCGGCGCGTCCCTGCGCGCCGTGGCGCCGCTGTCGCGCGAGGCCGGGAAGGTGGTGTCCGTCACCGACCCGACGGTGTCCGAACTCGGTGGCGAGATGGTGCGCCGCCGGGTGGACCGGTCCGACCTGGAGCGCGCCGCCGCGCTCATGGTCCAGGGGCGTCTCGACCCTCAGGTCGGCAAGACCTATCCCTTGTCCCAGGCGGCCGACGCCCTCGCCCTCGTGGAGCACGGCCACGCCCTCGGCAAGGTCGTCATCGACATGACCGGGACGGCCTGAGGGTCCTTCGTTTGGGTCGGGCCGGGTCAGGTCGGGTCGGGCCGGGTCAGGTCGGGTCAGGTCGGGTCGGGTCGGGGAGGGGGCTGGTGCCGTGGATCGCGTGACCACAACGCTGCGAGGCGCGGCGCCGGGGTCCCCGAGCCCGGCTTGATCCACACGAGAGGGCCCGGGGAGCCGGGACGGGCGGTGGGCCGGTGTTCCGGGCTGACGCACGGGGGCGTCCGGATGATGGACGGGCATTCTGTTGCACCTGTCTTGTATCTAAGCTGTGCGCATGCCATCCGCGCCCGCGCCCGCGTCCGTCGTCCCCGTGAAACCGCCACCCGCCGCCGAGCGGGTCTACAGCCACATCAAGGAAGCGGTGCTCGACCGCCGTTACGAGGGCGGCACCCTGCTCACCGAAGGGGAGTTGGCGGAGGCGGTCGGGGTGTCGCGTACCCCGGTGCGCGAGGCGCTGCTCAAGCTGGAGGTCGAGGGGCTGATCAAGCTCTACCCGAAGAAGGGCGCCCTCGTGCTGGCCGTTTCCGCGCAGGAGATCGCGGATGTCGTCGAGACGCGGCTGCTGGTGGAGGAGTTCGCCGTACGCAAGGCGGTGCCCGCGTCCGCCGCGCTGATCGCCCGCCTGGAGGAGCGGCTGGAGGAGCAGCGCCGCCGGGCCGAGGAAGGGGATCTCGCGGCGGTGGCCGTGAGTGACCGCAGCTTCCACGCCGAGATCGTGCGCAACGCCGGTAACCAGATCCTGCTCAAGCTGTACGACCAGCTCAGGGACCGGCAGCTGCGGATGGGGGTCGCCGTGCTGGAGGCGCATCCGGACCGTATCGCCAAGAACGTCACCGAGCACGCCGAGATGCTCGAAGCCATCAGAGCGGGCGACGCCGACCGCGCCGCCGCCTGTGTGCGCAGCCATGTCAGCCGGGTCAAGGTGCTGGTCAGGGGGGAAGCCCGGTGAGCGGTGCCGCCTCCGTCACCCTGCCCGGCGATCCGCCCGGCGGCCGTCGCGCCACCTGGGTCTGGGGCATCGGCGTCGCCGTCTACTTCGTCGCCGTCATCTTCCGTACGAGCCTGGGGGTGGCCGGTCTCGACGCCGCCGACCGGTTTCATGTCAACGCCTCGGCCCTGTCGACCTTCTCCATACTCCAGCTGCTCGTGTACGCGGGCATGCAAATACCCGTCGGCCTGATGGTCGACCGGCTCGGCACCAAGAAGGTGCTCACGCTGGGCGTGATCCTGTTCACCATCGGACAGCTGGGCTTCGCCTTCTCCCCCTCGTACGGCACCGCCCTCGCCTCCCGCGCGCTGCTCGGCTGCGGCGACGCGATGACGTTCATCAGCGTGCTGCGGCTCGGCACCCGCTGGTTCCCGGCCCGCCGCGGGCCGATGAT
>NZ_QQNA01000156.1 GCF_003346515.1 Streptomyces corynorhini
GACGCGCCCTGAAGACGCGCCCCGGACGGGGGCCGGGGTACGGGGACACGCCCCGTACCCCGGCCCCCCGCCCCTCCCGTAGCTCGGGGCCCGGTAGAGCCACCCGTAGCTCTACCGGGCCTCCGGCGGCCTCTGCCGGGGCATGTTCGGCCGGGTGCCCGGCGGCAGCGGGAAGCGGCCCGTGGGCTGTACGTGCCCCTCGCTGCGCGCCCCGGCCAGCGGCAGCGACTGCATCATCAGCGGCGCGGGACCCGAGCGGAACTCGACCATCCAGTCGGCCGTCTCCACCCGCACCAGCTCCGTCACGTCCTCCGTGAACCGCCTGAGCACCGTCAGACACCGTTCGGCGGCCTCGCTCGCCGTGCCCTCCGTCGGGCCGAGCACCTCGCGCACGCACTCCGACGCCCAGTCGAACTGGAGCGTCTGGAGGCGCCGCTGCACCGCCTGCGCCGTCGCCACCGCCCGCATCCAGCCGGACGACAGCCCGCAGTACCGGTCGCACGCCACGCACGCCGCGCCCAGGATCAGCGACAGGTACCCCCAGCCGGCGGCCCCGGTCAGCGCGCCCGTCACGTCCAGCAGCGGCAGCGCCGCGCCCGCCGTCACCGCGACGGCCGTGGCGGCGCGTAAAGCGCGCGCGAAGCGTCGTTTGCGTAACCGGTCGGTCAGGTACCAGTCGACGGTACGCAAAGCCCCCGTCTCGACCCAGCGGTACAGCTCGTCGAGGCGTTCCGCCGGTTCGCCCCAGTCGCCGAGCGGGAAGGGGCCGCCCGTCAGATCGCCGTACACGGCGGCGCCCTCGGCCTCGCCGACGGCGTCCCCCGCCCCGTCCGCGCTCTCCGCGCCGCCGCCCGTGGCACCCTCGGGGCTCTCGGCGCTCTCGTAGGCCCCCTCCCCGTACCTGGCACCGGACGAGGGGCCCTCCTCCCGGGCAGGGCCTCCGGGCTGCATCTCCGGCTGGCTCACCTGGGCACTCCTCTGCGATCTGGGGTAACACTGCGTGAACGGTGCGGGTCGGACGAGTGGCGCATACGGCGCAGGTAAGGCCGCATGCACTTCCTACCGCCAAATGGTGGGCTGTGCGATCGAAATCTCGGCATTTCACCCCAGCTGAAGGCCGTGATCAGGTAGAGGAGCCGAGAGGCTCTCACTCGAAAGAGTTCGTCCCGGCGGGGTAGGGCGCGCCGGGACGGGACCACGTAGGCTCGGCTTACAGATAAATCGTCGTCTGAACGCTCAGGAGCGACCGTGATTCCCGGTGGTGGCCAGCCCAATATGCAGGATCTGCTCCAGCAGGCCCAGAAGATGCAGCAGGACCTGGCGCGAGCCCAGGAGGAGCTTGCGGCGACCGAGGTCGAGGGCCAGGCGGGCGGTGGTCTCGTCAAGGCCACGGTCAACGGCTCGGGCGAGCTGCGCGGTCTGGTGATCGACCCGAAGGCGGTGGACCCCGAGGACACGGAGACCCTCGCCGATCTGGTGGTCGCCGCCGTCCACGCGGCCAATGACAACGCGCAGCAGCTCCAGCAGGAGAAGCTCGGCCCGCTGGCGCAGGGGCTGGGCGGGATGCCGGGTCTGCCCTTCTAAGGATGGCGCGCACCAACTAGCGTACGTAAGCAGCCGACTTCACGGCAGCACCCAGCAGTACATGGCAGCACCCAGCAGCACACGGCAGCATCAGGAAGGCAATCCGTTGTACGAAGGCGTGGTCCAGGACCTCATCGACGAATTGGGCAGGCTGCCCGGCGTCGGTCCCAAGAGCGCGCAGCGGATCGCCTTCCACATCCTCCAGGCCGAGCCGACCGACGTCCGACGCCTCGCGCACTCTCTCCTTGAGGTCAAGGACAAGGTCCGTTTCTGCGTCGTGTGCGGCAATGTCGCGCAGGAGGAGCGCTGCGGGATCTGCCGCGACGCGCGCCGCGACGTCACGGTGATCTGCGTGGTGGAGGAGCCGAAGGACGTCGTCGCCGTTGAGCGGACCCGTGAGTTCCGGGGGAAGTACCACGTACTCGGCGGCGCGATCAGCCCCATCGAGGGCGTCGGCCCCGACGATCTGCGGATCCGCGAGCTGCTGGCCCGTCTCGCCGACGGTACGGTCACCGAACTCATCCTGGCGACCGACCCCAACCTGGAGGGCGAGGCCACGGCCACCTACCTCGCCCGCATGATCAAACCGATGGGGCTGCGAGTCACCCGGCTCGCCAGCGGTCTGCCCGTCGGTGGCGACCTGGAATATGCCGATGAGGTCACGCTCGGGCGGGCCTTCGAGGGGAGACGACTTCTCGATGTCTGACGCAACGCTGCACGCCGTCAACCAGGATCCGGACGACTTCGCGGTCCAGATCGCCGATCAGATCGAGAGCTTCATCGTCGCCGTCACAGAAGTGGCGAAGGGCGACGAGCCCGACAGCGCCGTACCGTTCCTGCTGCTGGAGTTCTCCCAGCTCATGCTGGCCGGTGGCCGGCTGGGCGCGCACGCGGACATCCTCCCCGACGAGCGGTACGAACCCGATCTCGGCCCCGAGCCCGACGTGGACGACCTGCGCGAGCGCTTCGCGGTCATCCTGGAGCCGATCGACGTCTACTCCGAGGTCTTCGACCCGTACGAGCCCCGCAAGGCACCGGTCCCCTCCCGTATCTCCGACGACATCGCGGGCGTCGTCACGGACCTGCGCCACGGGATGGCCCACTACCGGGCGGGCCGTACGACCGAGGCGTTGTGGTGGTGGCAGTTCTCGTACTTCTCCAACTGGGGCTCCACCGCCTCCGCCACTCTCCGCGCTCTCCAGTCCCTGGTCGCCCATGTCCGCCTGGACCAGCCGCTGCCCGCGCTCGACGGCCTGGACACCGACCAGGATCTGACGGAGGACGCCGAGGCGCTCCTCGCGGAGGAGGCCGGCCGGGTGATGGCGGAGGAGATCGCGGGCCCGCTGGGACTGCGGACGGTGCGGTAGGGCGGAGTGGTGGGGCGGAGTGGTGGGGCGGTGCGGCGCGGTGCGTAGGGCGGCGCGGTGCGTAGAGCGATGCGGTAGGGCGGCGCGGTAGGGCGCCGCCCCTCAGCCGAGGACGTGGCGCAGGTAGGACTGCGGGTCGGCGAGGTAGCGGCGGTAGTGGTCGACCAGCGTGAGGTCGCGCCAGGCCACCCGGCGCAAGCCGTGGTCGCCGACCTCCACGATGTCCGCACCCGGCAGCGCGGTCAGCAGCGGGGAGTGGGTGGCGCAGATGACCTGGCTGCCGTTCCGCACCAACTGGTCGATGTGGCCGAGCAGTTCGAGGCAGGACGCGAACGACAGCGCCGCCTCCGGCTCGTCCATGACGTACAGCCCGGCCGGGGAGAACTTCTCCCGGAACGCGGCGAGGAAGCCCTCGCCGTGGCTCACCGAATCCGGTGCGAACCCTTCCCGGTCCAGGGCGTCCATCGCGGTCTCGGCGCGGAGGAAGAACCCTTTGCGGGCGGACCAACTGGCGAGCATCCGCCGCCCGCGCGGCGCCGCGTCGAAGCGGATCCGCGCGCCGAGCACCGACTTGGGGCGCGGGCTCGCGTAACGCCAGTCGTGCGAGCCGCCCCAGGAGTCCAGACCGAAGCCCTCCGCGAGAGCCTCCACCAGCGTCGACTTCCCCGAGCCGTTCTCACCGACGAGAAACGTCACCGGCGCGGTGAAGCGCAGCCCGTCGGCCAGGAGTCCTCGCACACAGGGCACGGACCAGGGCCACTCCGCCTCTTCGTCCCGCGCGACCGTGTGTGCGTACGCACGTTCGATAATCATGGGCCGAGTCTTCCATGAGCGCCTCAGAAACGGGCGCTCGGCTCGGAGGGCGCGGCCGGGCCGGGCCGGGCACTCCCTGATCCGGCCTGCCGCCATCCGCCCGTCGTGGCCCGCGCTTCGTCAATCACGACATCATCCAGACACTCGAACTGGTGGACCTCGCCCGTTTGGTTCGGTATCGACTACAAGTTCCCTCTAGATTCGCCCGTATGGTCACATCAGCGCATGAGGCTTCTCATCGGATCTTCGAGGAGCGGCCCGAAATCCTCAGCCCTGTCTTCGGTCTCCTGGGCGTCCCGATACCCCAGAAGGCGATCGTCGAGGTCGTCAGCGGTGACGCGACGGAGATCCGGCCGCTGGAGCGCCGGGTGGACAGTGTGCTGCGCGTCGAACCGTCGGACGGTGACGGTTTCCTGCTCGCCATCGAGGCCCAGGGTCGCCGGGACGACGACAAGGCCACGAGCTGGGCGTACTACGTCGCGTACTTACAGGCGAAGTACAAGCTTCCGGTGCTCCTGCTCGTGGTCTGCCGAGACCGGTCGACCGCGACATGGGCGGCAGGGCCGTTCGAGTGCGGGGCCAGGGGCTGGACGGCGCTCAGCACGCATCCGCTGGTGCTGGGGCCGGACAACGTTCCTGTGATCACGGATGCCTCGGTAGCGGCGCGGGATCTCGGAATGGCCGCCTTCTCGGCCATGACGCATAGCGGCAGCCGGGATGCCCCGGCGATACTGGAAGCACTGGCTCGGGCCCTGCGGGCGACGGATGTGAAATCTGCCGAGTACTACGGCGACCTGTTGGACATCGGTCTCGCGGACAGCGAGGACCGTGAAAAATGGAGGGACATGATGACGTTCGTCACGCACTTCCCGGGCAGGGGAACGCTCCGCGAGGAGGCATACCTGGAAGGCAAGGCTGAAGCGAGGGCTGAAGCGAGGGCCGAGGTGAGGGCTGAGATGGTCCTGCGTCTGCTCGACCTGCGGGCGCTGCCTGTGTCCGACGACATTCGCGCACGCGTCACCGACTGCACTGACCTCGCCACCCTCGACATGTGGTTCGAGCGGGCGCTCAATGTGGCCGAGGCCGAGGCGCTGTTCACCGACGCGGCCCCGGGCGCCGACACGTAGTACGGGAGCCCGGACGCGGGCCGTGGCTCTTGCCGAGTCACGGCCCGTTTCGTCACTCGGCGCCGTAGTCCCCCGGGCTACCGGACTCCTGCGTGTACGGGTGCGTGTACGGGTGCGTGTACGGGGGCGAGTACGACGGGGGCGAGTACGACGGGTACGGGTACGGGGTCGGGGGACGCGCGTCGTCCACCGCGACGTACACGCCGACCCCTACGGCAGCGACGACAAGCGCGGCGGCGGCTGTCAGACAGACGGCGGCGCCGCGCAGGGAGTCCGGGTTCACCGCTTGTGGTCCACCTCGAACCACACGAACTTCCCGAACGGTCTCTCCCCCGTACCCCACCGCGACGCGAGCGCCTCCACCAACAACAGCCCCCGCCCGCCCTGGTCGTCGTCGGCGGGGTGCCGTACGCGCGGACGCCGGCGGTTCGCGTCGTGGCATTCGACGCGTACGTGCGCGTCCGCGAGCTGCACCTGCAACAAGAACGCCCCGCCCACGGGCACGCCGTGGCGCAGGGCGTTGGTCGATAGTTCTGAGACGCAGAGCAGGATGTCGTCCAACGCGCAGCTGTCGAGGCAGGCGTCACGCAGGACGCCCCGGGCGAATGAGCGGGCGGACGGTACGGAGGCGGCGGTGCGGGCGAAGCGCATGACGATGGCGGTGGACATGACGGTGGTCACCACTCGACCCGGTGGGGTCGGATTCCTGTGTTCATGGTCACAGCCTGGTGATGTCTGATTACGCTCGGAAGGGACGAGCCGGGTACCCAAGCTGGCGTATCTATCGGAGGTGTCGGAAGTGTCCCTTCAGAACCAGAACCCTCAGCCGCGACAGCAGTCCCAGACGCAGACCCCCATCGCCTGGCGATACGCGGGTGACCAGGTGAAACGCTGGCGTACGAAGGCGGGTCTGAGCCGGGAGGAGCTGGGCCTCGCCGCCGCGTACGCGCCGGACACGATCAAGTCGATGGAACAGGGCGTACGGATGCCGACGCCGAAGCTGCTGGACGCGGCGGATGACTTGTTCCGGGCGGAGGGGCTGCTGAGCGCGGCGAAGCAGTATCTGCGGCGGGAGAAGTTCCCGGCGCGGGCACAGGATTTCATGGCGCATGAGCGTGAGGCGATCAGCCTGTGGTGGTACGAAGTTGCTTTGATCCCAGGCTTGTTGCAGACGGACGCGTGTATGAGGAAGCTGATTGGCGGTTTCGCGCCGCCACTCGGCCAAGACGTGGTCGAAGAAAGGGTTGCAGCCCGCCGGGAGCGTCAGGAGATCCTCACCCGTAAGCCGACTGTGGCGTGCTGTTTCGTACTGTACGAATCAGCTCTGCGCGGTCCGCAGGTGGACCGAGAGCAATTGCTCCACCTCCTGAAGACGTCCGAGGCGTCTAACATCTCGCTCCAAGTGCTCCCGTTCAAGAGGGCCATTCCGGTGGCTATGGACGGCCCCATGGTGCTGCTTGAGGCGGGCGATCACGCGCACAGTGTGTATACGGAAGGCCCGTTTACGGGTGAGTTGACGTCCGATCCTGAGCAAGTCAGTCTGGCGATCGAGCGGCTTGGCATGATCCGCATGGAAGCCCTCGGGACCGAGGCTTCGACCCGCTTCCTGGAACAGATGGTGAATGAGCTATGAGCGATCAGCTGATGTGGTTCAAGTCCAGCTACAGCGGTGGCGAGGGCGGTGCCTGCGTCGAAGTCGCCCTGTCCTGGCGGAAGTCCACGTACAGCGACAGCGAGGGTGATGCCTGCGTCGAGGTAGCCACCTGCCCCACCACCACCCACATTCGCGACTCCAAACTCACCGTCAGCCCCCAACTCGCCGTCGCCGCCCACGCCTGGGGCGCCTTCCTCACGTACGCGTGCGCGGAGAACGCGGAGAACGGCGAGTCGTAGGGGCTGACGGCGCCTGCGCTGCCCGTATGGCACACCGCCGCCGCGTCTCCGCCGCCGCGCCGACCGTCCGCCGGGTCAGCTTCTCGGCGCCCCGGGCCACCGACGCGGCGAGCGTCTTGATCGAGTCGTAGACGACGCTGTGCGCCGTCAGCGGCGGTTCGGGGCCGCAGCAGTAGACCAGCGTGCTGCCCGGTGGTGTCCGGCTCGCCGAGGTGGGTGTCGAGGTCGAGCAGGCCGTACCGGTCCTGCGGGCGTACGGCCACCGAGTCGCCGACGGCGTTTCCCGAGATCCGCACTACCGGCCCTACGGGAGCGGCCCTACGGGAGCGGCGCTGCTGAATCGTTGTCTTCCAGATGCGGGTCCGGGTCCGGATATGGGTCCGGGTCCAGATGGGTCCGGGTCCGGATACGGGGCCGTCGCCGCCCGCTGGGGCGCGACGGAGGGCCCCTGGCCCGCTTTTACACAGGTCAGAGGCCCTCCACCGAAAGGGCGCGGCCCTTGTCCTGCCGCCGGATTCAGTTCCCCACACCGAGGCTGGACATGAACGCGGCCGGGTAGCGGTCGCCGCGCGCCGAGCCCGACGGCACCGCCTTCTCGATCTCGGCGAGGTCGTCCGCGCCGAGTTCCACCTCCAGCGCGGGCAGCGCCTCGGCCAGCCGCTCGCGGGTGCGGGCGCCGACCAGCGGCACGATGTCCGTACCCTGCGCGGCCACCCAGGCGATGGCCAGTTGCGCGACGGTGCACCCCTTCGCCCCGGCGACCCGGCGCAGCGCCTCCACGAGGGCGAGGTTGTGCGCCACGTTCTCCTCGGCGAAGCGCGGGCTGAAGGCGCGGTAGTCGCCGGGGGCCCCGGCGCGGTCGGCGGACCAGTGCCCGGAGATGAGGCCACGGCTGAGGACGCCGTACGCCGTCATGCCGATGCCCAGTTCCCGCAGGGTGGGCAGGACCTCCGCCTCCACCGCGCGGGAGATCAGCGAGTACTCGATCTGGAGGTCGGCGACCGGGTGTACGGCGTGGGCGCGGCGGATCGTCGCCGCGTCGACCTCCGAGAGGCCGAGATGCCGCACGTGCCCGGCGTCGATCATTTCCTTGATCGCGCCGACCGTCTCCTCGATCGGTACCGCCGGGTCCAGCCGCGCGGGGCGGTAGATGTCGATGTGGTCGGTGCCCAGCCGGGTCAGGGAGTAGGCCAGGAAGTTCTTCACCGCTTCGGGGCGGCCGTCGGTGCCGCCGAAACCGCCGTCGGGGCCTCGCAGCGCGCCGAACTTCACACTCAGCTGGTAGCTGTCCCGGTCCCGGCCGCGCAGCGCCTCGGCGAGCAGCAGCTCGTTGTGGCCCATGGCGTAGAAGTCGCCGGTGTCGATCAGGGTGACGCCTGCCTCCAGCGCGGCGTGCACGGTGGCGACGCTCTCCGCGCGCTCGGTCGGGCCGTAGGCGTCCGACATGCCCATCGCGCCCAGGCCCAGCGCGGAGACGGTCGGTCCGGTGCTGCCCAGGGTTCGTGTCCGCATCACATGCTCCTTAGTCGTCGAACTGCCTCCCACCCTGCGCCGGTGTCGCGGACCTCGAAAGCGGAGCGTTCATCATGGGAGCGGCTCTCCCTGGATCCGCCCGCTCACCGCGAGGGACCATGGGAGCCATGGGAGCCATGGAACGTGGACAGCTCGCCGATTTCCTGCGCCGCCGCCGCGAGGCGATCCGCCCGGCCGAGGTGGGCATCGCCGACGGCCCTCGCCGCCGTACGGTCGGCCTGCGCCGAGAGGAGGTGGCGATGCTCGCCGGGATGTCGGTGGACTACGTCGTACGTCTTGAGCAGGCCCGCAGCAGCCAGCCCTCGCCCCAGCTGCTCACCTCGCTGGCCAGGGCGCTGCGGCTCTCCGACGACGAGCGCGACCACCTGTTCCATCTGGCGGGACACCAGCCCCCGCCCGCCGATGGGGTGGCGCGGCTGGCCCGCGCCGGACTGGTGCGGATGCTCGACCTGCTCGGTGACACCCCGGCGCTGGTCCTGTCCGACCTGGGGGAGACCCTCGCCCAGAACCGGGCGTCCGTGCTGCTGGCGGGCGACCATCACGGGTTCTCCGGCGACCGGCGCTATGTCGTGTACCGGTGGTTCACCGACCCGGCCACCCGGGCCGCCAGTGTGCCCGAGGAGCGGGAGCACCAGGCCCGTCAGTTCGTGGCCGACCTGCGCGCGACGGTCGGCCGCCGCTCCGGCGACCCGGTGGTCACGGGGCTCGTCGAGCGGCTGCGGGCCGAGAGCGCCGACTTCCGGGCGCTCTGGTCCGAGCACCAGGTGGCGGTCCGGCGTGCCGACCGCAAGACCATCGTGCACCCGAGGGTGGGTCCCCTGGTGATGGACTGCGAGACGCTGGTCACGCCCGATCACGGGCAGCTGCTGCTGGTGCTCACCCCGGCGGACGCCGAGGCGCGCGACCGGCTGGAGCTGCTGCGGGTGCTCGGCGTCGAGGAGTTCCCCGAGGGGGTGGCGACGGACCGGTCCGTACGGTGAGGCCGAGGAAGGCGCGCGGTCAGGAGGTTCGCGTCCCCGCCCGTGGTGAGCGCGCCGCTGGTGACGTGGACGGTGTCCCCCGCCACGGCGACGGCCGTGGTGTTCCGCAGCCCGTCGTGCTGGTCGAGTACGGTGCGGCCGGGCCTGCCCGGGGTGATGAGCACGACTTCGCTGGGGAGGTTGAGGGCGGCCAGCAGCTGATCTCCCCGCCCCGTGAAGGCGAAGTCGTCGACGCTGTCCAGCCCCGCGACTTTGATCTGGGGCCTCCCCGCCGTTCCCCCGCCCGTCAGCGGGATGCGCAGGATCGTTCCGCGATCGCTGTTGGACACCCACACCGCGCCGTTGTGCACCTTCACGCCGTTGGGGCCGAAGAAGTCGGTCGGGGAGAGGTCGTGTCCACCGGCCCAGACCGTGGCCGCCCCGCCGTGCGGCCGGACCCGCCACACCTTTCCCAGCGTGGAGTCGGTGATGTAGAAGTTCCCCGTACGGCGGTCCCTGGCGAGCCCGTTGGCGAAGCTCGCCGCCGGGAGAGCCGCGAAACGGGTCGGCTCTCCGCCGGGGGGCAGCTTCCACAGGCCGGTGAGGTGGCTGTCGCCCGCCGAGTACAGGAAGTACAGGGTGCCGTCCTCGGTACGTTCGATCCCTGTCACATTGGGCGCTCCGACGCGCGGGGTGTTCACACCTCCGTCCGCGGGCAGCGGCATGGTCGCCAGCACCTCGACGCGTCCGTCGAGGGAGACGTGTGCCACCTGACGGGACAGGATGAAACCGACATCGACCGAACCGTCCGGCTCCACGACGACGCTCTCCGCCACCTGCCCGTTCGGCCGGTCGAAGTGAGCGACGACGCGCGGGTCCGAAAGGGGTGGCGTGGCCGCTTCGGCCGTTGTCGAAACCGCTGTCGAAACCGCTGTAAGGCCCATCAGCACGGCTGCCGTGGCCAGAGCAGGCCGGACGCCGAGGTGTTTCCGCACAAGTAACTCCGATCCGATGTGTTTCCTGGCGGCGGGCGAGGGGACGGCTCGTCGCGCGTATGCCCTGCTGGTCGTCGCGTGTACGCCCTGCCGGGAAACGAGCATCGGTCCCTCCCGCGCGGCCCAGCCAGTACCCCGCCCAACCCAGGAATCGCAGTACCACGCTGAGAGACGCCGGGAACCGCCTGGTGCGCGACACTGGAGACCATGAGCCTGCCGGACAACTCCCTGGGCGAGGCGCTGCGTGCCTGGCGCGATCGTCTGACGACGGAGGACGTCGGCCTGCCGGCCACCGGACGCAGGCGCACGGCCGGACTGCGTCGCGAGGAGCTGGCGTCACTCGCCGGGGTCTCCGTCGACTACCTCCTGCGCCTGGAGCAGGGCCGGGCCCGCCGCCCGTCGCGTTCCGTGGTCGCCTCGCTCGCCCGCGCGCTGCGCCTGACGGACGACGAGGCGTGCCATCTGCATCTCGTCGCGGGCCTTCTGCCGCCGACGCCGGGCCGGGTTCCGCATGAGGTATCGCCGAGCGTCGACCGGCTCGTCAGCCGGTGGGGCGATATTCCGGTGGGCGTGTTCTCGGCCTCGTGGACCCTGCTGACCTGGACGGATTCCTGGGCGGCGGTGCTGGGCGACCCGGCCGCCCGCACGCCGCGGGAACGGAACCTGGTACGAGAGGTCTTCGCCGAACCAGGTTCCGTTTCCTCCCCCACGGATCCCGCTGATCCCGTCGATCCCGCTGATCCCGTCGATCCCGCGCATCCTGTCGGCCCCACCGATCCCAGCAACCCCACCAACCCCACCAATCCCGCCAACCCCACCGACCGGAGCACCGGCGCCTTCAAAGCGGCACTGGTCGCCGATCTGCGGCTCGCTCGCGCCGCGTACCCGGGGGAGAGCGACCTCAGCGCACTGATCCACGAGACCGCGCGGGCCAGTGCCGACTTCCGGCGGCTGTGGGCGACCGCGACGCTCGGTTCGCGGCTGAGCGGCCGCAAGCGGATCCAGCACCGCCGCGTCGGAGAGATCGTGCTGGACCGTGATGTGCTGAAGGTGCCGGACCACGACGTGAGGATCGTGACGTTCACGGCCGAGCCCGGCACACCGGACGCGGAGAAGCTGGACTCGCTGCTGCGGGCCACCGCCGTTCGTACGGCACTGCCGCTCCGCGCCGGATGACCGGATTGACCGGATGACCGGATGAGGTCAGACGCTCTTCTGGCAGGTGTAGTTCGACACTGTCTTCCCTGTCTTCCCGCCATGCACCACGTACAGCTCCAGCCGGACGCACTCGGTGCCGATGCCCGACTTCAACCGCGCATCAGTCGACGACTTCGTCACTGTGGCGTCGCTGGCCGCCCAGTTCTGCGCTACCCACCCCGCCGGCTTGCCTCCTTTGCCCCGGTCCGAGATCGAATACCGCCAGTGCAGCCTCAGCTTCCGCTCTCCGCTCCGGCTCTTCGCGATCCGGACCGAGACTGTGCCTTTGCCGAGGGACTTCGCCACGCACGCGGTCACGGAGATCGGACCGGCGCTGGACGCCCCGCCCCCGCACGAGGTGGCGTGTGCCGGGGCGGCCAGGGCCAGACTCGGCGCGACCACCGCGCACGTCACCAAGAACACCTTGAAGCGATTACGCATAATTCTCCCGCACTAGGGCCATTTGATCCTGTGTTGGAGAGTTACCCGTACTTTGCGGCCTTCCAGTCGGGGCGAAGGTGATTCGCCTCTATCGTGCGAAAAGACCGGGGGAGAAATGATTCTCCAGGTGCCCTGTTGTGTACCCTGCCCGCCTCCTCCGGCCCGCCGGGTGGAGGGGTGGTCGTTTCGCGTCCCGAGCCCCGCGCCCCGAGCCCCGGGCCTCGGGTCCCGAGCCCTTCCCAGAGGAATGGGTGGTTGAGGGAAACCCTCCCTCCCTTCCCCTCTCCTCCGTCCCCGCAGATCCCTGGGCGCCTGCTCTGAGCAGACAGTATGACAATCCGTGATCAGCTTGCCACGTAACGTGGTGAACGTTTAGCGTTCCCCTCGCTTGCCTCGCTTGCTCCACTTGCCACATAAGTCGGCCCCGGCGGTGCATCAACACCACTCCGGGGCCTCACCACAGAATCGAACGAACCTCGATCATGGCTTCCACGGATTTTAGTCCCGCCCTCGCCGTTTCCGCCCACCCCCACGCCAAGCCGGGGTACGGAAAACGCTCCGCCCCCGACCAAGCCCCGCGCGGCAGCGCGGACTTCGTACACCTGCGTCCCCGGGAAGCGGCGATCGCGGCGTACATCGACCGGCTGTCCGAGGGCGCCGCGATCGGGTACAAGCCGCTCGCCGCGAACCTTGCCGACTACGGGCAGCAGGCGTGCGGCAAGGCGTTGAGATTCCTCTCCGACGCCGGTCATCTGCGCCGGGTGAAGGAGCACTTGGTGCTGGAGGACAACAGCTACCGCTGGGTCACACGTACGTACTTCTCGCGTACGGCGCGCGACGACGACTGGTGGAAGGCGTACGTGAGCGGCCTGCGCGGGATCGATCTGACCGAGCTGGAGCGGCGGTTGAGGGCGGAGCCGCGACCGGGCGCCGACGTGACCGCCGACGCCGACACGGCCGGAGACGAGGCCGCGCATGCGGGCGCAGACGTGGTCGCGGATGCGGGCGCAGGCGTGGTCGGCGGTATGGGCGTGGCCGGAGGCGCGGGCGTGGGTGTGGACGCCGAGCCGGAGCCGGTGTCCCCGCCCGAACAGGCACCCGGGGCGTTCCGTGCGGAGCCCACGGCCGCCCGTGCGGAGCCCACGGCCGCCCGTACGGAACCCGCGTCGCGACCCGCGTACCGCGTCCTCGCCCGGCTCGGCCGTACCGAACCCCGGATGACCCTGTCCGCCGCCGAATGCGCCGCCCTCGAAGCGCTCGCCGCCGAGTGGCTGGCGCGCGGTGCGACACCGGACCACATCACCCGTTCCCTGACCGCCGGGCTGCCCCAGCCCCTGCACAGCCCCGGCGCGATCGCCCGGGTCCGACTGGAGAACCACATGCCGCCCCTGCCCAGCAGCACGAGTGAGCCCGCCTACATCAGCCGTGCCGTCATGACCTGCATTTCCTGCGACAGCGACGAGACGACGACGCTGCTCCTGCGCGGCGTGTGCGTCGACTGCCGGGAGGAGATGGAGGCGTACGACGCGGCGGAGGAGACCGGGGAGATCATCGACGCCGTCCCCGACACCTTCCGCGCGGTCCCCGCCAAGGTGGAGGTGGCCCGCCGCGCCGATCAGCTGCGCGCCCTGGCCGGCCTCAAGTGCCGCCCGATCCCCGAGCCGGTGCACAGCGAAGCCGTACGCGCACACGCGACCGCGACGACCGCGACCGTGACCGCTGCGACCGCTGCGACCGCCGTGCGCGTACGGCCCCCACGAGCGACGGAGGCCGAATGAGCGTGCAAGAGATGCTGGTCAGGGCACCATGGCAGGGCACCATGGGAGGGAAGGAGGCGACACCATGACCCCCAGGACCGCTGACCGGCCCCAGCCTCAGATGTCGATCGAGGAGTTCGAAGAGCTTGAGCGCCGTGCACCCGAGATGGTGCGGCTTGAGTTCCTCAATGGAAAGATCCAGGTCAAAGCGGTGCCGGACGGTAATCACGGGCAGATCATCATGTGGCTGCTCAAGCAGTGCATGCGATGGCGCCCGGAATTGTCGCTCTTTCCGGAGCAGGGGCTGAAGATCGATTCGTACCGCAAGGGGCGGGCTCGCCCCGACGGGGTTCTGGCGCCCGAGGAACACTTCGTCGGCGCCGGGGAGTGGGCCGAGCCCAAGGGCGTCCTGATGGCGGTCGAGGTCACGTCGAAGGACCCCGACACCAATCAGCGTGACCACGTCGAGAAGCCGCAGGGCTACGCGGCGTCGGGTATCCCCGTCTACCTCCTCGTGGACCGCGAGACCTGTTCCGTCACCGTTCATGCCGAGCCCGAGGACGGCGTCTACCGCGCTGTCACCACGCGCCCCTTCGGCGCCGTCGTCGAGCTTCCCGACCCGGTCGGGATCACGCTCGAAACGGAGAAGCTCAAGGACTACGTGGACTGACGTCCGAGGTGAGCGCGGTCCGGCGCGCGCTCCCGCCCTGGCGTCCCGAGAAAGGCCGCCGCGTCCACGTGCGTGACGTGGACCACGTTTCCGCGTGCTTGTCCTCATCGGGGGCATGCATCCCCACCGAGCGGCCGTGTTCGGCGGCGGTGGTGATCACGGAGTGAGCGGGACATCTCACGATGTGGTATTACCCGGTCGAACAGCGGCCGCTCGTTAAACTGAGCCGACAGTGACTAGGGACTGAGCGAGGAGCGCACGTGGGCCTTGTCGTGCAGAAGTACGGAGGCTCCTCCGTAGCCGATGCCGAGGGCATCAAGCGGGTCGCCAAGCGAATCGTCGATGCCAAGAAGAACGGCCACCAAGTGGTCGTCGTGGTGTCGGCGATGGGCGACACGACGGACGAGCTGATCGATCTCGCCGGGCAGGTATCCCCGATTCCCGCCGGGCGTGAGTTCGACATGCTGCTGACCGCCGGAGAGCGGATCTCCATGGCCCTGCTGGCGATGGCGATCAAGAACCTGGGGCACAACGCCCAGTCGTTCACCGGCAGCCAGGCGGGCGTCATCACCGACTCGGTCCACAACAAAGCGCGCATCATCGATGTCACGCCGGGCCGGATCCGCACCGCGCTGGACGAGGGCAACATCGCCATCGTGGCCGGGTTCCAGGGGGTGTCCCAGGACAAGAAGGACATCACCACCCTGGGCCGAGGCGGTTCCGACACCACCGCGGTCGCGCTCGCGGCGGCGCTGAACGCCGAGGTCTGTGAGATCTACACCGATGTGGACGGTGTCTTCACCGCCGACCCCCGGGTCGTGACGAAGGCCCGGAAGATTGACTGGATCTCCTTCGGTGACATGCTGGAGTTGGCGAGTTCCGGCTCCAAGGTGCTGCTGCACCGGTGCGTGGAGTACGCACGCCGATACAACATCCCGATCCATGTACGGTCCTCCTTCTCGGGGCTTCCCGGCACATGGGTCAGCAACGAACCGCAAGGGGACCGCAAGGTGGAGCAGGCCATCATCTCCGGTGTCGCCCATGACACCTCCGAGGCGAAGATCACGGTCGTCGGTGTCCCCGACAAGCCCGGCGAGGCCGCGACGATCTTCCGGTCCATCGCGGACAACGAGATCAACATCGACATGATCGTGCAGAACGTCTCCGCGGCGTCGACCGGTCTCACCGACATCTCCTTCACCCTCCCGAAGACCGAGGGCCGCAAGGCGATCGACGCGCTGGAGAAGCTGAAGCCGAAGATCGGCTTCCACTCGCTCAGGTATGACGACCAGATCGCCAAGATCTCGCTGGTCGGCGCGGGCATGAAGACCAACCCGGGCGTGACCGCCGGCTTCTTCGAGGCGCTGTCGGACGCGGGGGTGAACATCGAGTTGATCTCGACATCCGAGATCCGCATCTCGGTGGTCACGCGCGCCGACGAGGTCAACGAGGCGGTACGGGCCGTGCACACCGCGTTCGGTCTGGACAGCGACTCCGACGAGGCCGTGGTGTACGGCGGCACCGGGCGGTAGTGGTGGCGCGGTGGCAAGCGGCGCGGTAGCGGCGGTGGTGGCGGTAGCGGCGCTGGTGGCGGCGCGGTAGTCGCGGTCGCGGTGGCGGCCCGTGGGAGCCCGTAGCCGGTCGGAGCCCGTAGCTGGTCGGAGCCTGTAGCCGGTCGGAGCTAGCCGGTCGGAGCCCGCAACCGGTCGGAGCCCGTAGCAGTCCGTAGGCGGGAGTACGTGATGGACGGCAAGCCGACGCTTGCGGTCGTGGGGGCGACCGGGGACGTCGGCTCCGTCATGCTCCAGATCCTGTCGCAGCACGCGGACGTCTGGGGTGAGATCCGGCTCGTCGACGCGCCGCGCGCGGACGGCGGTGGCGGTACGGGTGGCGACGCGCTGTCCGTACGCGGTGTGCCGACCGAGGTCGTCGCGCTCCGCGAGGCCGCTTTCGACGGTGTCGACGTCGCGCTGTTCCTCGTACCGGACAAGGTGTCCGTCCAGTGGGCACCCGTCGCCGCCGCGAAGGGCGTGGTGGTCATCGACCGGTCCGCCGCCTTCCGGCTGGACCCGGACGTCCCGCTGGTCGTGCCCGAGGTGAACCCCCACGCCGTACGCGCCCGGCCGCGCTCCATCGTCGCGAGCCCGGGGTGCGCCACGCTGGCGATGATCGTCGCGGTGGGCGCGCTGCACGCGGAGTTCGGGGTGTGCGAGCTGGTCGTCTCCTCGTACCAGGCGGCCAGCGCCACGGGCCGGGACGGCGTCGGTGCGCTGCGCGAGCAGCTCTCCCTGGTCGCCGGTACGGAGCTGGGGACGCGTCCGGGCGATGTGCGCCGGGCGGTCGGCGACACCACCGGGCCGTTCCCCGCGCCGCTGGCGCTCAACGTGGTGCCGTGGGCGGGAGCCCTGGAGGCGGACGGCTGGTCCTCGGAGGAGCTGGCGATCCGCGAGGAGACGCGCAAGGTTCTCGGGCTGCCGCGGCTGCCGGTGGTGGCGACCTGCGTACAGGTCCCGGTGATCACGGCACATTCCATGTCCGTACACGCGCGCTTCGAGCGGGAGGTCACCGTCGAGCGGGCGCACGAGATCCTGGCGACCTCGCCGGGTGTCGTGCTGTTCGACAACCCGGGGGCGGCCGACTTTCCCACCCCGGCCGACGTGGTGGGCACCGATCCGACCTGGGTGGGACGGGTGCGCCGGTCGCCGGACGACCCCAGGGCGCTGCAGCTGTTCGTGTGCGGCGACAACCTGCGCAAGGGCGCGGCCCTGAACGCGGCCCAGATCGCCGAGGCCGTGGCCGTCGAGCTGACGAAGCCGTGACGGGGCCTGGAGCAGGCAGAGTGCCTGGAGCTGTGACGGGGCCTGAAGCCGTCATGGTGCCTGGAGCTGTGACGGGGCCTGGAGCAGGCGTGGGTCTTGGAGCTGCCATGGGGCTTTTGCGCGCTACGTGCGCGGTGCGACTCCGGACAAGTCGGTAACTCCGGCCCGTGGCCGGGTAGTCGGCCGAAATCGGAAGCTGTGAATCCTCAAAACTTTGTAAGATCCTTGTGAGCGCCCTGTGGATAAGTCGCCTGTCTGTGCCACTTGAACTGGGGCGTTGTCTTGTTCGACGATGCGTGTGCGCCTTTCTGTGACTGCACTGCAACCGCCGGCCGACCGGAAAGCGTCTCTGCGGTCGCCCCTGTGCGGTGCCGCACGAATGGGGCATAGGGGGAGATCGGTTACGCATGAGGGTATTTGGTGCAACGTCAAACGGGGTGGCGTGCGCGTACAACCCTGGCGGGGGGAAGCGTGTCCAACAGGCGTGGCAGAGGTTCTCGACATCACAGCGATCGGCCCCCTTCGCGGCCCGGCGGTACGCCCCGCGCGGCGGCCCCGTGTGTCGGGCGGTGGTATGCCGGTGATCGCGCGCATGCCTGCCGCCAGGCCCGCCCGGATACCGTCCCAGCGCGAAGGCGTTGAGGACACGGTGGCCGCGGGGACCACCGTCGACCATCTCACCGAGACCTACCGGGCGCACTACCGCTCGCTCCTCGGCCTCGCCGCGCTGCTGCTGGACGACACGGCCTCCTGCGAGGACGTCGTCCAGGAGGCGTTCATCCGGGTGCACTCCGCGCGCAACCGGGTGCGGGAGCCGGAGAAGACGCTCGCGTACCTGCGCCAGACGGTGGTGAACCTGTCGCGTTCCGCGCTGCGCCGCCGGATCCTGGGGCTCAAGCTGCTGTCGAAGCCGATGCCCGACATGGCGAGCGCCGAGGAGGGCGCGTACGACCTGCTGGAGCGGGACGCGCTGATCAAGGCGATGCGCGGACTGCAGCGCAGGCAGCGGGAGGTGCTCTCCCTGCGGTACTTCGCGGACATGACCGAGGCGCAGGTCGCCGAGGCGCTGGGGATATCCCTGGGCTCCGTGAAGGCGTACGGGTCGCGCGGCATCGCGGCGCTGCGCGTCGCCATGGAGGCCACGTCGTGAGCGGGGCCGACAAGGACGGCAAGGACCGCGAGGCCGGGGTGGACCGCGAGGCCGGAGAAGGCCGCGAGGGCCGCGAGGGGCGCGAGGGCCGCGAGGGGCGCGAGAAGGATCAGGACGGTCCGGATATCGGGCCGTTGCGTGACGTGACTGGGAACGGAACTGTGGACAACGGGCCGGAGAACGAGCTGAGCGGCCGTGGCGCCGAGGGCGCGAAGGCCGAGGGCGAGGGCGAGAGCGCCGACGGCGGGACCACCGGTGGTGAGGGCGCCGCCGGTGAGGACGCCGCCGGTGAGGACGCAGGTGTTGAGGGCGCCGGTCGTGAGGACGCCGGTCGTGACGGGTTCGGCGCGGGCGACTCCGCCGTCACTCTTGCCTTTCCGGGCATCGCGGCGGACGCGCACGGCGCGCACGGTGCGTCTGACACGCACGGCGCATCGGACGCTGACGCTCCGGAAGGTGCCTTCTCCGATACGCACTACGACCTGAACGGTCTCCTGGACGGGGACGAGCTGGCGCTGCGCCGTCTGATGCACGGTGCCGTGGGTGAGCTGAAGCCCTCGGACGGCGCCCTCGACCATCTGCGCAGGGCGGTACCGACCAGGCGGGCCAGGAAGCGTCAGGCCGTCGTCGGGATGGCCGCCGCCGCGCTGCTGCTGGGCACGGCGGTCCCCGCGTTCGTCCACGTCGCGAACTCGACCAGCACCGACGGGCCCACCTCCGTCGCCGCCGGGCACGGTGAGGAGGCCCAGGGGGGGACGGGCGCCGACAAGGGGTCCGCCGACGGCAAGAAGGACACGGACCGCCCCTCGGACAAGGTGTCTGAGGCGGAGGACGATCCCGAGCACTCGGAGAAGCCCGCCGGCGCCGCGTCCGGCTCCGCGGGAAGCGGCAAGGGCGGCGGTTCCGACCACCGGGACGACGCCATGAGCGGCCTCTCCCCGAGGGCGGTGAGCTGCGGCGCGGGCCAGCTGAACGTCACGTCACAGACGGCGGGAGCCCCGGACGCGTCGGGCAAGGTGTACGGCACGTTCCGTATCACCAATGTCTCCGGCTCGGCCTGTACGGTCACCGGCAGCGGTACGGTCGGCATCAGCGTCGGGGGCGCGGCCGACGCCTCCAGGATCGGCGTCGCCTCGCACATGGCGGGCGACGAGGCCACCGGGCTGCCCGATCCCTCGCTCTCGGTCGCGTCGCTGTCGCTGGCGCCGAACGGTTCGTACGAGGTGAAGTTCGCCTGGGTGCCCTCGGACACCTGCCCGACCTCCGGCTCCTCGCCCGACCCCTCCCCCTCGGAGGACACCTCGGGAGGGACACCCGGCGGCGCTGACGGCGGCACCGTGGACAGCGGCGGTACCGGCAGCGGCACCGATGCGCAGCTCGGCGCCGACGAGGGTACGCAGGACGGCAGCGTCCACGTCTCCCACACCACGGCGGCCGGTGCGCCCACGGCGTCGGCGACCATCCCCAACGCCTGCGCCGGCACGGTCTACCGGACCGGGCTGCTCAGCGCTTCGTAACGGCCCGGCGGCCGGCCCGGACGGACGGATAACGCCGACCGGACGTGCGGACGGGGACGCGCCGACCGGACGTGCAGACCGGGACGCGCCTGACGGGGATGCGCAGACCGGGAAGCGCCTGACGGACACCGGGACCGGCACGGGGGTGACCGGCCACGGCGACTGAAACGGCGACCGGCCACGGCGACCGGCCACGGCGACCGGCCGTCGCGGCCCAGCGGGTCGCCGGTTCCGTGCCGGTTCTACGCCGCGGTTTCCAGGCCGAGCGCCTGGTCCCTGAGCGTCTCCGCCTCACGCCGGACCAGCCGGAACCACATAAAGCCCACGAACCCGGCGAAGACGAACCACTCGCCCGTGTAGCCGAGGTTCTGGAACGCCTTGAGGTCCAGCCCGCTGTTCTGCGGCGCCGCCGCCGGGACGGCCCGCAGCCCGTCCGGCGCGTCCGTGACGGTCACCCAGGCGTTGTACACGTCGTACGGCACGACGTTGAGCAGCGACGCCGCGCTGATCATGGCGAGCTGTCCGCTCGGCAGACCGCCTCCCGCCGTCACCCCGCTGGACCCGGTGGACTCGGACGCCTGGAGCGAACCGGTGACGGTCACCTCGCCCTTGGGCGGCGCGGGCGCCGTCCTGCCCTCGGCCAGCCAGCCCCGCACCACGGGCAGCGCCTTGCCGTCGTCGCTGCGCAGCATGGTCAGGACGTACGCCCCGTTCGCGCCGTCCAGCGTCCGGTTGGGGACCAGGAACTGGTCCTCGTACCGTCCGCTCGCCGTGACGTGCCGTCCCGACGTCTCCTGATCGACGGGGAGCAGCGTCGCGAGGGGGACGGCGGGTCGCTCGCCGGGATCGGGGCGGGTCTTGGCCGCCTCGTGGCTCTCGACACGGGCCTCGAACCGTCCGAGCTGCCATGTCCCCATGAAGACGCAGAAGGGGATCGCCAGCAGGACGAAGAGGTTGATCCCCAACCAGCGCGGAGTCACCAGAAACCGGTACACCCCTCCACGGTACGGAACGCCGCGCCGCCGCCCGGTCCCGGGGCCACCCTTACGCCCCGGGACCGCCGTTACGTCCCGTAAAGAGCAGCCGTCCGGCTCGGGACAGCCACCCGCGGCAGCCACCCGGGACAGCTACCCGCAGCAGCCATCCACAGCAGTCACCCAGGACGACCACCCGGGACGACCACCCGGGACGACCACCAGGGACGCCCTCCCGGGCCGGCCGTCCCGGCCGTTCAGTCGTTCAGCCCGAGGTGCCTCCTCACGAAGTCCATCTCCAGCCTGACCTGCTTGACGCGCTCCTCCACCACCAGCGATCCGTGTCCCGCGTCGTACCGGTACACCTCGTGGACCGCGTCCCTGGCCGCGAGCCGGTCCACATAGTTCTCCACCTGACGGATCGGGCAGCGCGGGTCGTTCACGCCCGCCGAGATGTAGACCGGGGCCTTCACCGCGTCGACGTACGTCAGTGGGGACGACGCCTCGAAGCGCTCGGGCACCTCCTCGGGGGCGCCGCCCAGCAGGGTGCGGTCCATCGCCTTCAGGGCCTCCATTTCGTCGTGGTACGCCGTCACGTAGTCGGCGACCGGGACCGCGGCGAGCCCCACGGCCCAGCTGTCCGGCTGGGTGCCGAGGCCGAGGAGGGTGAGATAGCCACCCCAGGAGCCGCCCGCCAAAACCAGCTTCGCCGGGTCGGCGAGCCCGGAGTCGACCGCCCACGCGCGGACCGCCGCGATGTCCTCCAGCTCGATCAGCCCGACCCGGTGCTTGAGGGCGTCCGTCCACTCCCGGCCGTACCCCGTCGACCCCCGGTAGTTGACGCGGACGACCGCGAAACCGTGGTCGACCCAGGCCGCCGGGCCCGCGGCGAACGCGTCGCTGTCGTGCCAGGTCGGGCCGCCGTGGATCTCGAAGACCGTGGGGAAGGGGCCCTCACCCGCGGGCCGCTGCACCAGCGCGTGCACCCGGCCGCCGGGCCCCTCGGCCCAGGCGTCCTCCACCGGCACGGACGCGGGCGCCCGCATCCCCGGCGGATCGAGCACGACGCCGCCAGCGGTGGAGCGCACCTCCGGCGGCCTGGCCGCCGACGACCACAGATACTCGACGCTGCCGTCCGGCCGGGCGGTCGCCCCGGAGACCGTCCCGGTCGGGGTCTCCACCTGGATCAGCGCGCTCTTGGCGAAGTCGTAGCGCCACAGCTCGGCGCGCGCCTCGAAACTGTGCGAGACGAGCAGCCCCGACCCGTCCGGATACCACTCGGCGTTGACGTCGCCGGGCAGCTCGATCGCCAGATCGGTCTCCTCGCCGGTCAGCGGATTCCAGACGAGGGGCTCCCAGCGACCCCGGCGCTGATGGCCGACGAGCAGCCTGCCGTCCCCGTCGACCGGGGCGAAGCCCAGCACCTCCAGGCCCAGCTCGCGGGTGCCGCCCACGGTGTCGTCCAGCTCGCCCACCACCGAGCCGTCCAGCCGCAGCACCCGCAGCGCGGAGTGCATCGCGTCCCCGTGCTCGGTGTGCTCGACCGCGAGCAGCGTGGAGTCGTGGGAGAGGTCCCCGACCCCGGCCGACTCCCGGTGCCGGTAGAT
Source organism: Streptomyces corynorhini (assembly GCF_003346515.1). Taxonomy (GTDB): domain Bacteria; phylum Actinomycetota; class Actinomycetes; order Streptomycetales; family Streptomycetaceae; genus Streptomyces; species Streptomyces corynorhini. The sequence continues at coordinate 22,404 of NZ_QQNA01000156.1, forward strand.
CTCGACGGGCGGCTCGCCGGGCCGGACGACATGCACCGTAGAGCCGTCCTCGTCGGTCGACCGGCCGACCACCGCCGTGCCGTCCCGGCCCAGGGCGAGCCCGGCCGAATAGGAGGGATCGAGGCCGGGGGCCGCGGGCTCGTCCCGGTCGGACGGGGCGCCCCCGGCGGCCGTGGCCAGGAAGGGCTGGCGCATCCAGACGCCGAACTCGTCCCCGTCGGTGTCCGAGAACCACCAGATCCACTCGCCGTCCGGCGTGAGCGCGCCGTCCGTCGTCCCGTTCGGCCGATCGGTCACCTGGCGCTGCTCACCGATCGCGCGATCCCACGCGTACAGCTCGTACGTCCCTGTCGCGTTGGACACGAACAGGGATCGCGCGGGCGCGTCCCGCGCCCAGTCGGGCAGGGAAACCCGGGGCGCCCGGAAGCGCTTCTCCCACTCCGGCATCGGATCCTGCGTCGCATCGGTGATCTCAGTCATGACCCCATTCTGCGCCCGGCGCCTGACATCGCGTTCGCCTCGGCCCCAGCCTGTGGATAACTTCGGTGATCCGGCTCCCGGCGGGCCGTTCCAGCAGGCCGGCGAGGTGTGAAGTGATCTCCCACCGGGAATCTCCGAGGGAGAGAGGTGCCCTCGTCCCGGAGCGCTTTCGCCTTCTCGTGCCGTACCGCGCGAAGGAAGGGACATGATGGCTGTTTCACCCGCGCTGAAGTCCGACCGTTCCCGTATCTACGAGGAGCTGACGGCCGGACACGCGCTCATGCGCCGCGGTGCCGCGCTGGTCGTCACCGCGTTCACCCGTCTCGCCGACGGCGAGCCCGTCGATGTCAGAACACTGATCGCGACCACCCGCTGGCTGATCGACTTCGTCGGTACACAGCGCGCGAGCGAGGTCAGGCTCTTCTGGCCGGTGCTGCGCGAGCTGTTCCCCGGTCCCGTCGCCGAAATCGACCGGACGGTCGCCGAGCGTGACGCGCTCGAAGCCGAGCTGCACGCGCTCGACCGGTCGGTCAACGCGATCGCCGCCCGGGAGGTGACCGGCGGGCGCGCCGAGGCTCTGGCGATCATCAGCCAGGCGACGATGTCGGGGCTGCCGTCCGCGCAGCGCGTCCGGACTCTGGTGAACACGTACTTCGACGAGGAGGAGCCGGTTCTCGCGGAGCTGGTCCCGAGAGTGCCGGACCGGGAGGTCGCCCGGCTGCGCTGCGCCATCGTCCAGAGCGCTCCGCGCACCGGCCCGCATCTGGTGTTCGGGCTGCTGGAGGACCCGGACCGGCTGCCGGGACACGCGGCCCTGATGAGCCGTTTCCCGGCGTCCGTACGGTTGCTGCGCCCGGTGATGCTGGCGCGCTATCGATCCGTCAAGAGGGCGCTCGGCGTCGCCGAGCTGGAAGGGGCACGGTAGGCGCGGATCATCGGGCCGGTCGGCCCGTGTCGGTCGCGGCTGGTGACACGCTTCTCGTCGGCACCCCTTGTTGGCCCGTCGGGTTGTACGGGATACTTCTACAGCGCTGTAGATGAAGGCATCGAGGGATATCGCCCGATGTTCCCGTACGAGGTTTCCCGTACGAGTTACCCGTACGGGGTTACGTGCGGGGTGTACGTACGGGGTGTGACGTGCGGGACTTCTCGCGGGGCACGCGTATCCGTACGGACTCCGTCGTTCCCGGGAGAGAGCAGACCTGATGTTCGGCTTCAGTGAACTGGCCCTGATTCTTCTCGTCATCTTCGTGATCGTCGGGGTGAAGAAGCTGCCCGAGCTGACGCGCTCGGCGGGCAAGGCCGCGCGCATCTTCAAGAGCGAGAAGGCCGCGCTCAAGGAGGACGGGCGGGGCGACGGCGCCGCGGCGGGCTCCGCGCGGGCCGGGGAGCCCGGGGCCGGGCGGGCCGGGCGCCGTATCGTCACCGGCGTCATCGTCGACCGGGACCGGCCGCCCACCGGCTCCTGACGGCTCTCTGGGCGCACCCCGACCCTTCCCGGACCAGTCCCTGATCTCTCCCCCCGATCTCTCCCGGACCGTTCCCCGGCCTCTCCTGCTCCGGCCGGGCCCGGACGAAAGCCCCTAGACTGAGCCGCCGGGTTCAGAGGATGCGGGATTCAGGGATACGGGCTTAGGGTCCGCGCGGGAACGGGAGAGCGATGTGACGGCAGATGTCGGCGGCTTCGGGGATCCCCCCGCCGAGGTGCTGGCGGAGGCGGCTGCCGCGTTCGGGCTGCTCGCGTCGTCCGCGCGGCTGCACATCGTCTGGGTCCTGGCGCAGGGCGAGAGCGACGTGACCGGGCTCGCCGAGCGGGTCGGCGGCGCGCTGCCCGCGGTGAGCCAGCATCTGACCAAGCTCAAGCTGGCCGGTCTCGTCCGGTCCCGGCGCGAGGGCCGCCGCCAGGTCTACTTCGTGGACGACTCCGACGTCGTGACCGTGGTCCGGCTGATGGTCGGGCAGCTCACCGACCGCGCCGCGCACACCCCGGGCCCGCGCCGGATCAGCGACGTCGGCGCGTGAGACCGTCGTGTTCGAGTCCGCCGTACCCGAACCTGTGGTGCCGGGGAGCGGTGCGCCGCCGCCCGGCGCCCCCGGCGGCCCGGACGACGGGCGGGCGTGGCCCCGCAGCCCCGACGGCACCCCGGATCTGACCGGGCTCACCGCCCTCCAGGTGCTGCGGCACCTCGACAGCGGCCCGCGCGGGCTCACGGAGGCGCAGGCCGAGGAGCGGCTGCTGCGGTACGGCGAGAACGCGGTGCCCGAGTGGCGTACGGCGTCCTGGCCGCGCCGGTTCCTGTGGAGCCTGCGGGATCCGTTCACCGCCGTCCTGCTCTGCCTGGGTCTGGTCTCCGCCGCGGTGGCCGCCTGGGGCACCGCCCTGGTCATCCTGTCGCTCGTCGCGGTCAGCTGCGTGCTGCGCTCCTCGGGCGAGCACCGCGCCGACCGTTCCATGGCCGGGCTGCGCGAGCTGGTGGCGACGACGGCGACCGTGGCGCGCCGGGACGAGCCCCGGGAGATCCCCGTCGACCAACTCGTCCCCGGCGACGTGATCCGCCTCGGGCCGGGCGATCTGGTCCCCGCCGACGTACGGCTGTTGCGCGCGAGCGGCCTGACCGTCCATCAGGCGCCCCTCACGGGGGAGTCGGCGCCGGTCGCCAAGTACGCCGTGGACGCGGCAGGACCGGGAGCGACGGCAGGACCCGGAGCGACGGCGGGGCCGGGAGCGACGGCGGGGCCTGTCGTGTCCACGGGGCCGGTGGTGTCCACGGGTTCGGTGGGGTCCACCGGTCCGGCGGGGTCCACCGGTCCGGCAGGGGCTACAGACCTGCCGGAACCGGCCGCTCCGGTTCCTCCGTCCGCCTTCGCCGGGGTGTTCGCCCAGCCGCAGCTCTGCTTCCAGGGCAGCAGCGTGGCCTCGGGCAGCGGCACCGCGGTCGTCTTCGCGACCGGCGCGCACACGCGGTTCGGCGCCGCCCGGCGGCGGCCCTGGCGGCGCCCGCCCAGCGCGTTCGACCGCTCGGTCAACGGGATCTCATGGGTCCTCATCCGGTTCATGCTGCTGACCCCGCCGCTCGTCCTCATGGCCAACGCCGCCCTGCGCGGACGCGGCCTGGAGACGCTGCCGTTCGCGGTGGCGGTCGCGGTCGGGCTGACCCCCGAGATGCTGCCCGTCATCGTCACCACCGCCCTGGCCCGCGGCGCGGCCCGCCTCGCCCGCGTCCACAGCGTCATCGTCAAACGCCTGCCCGCGCTGCACGACCTGGGCGCGGTCGACGTGCTCTTCCTCGACAAGACGGGCACGCTCACCCAGGACCGGCCGGTGGTCGACCGGGCGATGGACGCGTGGGGCGACCCGGACCCGGACGTCCTGCGCTGGGCCGCCGTCAACGCCTGGTGGACGTTGCAGCTGGCCGATCTGCCCGCCCCCGACGCCCTGGACGGCGCGATCCTCGCCGCCGTGGGCGAGGACACCGCCGCCGAGGGCGCCGAGGGCGTCGCGGTCCTCCCCTTCGACCCGCTGCGCCGACTGTCCACCGCCGTCGTCCGGCGGCCCGGCCGCCTCGGCACCCACACCCTGGTCGTCAAGGGCGCGGTCGCCGACGTGCTTCAGCGGTGCGCCCTGGACGAGGCGGAACGGGCCCGGCTCACCGCGCTCGCCGTACGCGAGGCGGACAGCGGGCTGCGGCTGCTCGCGGTCGCCGTCGCCGAGCGGCCCGCCCGCCACCGCGACTACACACCGGCCGACGAGCGCGGCCTCGACTTCGTGGGCTTCGTCGCCCTCCACGACGCCCTCGCCCCCACCGCCGCCGACGCGCTGAAAGTCCTCGACGAGCGCGGCGTCAGCGTCAAGATCCTCACCGGCGACCACCCCGGCACGGCCGCCCGCGCCTGCCTCGACCTCGGCCTGGGGCCCGGCGAGGTCGTCACCGCCGACCGTATCGACACGCTCACCGACACCGAACTGGCCGCCCTCGCCGAGCGCACCACCGTCTTCGCGCGCTGCACCCCCGACCACAAGGCCCGTATCGTCGCCGTGGTGCGCGCCACCGGGCACACCACCGGATTCCTCGGTGACGGCGTCAACGACCTGCCCGCGCTGTACGCCGCCGACGTCGGGATCTGCCCGCGCGACGCCGTCGACGTCGTCCGCGAGTCGACCGATGTCGTCCTCGCGAAGAAGGACCTCACCGCGATCGACCACGCGATCTCCGCCGGACGTCACTCCAGCGGCAATATCGCGACCTATCTGCGGATAACACTCTCCTCAAACCTCGGCAACGTCATAGCGATGCTCGTCGCCGGGCTGCTGCTGCCCTTCCTGCCGATGCTCCCGGTCCAGGTCCTCGTACAGAACCTCTGCTTCGACGCCGCACAGCTCGCCTTCGCCTACGACCGGCCCACGTCCGAGACGCTGCGCCGGCCCAGCGAGCTGCGCTCGCGCGCGTTCCTGCGCTTCATCACCCGCTTCGGTCTGATCAACGCCACCGCCGACATGGCGACCTTCGCGGTGCTCGCCCTGACGCTGCGCACGGCGGCCGGGGCCGGGATCGACAGCCAGGCGGCCTTCCACTCCGGCTGGTTCACCGAGAACCTGCTGACCCAGGCCCTGGTGATGCTGCTGCTGCGGACGGGGGCGCGGCGCGCGCTGCTCGGACGCCCGCCCGAGGGCTCCGAGCGGAGCCGGGCGCCGAGCCCGGTGCGCTGGGCCGCCACCGGGCTCGCCGTGACCGGCCTCCTGCTGCCGCTGTCCCCCTTGGGCCCGGCGCTCGGCATGCCCGCGCTGCCCGCCGTGTACTACGTGCTGCTGGGCGCCGTACTCGCCCTGTACGCGGTCGGCCTGGTCGTCGCCAAGGGACGCCACGAGCGGCGCCACATGGCGCGGGAGGCCGCCGCCGACGACACCGACGACACCGGGGCCGCCGGGGCGGCTCAAGCCGCTGGTGCGGCTGGTGTGGCTCAAGCCGCTGGTGTGGCTGGTGCGGTTGAGGCTGCCGGTGCGGCTGAGGCTGCTGGTGCGACCGGTGTTGCCGAGGCGGCTGGGCCGGTGGCGCCGGAGGCCGCTCCGGTCGGCTCAGCCTCCCGCACCTCCGCTCAGCCGTAGGACAGGTTCGAGCACGGGTCGTCGTCCGCCGAACGCGCGTCGTCCGCCACGGCCGAGGGCACGGAGGCGCTCTCGCTCGGGTCGGGCTCGGCGGCGGCGGGACCGGCCGTCGGATCGTTGGCGAACGCGGAACCGACGATGACGTTGATGCCCGGCGCCGACGCCTGCTGGAGCTTCGCGCCGGGGAAGAGCCGCGCCGTGGTCTTGGCCTGCGCGTCCTCACCGGGGCCGTACTCGATCACGGTGGCGTCGTAGTCCTGGGTGCTCGCGGTCGCGGTGCCGGTGAGCGTGAAGCCGTGGTCCATGAGGAGCCGGCCACCGCGCGCGGCCAGTCCGGTGACCTCCGTACCGTTGTAGACGGCGACGGCGACACCCTCGCCCGACACCTCCTTCGACGTGCTCTGCGAGGGGGAGGGCTCGGCGGACGACTTCGACTTCTTGCCCTTGCCGCTGGCGTCCGTGCCGTCGACCGTACGGTCCGCCTTGAGCGCCGCCCAGAGCTGCGAGGCGTCCGGCTCGACGACGGCGACGCGCGCCCCCTGGTAGCGCCAGGGGATCGTGATGAACTTCGTGTTGTGCAGGTCGATGCTCTTCAGCCCCATCATGAAGCTGATCAGCTTGTCGGCGGTGCCCAGCTCCGGGTCGACGGTCATGGACTCGGTGGCGGCGTTGGCCAGCGGCAGCAGCTTGGTCGGGGTGAGTCCGTCGTCCTTGACCTGCTTGATCAGGCTTCCCACGAACGCCTGCTGGCGCTTGATCCGCCCGATGTCCGAGCCGTCGCCGATGCCGTGCCGGATGCGCACGTAGTCCAGCGCCTTGGCGCCGGAGACCTTCTGGACGCCCTGCTTGAAGATCATGTCGCCCCGGGTGGCGCGGTTGGGGTTGAGGTCCCTCTGGTAGAGGTCCGTCGGCAGACAGACCCGCACACCGCCGACGACCTCGGTCATCCTCGCGAAGCCCTTGAAGTCGACGACGATCGTATGGTCGACGCGGAGTCCGGTGAGCTTCTCGATGGTGTTCTGGGTGCAGGCCGGGTTTCCCTTGGCGGTCTGCCCGACGGAGAACGCCGCGTTGAACATGGCGTTCGTCTGTTCCTTCGTCCAACTTCCGTCGGGCAGCTGGCAGGGCGGTATGTCCAGCAGGGTGTCGCGCGGTACGGAGACGGCGACGGCATGCTTTCCATCCGCGTAGACATGCAGCAGGAAAGCGGTGTCGGAGCGGCCGACATCCTCCTTGTCGCCGCCGCCCAGCGCGCTGTTCCCCTCGGTCCGCGCGTCCGAGCCGATGACGAGGACGTTCTGTCCCTTCGACGTGGCCTCGGGCCGGTTGTCGGAGAGCCCGTCGGCGCTGAAGGTCTCGATGTTGCCCGAGAGCTTGAAGTAGACCCAGCCGACGCCTGCCGAGACGAGCACGAGAAGGGACACGGTTATCGCGAGCGTGAGCCGGAGCTTTCCGCTCCGCTTCTTCCGTCTGCGGGAGGCGGTGGATCGGGCGTCGGCGCGGCGTGCGCCGGCGCGACCAGCGTTGTTGCGACGCGCTGATGCCGTGTCCTGGCGGCTGCCTGACATATGTGCGCCCTCATCCCTCCGGCCGACCCCATGGTTGTACAGTTGCGCAATGTAGCAACTTTATTGATGGGTGCAGCCCGTGGGTTGGTTGCCTCCAGGTTTCAACGAGAGGAAGGCGAGGCGAGAAATGTTGCGCAACGGGTTTGAGCCATGGCACATGCTGGTCGTGGCTATCGTGATCATCGTCCTGTTCGGCTCGAAGAAGCTTCCGGATTCCGCCCGCGCCCTGGGTAAGTCCATGCGCATCCTCAAGAGCGAGGCCATGGCCATGAAGGAGGACGGTGGCACCGCCGCCTCCGCCGCTCCGGCCGCCGCTCCCGCCTCCGCCGCCGCCCCTGCCGCCGCTCCGGCTCCCGCCGCCTCTGCTGCCGCCGAGAGCGCCGCGCCCTCCGACGCCCCCGGTTCCTCCGCGAGCGTGGTGACGCCCGTGCCGCCCGTGACCGCCGTCGTGACCGACGCCCCCGTCACTCCGGGCGCGCAGCGCTGAAGCCGCGCGCCCGGTCCCGCGGCGCGCGTCAGGGGCTGGCCAGATCGACCCCGTACCGCAGGGGTTCGCCCTTCACGCGCAGGTCGCGACGGTAGACGAAGAGCGCCTCGACCTGTGCGCCGCCCGCCGGTCCGTCCAGCTCGCAGGGGTACGTCACCTGCACTACGGACGGCCGGTCGGCGACCCGCATCCGTACCCCGTCCGCGGGGCCGCCGTCGAGTACGGCGATCTCCCACGCGGTCTCTGTCGCCGTCTCCGGCGATCCGTGTATCTGCTGCCCTTGCGTCATCGTGTGCGCCCTGGCTTCATATCCCATGGCCACACTTTAAAGGTTGCGCAATCTTTGAACTATAGCCACTTCGGATCGTTCAGCGGCGTTCGTGCGGAGGTGTGGGCCGCCGCGGTCATGGCGACAGCAGCCGCCGCCGACGGCCGTTCCACGTGTAGTGCAAGGTGGCCACTCCGCGCACGTGCGGGTCGCGCAGGCACTCGTAGATGTGCAGGGAGGGCACCTGCGGCCAGTTGCCCATCAGCCGCTCGCTGGTGAGGACGAAATCCAGGTCCAGGTCGACCAGGATGCGGCCGAGCCTGCCATGGGTGGGCTCGTCCACCTTGGCGAAGGCGTCGTCCAGCAGGATCAGCCGCGGCGCGTGCGGAGCGGACTCGCCGAGTGTGGTGAAGTGCGCGGCGGCGGCGGCGAAGAGCACCAGATAGGACAGCACGCGCTGCTCGCCCTGGCTGAGCCCGGTGCGGCCGGTCAGCCGACGCCTGCGGCGCGGGGCCGCGTCCTCGACCACGAAGGTGTGGAAGCGGAACCAGTCCCGGTAGTCCAGCGCGGCGCGCAGATGCGCGGTGTAACCGGCCGCCGGATCCGCCCTACGGGCCTCCTCGATCCGGCGTTGCAGCACCTCGCGCAGTTGCTCGGTCCGCTCGCGGGTCCGCGGCCCCGAAGGGCCGCTCAGCAGTCCGACCGCCGCGCGTACGTCGGCGTCCGCGTCCGCGTCCAGCTCCCAGCGCAGCTCCACCCCCAGGCCGTGGGACGTCCGTACGGTCCGCAGGGTGTCGTTGAGCGCGCCGACCAGCCGGGCCGCCGCCGTGACCTGGGTCGAGAGGTGGTCGCCGAGTTCGCCGGTGAGGAAGCGCCGGAAGACCTCGCGCTCGCGGTCGGTGAGCCGGCCGCGCGCCTCGGCGGCCCGACCGGCGATCAGCGTCCCGACCAGCGCCACGTCGTGATGGCCGTGGTCGTCCACGAGCCGGCAGATCTTGATCCCGTCCTGCTCGTCGAGCTGCGCGTCGTAGCCGCCGGCCAGGTGGTCGCGCAGCTCCGTGTGGCGCTTGAGCAGGGTGCTGTCCGCGACCTCGGGCCCGGACGCGGCAAGCCGCTCCCGTACGGTGTCGGCCAGCTCGCGCAGGGCCCGCAGCCGGCCGCGGACGCCCGCGTCAGGGAAGGCGTCCGGCGCATGGTCCGATGCCTGGCCCGGCGCGTGCGGCGCATGGCCCGATGCCTGGCCTGAGGTGGAGGTGCGGCCTGAGGTGTGGTCCGGTGCGTGGTCCGGGGGCAGTGGCGCGTCCGTCGGCTCCTGGCCCGTACCGTCGGTCGGGTCGAGTCCCGCGCCGCGCACCACCTCCGGGCGGGCGAGGGCGCCGCGCAGCCGCCCGCCCGCCTCGATGACGGCGGCCTCCTGGCCCACCAGCACCTCGCGGCAGCGCTTCTCGCTCTCCTCCGCGCGCACCCGCTCCGCGCGCGCCTCGTCCAGCGCGGCGCGAGCCGCCAGGAGGGCATGGGCCGCGGCCGCGAGCCGGTGCCCGGCGCGTTCCTCACGGGCCAGGATCTCGTCCTTGGCCGCGCCGACGGTCTCTTCGCGCGTGCGCAGGGCCTGCCGGGCCGGGCGCAGCTCGTCGAGGCGGGCCCGGTACTCGCCCTCGGCCCGCGACCGGTCGGCGCGGGCCCGTTCGTACCCGGCCAGATCGGCCGGGTTGTCACCGAGCGCCTCGGCCGTGCCCGCGACGGACCGGCCCAACTGGTCGAGCCCGCAGGTCAGCGCCGTCAGCGCGGTCCCCACCCGGGCGAGCCCGCCGGGATCGGTCGGCAGGCCGTGGGCGCTGGCCGTGGCCTCCGCCTCGCCGCGCGCGGCGACGGCCCGGGTGCGCGCCTCCTCGGCGGCGCGGGCGGCGCGGCCCGTCCCGCCGGTCAGCTCCCGTACGGCGCTCTCGTCGCCCGCCACCCCGGCCCAGGCGGCGGCCAGCCGTCCGGTACGGGGGAACTCCCGCCACATCCGCCCCAGTTCGCGGCGGCATCGATCGCTCTCCGCGAGCCGCTCCCGGTCGGCGGCCAGCAGCCGTTCGACCTCCGAGAGCCGCCGCTCCGCCTCCGACTCTGCCCCTGGCCCTGGCCCCGGCCCCGGCCCTGGCTCCGGCCCCGGCCCTGGCTCCGGCCCTGGCTCTGTGACCGCGCGGCGGCGGGTCTCGGCGCGCCCGGCCGTGCCCACGTACCGCGCGGCGTCCTTCATGTGCCGTCCGCGCAGCGCGCCGAGCCGCCAACTGCCGTCGTAGTAGACGGCGCTCGGCGCGGCCGTCGCCCGGGTGGTGTCCTCCGCCGGGACCAGCGCGACGGCGGCCAGCACCCTGGCTACCCGCTCCGCGCTGACGCCGCTGTCCGGATCCGGGGCAGGCCGCAGCGCCTCGGCCAGCGTCGGCTCTGCGGGCACGGGCACGGGCCCGCCGGGCTGGAGCAGGGTGTGCCGGATCAGGGTGTCGCAGGTCAGCGAGTCGATGAGCGCGCCGTCCGCCGGGATCCAGGAGTCCAGGAGCCCGCTCGCCTCCAACGCCGCCTCCAACCCCGCCTGAGTGGAGGGGGAGAGACCCTCGACGAAGTCCACCAGCCGGTACAGCGGCGCACCGGTGCCCGGTGCGCGCCGGGCGTCGCGGTGGTACGGAGCGGGCGGCTCCGGATCCGTCCGCCGCTCCCGGCCGGCCAGCTCCGCGCTCAGCCGGTCGCGCTCCGCCTCGTACCGGCCGACGGCGACGGCGAGCGCGTCCCGACGGGCCGTCACCTCCTCCTCGTACGGGTCGAGCGCGGCGCGGGCGGCCTCCTCCACGACGGTGCCTGTCCCGGCGGGCAGCGCGCGCTCCGCGAACGGCGCGTACGGGGAGGTCTCGTGGGCCACGGCGGCGAGGACGGCCTCCAGAGGAGGGCGGTCCGAACCGGCGGCCCGCGCCGCGCGCCGCACCCAGCGCGCCACCTCGCGCGCGTAGCGGAGGCTCTCCTCCGCCACCGCCTCCCGGCTCTCGGCGAGGCGGCCCGCGGCCTGCTCCGTCTCCTCCTCAAGCCGTTCGCGGCCGGTGTCGGCGCGCGCCGCCTCCGCCCGCGCCTCGCGGGCCGACGCCGCCAGCTCCGCGACCTCCTGGACCGTCCTGCTCCGGTTGCGCGCCACACTCCTGGCGCCCTCCAGCCGCTCCCGCCACGCGTTCAGGGCCCGCTCGACGGCGGACGCGTCCACCCCGCTCACCGGCGTGTGCCGGACGGTCCTGGTCGCGCCGCCGGGTCCGGTCAGCTCCTCCCGCGAGGAACCGGCGAGGTCCGTACGGGCCAGGGCGACCGGCTCGCCCAGCCGCGCGACGGGCAGCCCGGCCCGCTCCGCCTGGGCGAGCAGCGCCCGGTGCTCGGTGGCCAGCTCGCCGAGCCGGCCGCCCAGCCGACGTCCGCCCCGGGCCAGCCGCTCCGCCGCGTCCTCCTCGGCGCCGTGCGCCCGGACCAGGGCGGCGAACGCCGTACCGGCCGCCGAGCCCAGGGCGGCGACCGCGCTCCGGCGCGCCGACAGCTCCTCGGCGCCCCGGTACGCCGCGCTCGCGCGCAGGGCGTCGAGTTCGGCGGTGGCGGCCCGCCGCTCCTCCCGCAGGGAGATGAGCCGCTCGTCCGCCTCGGCCTCCCGCGCGCGGAGCCCGGCCGTCCGCTTGGCCGCGTCCCCGGCCTCGCGGCGGCGCCGTACCAGGGTGTCCAGCTCCTGGCCTACCCCCGCGGAGGCACGCAGCAGAACCCCCGTCAGATAGCCGCGATAGGTGGAGAGGAAGGTGCGCAGCGCGGTGTCCGTCCGCTCCAGGCGGCCCAGTTCCTCCCGTACGGCGTCCAGGTCATGCAGATTGCGCGCCACCTTCTCCACGACCTCGTCGTCCAGCCCCGGCAGCGTCTCGCCGAGCAGGGAGACGAGCCCGCCGGACTCGATGCGGTCGCCGACGGTGGGGCGTCGCAGTCGGTGCAGCAGCTGGGTGAGGTTGCGGTAGCGCGCGGCGTCGGCGATGCCGAACAGCTCCCGGGCCACCCGGGAGCGGTGTTCGGCGGCGCGGTCCGTGACGTTCTCCGCGCCCACCGCCTCTTTGAGACGGTCGAGGGGCAACGGCCTTCCCGCGTCGACGAGATGGAGGTCGGCGCCGACCCGCAGCGAGGTGACGAAGAAGGACGGCACCGCCCTCTTGGTCGACTGCGAGGCCCGGATGGCGGCGCCGAGCGTGAGATAGCTGTCGCCGCCGCCGGGCGTCGCCCGGCGGAACTCGACCCAGAGGTAGCCCATCCGGTTCGTCCGCTCGAAGCCGTCGAGCATCAGCCAGGCGAGCGTCGTGCGGCCCGTGCCGGTGGCGTCCAGGGCGCGGGAGTCGCCGTCCAGCAGGTACGGGAGGAGCATCTCCAGGGCCTTGGACTTGCCCGCGCCGTTCTTTCCGCGCAGCAGCAGCCGCCCGTCACCGAAGGCGAACTCCTGCTCGTCGTACTGCCAGACGTTGCGGATTCCGGCGCGGTGCAGCCGGAAGCGGGGCGAGGCGGGGGTGGAGGCCGGGGTGGAGGCGGCGCCGGTCCCGGCACTGTCGTCGGCCGTGGTCGAGCGCTGTGCGGGGATGGGGCTCGGCGGCGTGTTCGCGGGCGGCGGGGCCTGTGTCATGACGTCAGCTCCTGTTGTACGGCGGCGTCCGGTCCCGTCCCGGCCGCCTTCTTACGGACGGTGACGCGCGGTGCGTAGCGGGCCGCCGCCGCGAGCAGCACCCAGTCGGCGCCGGGTGCCTCCGCGCCGTCGCGTGGACGTGAGACGCGTGGACGTGAGTCGTGCGGACGGGCATCCAGTGGATGAGCGTCGTGCGGACGGGCGCCGGGTGGATGGGCGTCGTGCGGATGGGCGCCGGGCGCCGCGGCACCGGAGCGGTCCGCGGACCTGAGCGCCTCCGCCGGGCCGGTGCGCGCCATCAGCCGCATCCGGACCAGGAGGTCGAGGACGGCCTCCCGCAGCGCGGCCGGGTCCTCCAGGAAGCCGCGCTGCCAGCCGCCGCTCCGGCCGTACTCCGCGACGACCTCGGCCAGCAGCGCGTCCACCAGGCCGTCGGGGACCGCCACCCCGACGGTGAGCCGGCCGCCGGTCGCCGGATGGCCAGGCTCGCGCGGGCGCAGCCGCTCCACCAGCCGCTCGACCAGGAGCAGCGCGGCCTGCGCGACCGTACCGGTGCCCGGCAGCCGCAGATCGGTCAGCTCCTCCTCCGGATCCACCAGCGCCACGCCCTCGCCGCGGATCTCCGCTTCGAGGCCGAGAAGCTCGAAGAACGCCCGTGCCTCGCGCCGCTGCCGGGTCCGCAGCCAGTCCCGCTCGGTGCCGGTCAGCTCGTCCAGGTAGACGGCTGGTGTCTCCACGAGCATCCGGCGCACGTAGGTGGCCGGGCCACCTACGTGCGCCG
>NZ_QQNA01000157.1 GCF_003346515.1 Streptomyces corynorhini
ACGGCGCCTCCCCGCCCGCCGCCGGCTGACGGGCCGCCCGGGGCTGTCGGAGCTTTCGACAGCCTAGGAGGGCAGCTCCTTGAGCTGGATGTCGCGGAACGACACGTTGTCGTCGGCTCCGTGGTTCTGGAGGCCGATGTGTCCGCTGGTGAGACTGCGGGCGGGGTCGGTGTTGGTGAAGTCGTTGATCTTCACACCGTTGAGGAAGATCCGGAGCCGTTCACCCTCGACCTTGATCTCGTAGCTGTTCCACTGGCCCGGCGGGCGCAGGACCCGGTCCCGTGCCTTGATGTCGGCGGACTTGAAGCCGTAGATCGCGCCGGTCGTGCGGTCGGGGGTGTCGGTGGCGTCGATCTGCACCTCGTATCCGTTGTTCACCGCGGACCAGGGGTCCTCGGAGGGCGGGAAGCCCACGAACACACCGGAGTTGTCGTCGCCCTCCATCTTCCAGTCGAGCTTCAGCGAGTAGGACCGGAACTCCTTGGCCTGGTACCAGAGCAGCCCCATGCCGCCCTCGGTGCGCAGCTCGCCGTCGACGACGTCGAACGTGCCGGGTCCGGCCTGCTTCCAGCCCTCCAGGGTCTTGCCGTTGAACAGGGAGCGGTAGCCGGTGCGCGGCTTGCAGTCGGCCTTCACCTGACCGGCCGCGTAGCGCAGCCCGCCGAGCAGGTGCTGGCGGAACGCCTGGTCGGCGTAGGACTCCTTGGTGTGACCGCCGCCTGTGTAGAAGGACCGGCCGCCCTCGTAGGTCTGGCACCAGGCGATCGGGTGATCGCCCTTCATGTTGCCGCCCTGGTAGGTGGTCTCGTCCAGGGTGGCGAGGACCCGGGCCTGGTCACGCGGGTTGGTGCGGTAGTTGTACCACTCGTCGGTGCGCTGCCACTCGTCGTCGAGGTGCTCGGTGGCCGGGTGGCTCTTGTCCTCGACCCGTACGGTGGCCTTCTGGATCGCCGGGTGGGAGTCGAAGTAGGCGCCCACCAGGCCCCCGTAGAAGGGCCAGTCGTACTCGGTGTCCGCCGCGGCGTGCACGCCCATGTAGCCGCCGCCGGTGGTCACGAAGTTCTCGAAGGCCGTCTGCTGGGCGGAGTTCAGGACGTCACCCGTGGTGGAGAGGAACACCACCGCGTCGTACCTGGCCAGGTTGTTGGTGGTGAACTGGCCGGGCTCCTCGGTGGAGTCGACGGTGATGCCGGTCGTCTTGCCCAGCTCCTTGAGCGCGGCGACGCCCTCGGGGATCGAGTCGTGGCGGAAGCCCGCGGTCTTCGAGAAGACCAGGACCCGCTTCTCGGTCTTGCCGGGCGCGTTCTCGGAGATCGTGAAGTCGTCCACGTCGAAGAGCGCGCCGGAGCCCCCCTTGAAGACGAGGAACAGTTCGGTGGTCTTCTTGGGTACGGAGCGCAGCGGTACGTCGATGTCCTGGAAGGTCTCCCACGAACCGGTCACGGGGATCGGCGCCGAGCCCAGCAGCTTGCCGTTCGCGGAGTCGGTGCGCACCTCCAGGAAGCCGCCCGCGCCGCCGGAGGAGATCCGGGCGGTGAGGGTCTTGGACCCGGTCAGGTTGTACGGCTTGAAGGAGATCCAGTCGCCGTTGTCGATGTCACCGACGGTCTTGCCGCCGTTGGCCGCGGCCTTCGAGATGACCGAGACGCCGGAGGAGCCGGTGAAGTGCTCGGCCTGCCGGTGGCGGGGCTGGAGCTGGGCCTGACCGTGGCTGGTGAGCGGGGCCTGCCCGCCGCCTCCGCCGTCGGTGTACTCGGCGTCGATCACTCCGAAGATGTTGGCGTTGGGGTCGTGCTCGGTGTCGGCGGGCGCGGTGATCGTGCCCTCGCAGCCGTTGGTGGAGGTGATCGGGTGGCCGTGGTTGTCATGGCCGAGGATGTAGCGGACGACGACCTTGGAGCAGTCGATCGTGCCGTCCTCGGGGTCGGTGACCTTCACCTTGAACGGGATGGTGTCACCGAAGTTGAACAGTGTTCCGTCGGCGGGGAGTTCGAGCTTCACGGTGGGCGCGGTGTTGCCGACGACCACACGTACCGATGCCGTGCCGGTGCGTTCGGTGGGGTCGGTGACCGTGAGGCGGGCGGTGTAGGTGCCGTTCTTCTTGTACTTGTACACCGGGTCGGCCTCGGTGGAGGTGCCGCCGTCGCCGAAGTCCCAGGCGTAGGAGAGCGCGTCACCGTCGGGGTCCGAGGTACCGGCCGAGGAGAAGTTCACCTTCAGCGGGGCCGTGCCGGAGGTCTTGTTCGCGGCGGCCACCGCGATGGGGGACTTGCCCCCGGTGGCGTTCTCGATGCGGTAGAGCGCGGAGTGCTCGTCGCCGCCGAACCAGGAGAGCCCGTAGTCGAGTACGTAGAGCGCGCCGTCGGGGCCGAACTCCATGTCCATGACCTGGGTGCCGGACCACGGGAACGGGTTGATGGTGCCGACCGTTCCGTCGTCGTCCTGCTCGATGCGCTTGATCCACTGGCGGCCGAACTCGCCCGCGAAGAAGTCGCCGTCGTACGCCTCGGGGAACTTCACCGGGGAGTCGAGGTTCTCGTCGTAGCGGTAGACCGGACCGGCCATCGGGGACTCGGAGCCGTTGCCGAACTCGGGCACACTGTCGCCGTCGTAGTCGATCCAGGCGGGCTGGGCGGGCGGCAGGTCGACGAGTCCGGTGTTGTTCGGCGAGGTGTTCTTGGGGGCCGCGCAGTCGAAGGCCGCGCCGGACGCCTTGGTGGCGAAGTCGTAGTCGATGTACGGCTCGTTCTTGCCCACGCAGTACGGCCAGCCGTAGTTCCCGGCCTCGGTGACCCGGGCGAACTCCACCATTCCGGCCGGTCCCCTGGTCGGGGAGGAGGCACCGGCGTCGGGCCCGTAGTCACCGACGTAGACGACACCGGTCTGCTGGTCGACCGAGATGCGGAACGGGTTGCGGAACCCCATCGCGTAGATCTCGGGCCGGGCCTTGTCGGTGCCGGGGGCGAAGAGGTTGCCCTCGGGGACGGTGTACGAGCCGTCCTCGGCGACCTTGACGCGCAGCACCTTGCCGCGCAGGTCGTTGGTGTTGCCGGAGCTGCGCTGGGCGTCGAACGCGGGGTTGCGGTCGGAGCGTTCGTCGATCGGGGTGTATCCGTCGGAGGCGAACGGGTTGGTGTCGTCGCCGGTCGACAGATAGAGGTTGCCGTCCGCGTCGAAGGCGATGTCGCCGCCGACATGGCAGCAGGTGCCCCGGGTGGCGGCGACGTCGAGGACCTTCTTCTCGCTCGCGTTGTCGAGGGTGCCGTCCTCGTTCAGGGTGAAGCGCGAGAGCCGGTTGTATCCGTCGAAGGGCGCGAAGTCGGCGGCGGTGCCGTTCTCCGGGGCGTCGCCCGGCGGGGTGTCGAGCTTCGGCGCGTAGTAGAGGTAGACGGCCCGGTTCTCGGCGAAGTCCGGGTCGACTCCGACGCCCTGGAGGCCCTCCTCGTCGTGGCTGTAGACGTCGAGCCGGCCGGCCACCTGGGTGTCGCCACCCGCGTCGGTGATGCGCAGTGTGCCGTCGCGCGAGGTGTGCAGCACCCGGCGGTCCGGCAGGACGGCGAGGGACATCGGCTCGCCCACCTCGTCGGCGCCCTTGGCGAGGGTGACCTGCTGGAAGCTCTCCTCCGAGGGCACGGGCCCCGGATCGTGGGCGAGGGCGGGTGCGGCTCCGAGGCTCGATCCCACGAGCACGGCGCCCGTCAGGAGTGCGAGAAGGGATCTGGCTCTGGGGCGTTTTCTGGGCACGAAAGTCCTCCACAGTGGGCTGTTCGTACGTGCGGGTGCCATGCCCTGAGGGAGGTGCGCGTCCCGCGCCCCGCCTCCGGGTGGCTGTGTCACCGACGTGCGCCGTCACATCGGAGAGCGACTCTTTCGTGGTGCCGGCCGGTCGCGTCCCACGACCAGCCATGTCCTGTACACCTCAATGGACGGTAGCCGGGTTCGTCCCGGACCGAAAGACCTTGCGCAGGGGTGAAGTGGAACTTTCCCCAGGCGCAGGACAAAGACGGTCGCCGGAACTCCGGACGGGCGGTCTCCCGCCCGTCCGGAGTCCGGTCAGGTCGCGAGGCGGCTACCGGTCCCCGCCGAACGCCGCGTCGAAGGACGCCGACGGCGGGTCGAAGTCGAAGCGCTTGAGGTCGGCGAGGGCCTCGGGGGCCCCGACCAGCCGGTCCATGCCCGCGTCCTCCCACTCGACGGAGACCGGGCCCTGGTAGTCGATCGACCGCAGCATCCGGAAGACGTCCTCCCAGGGCACGTCGCCGTGACCGGCGGAGACGAAGTCCCAGCCGCGCCGGGGATCGCCCCAGGGCAGATGGGAGCCGAGGCGCCCGTTGCGGCCGTCGAGGCGCTTGCGCGCCTCCTTGCAGTCGACGTGGTAGATCCGGTCGCGGAAGTCGTAGAGGAACCCGACCGGGTCGAGGTCCTGCCAGACGAAGTGGCTCGGGTCGAAGTTGAGCCCGAACGCGGGCCGGTGGCCGACCGCCTCCAGTGCGCGGTGCGTGGTCCAGTAGTCGTAGGCGATCTCGCTGGGATGGACCTCGTGGGCGAAGCGCACCCCCTCGGCGTCGAAGACGTCCAGGATCGGGTTCCAGCGCTCCGCGAAGTCCTCGTACCCGCGGTCGATCATGCCGGGCGGCACGGGCGGGAACATCGCGACCAGATGCCAGATGGACGACCCGGTGAAGCCGATGACGGTGTCGACGCCGAAGGCGGCCGCCGCACGAGCGGTGTCCTTGATCCGGGCGGCGGCGCGCTGTCTGACGCCCTCCGCCTCGCCGTCGCCCCAGATACCGGCGGGCAGGATGCCCTGGTGGCGCTCGTCGATGGGGTGGTCGCAGACCGCCTGGCCCACCAGATGGTTGGAGATCGCCCAGCACTTGAGCCCGTACTTGTCGAGCAGTTGGTGCCTGCCCTCCAGGTACGACGGGTCGGAGAGCGCCTTGTCGACCTCGAAGTGGTCGCCCCAGCAGGCGAGTTCCAGCCCGTCGTAACCGAAGTCACGGGCGAGCCGGCACACCTCCTCCAGGGGAAGATCGGCCCACTGGCCGGTGAACAGCGTGAAGGGACGGGGCATGCGGTTCTCCTCCTAGGCAGGGGTTTCCGACGGGGGCGGTACGGGGGTGTACACGGCGTTCTTCGCCGCGCTCTCCTCCACGGCGGCGAGCACCCGCTGCACCTGGAGCCCGTCGGCGAAGGACGGCGCCGGATCGGTCCCCGTCGCGATCGCCGTCACCAGATCGCGCGCCTGGTGGACGAAGGTGTGCTCGTAGCCGAGCCCGTGGCCCGGCGGCCACCACGCCTCCAGATAGGGATGCTCCGGCTCGGTGACCAGGATCCGGCGGAAACCGGCCGAGGCCGCCGGTTCCGCGTGGTCGTGGAACGACAGCTCGTTGAGCCGCTCCAGATCGAAGGAGAGCGAGCCGCGCTCACCGTTGATCTCCAGCGTCAGCGCGTTCTTGCGCCCCGAGGCCATCCGGGTGGCCTCGAAGGTGGCCAGCGCGCCCGAGGCGAGCCGGCCGGTGAACACCGCCGCGTCGTCCACGGTCACCGGCCCGTACGCGCTGCCCGCGGCCCCCGTCAGCCCGGCGCTCGGCCCGCCGAGCACCGGCCGCTCCCGTACGAAGGTCTCCGCGAGCGCCGAGACCCCGGCCAGCGGCTCCCCGGTCAGGAACTGCGCGAGGTCGACGATGTGCGCCCCCAGGTCCCCCAGCGCCCCGGACCCGGCGCGCTCCCGCTTGAGCCGCCAGGTGAGCGGGGCCAGCGGATCGGCCAGCCAGTCCTGCAGATAGGTGACCCGCACATGGCGCAGCGTGCCGATCCTGCCGTCCTCGATCAGCTTCCTGGCGTACGAGACGGCCGGCACCCGGCGGTAGTTGAACCCCACCATCGACAGCTGCCCGCGGGCCCGGCCCGCCTCCGCCGCCCTGACCATCTCCTCGGCCTCGGCCACCGAGTTGGCGAGCGGCTTCTCGCACAGGACGTGCTTGCCCGCCTCCAGGGCCGCGATGGCGATCTCCGCGTGGCTGTCCCCCGGGGTGCAGATGTCGACGACCTGCACATCGTCGCGCGCGATCAGCCGCCGCCAGTCGGTCTCGGCGGCGGCCCAGCCGTGTTTCGCCGCGGCGGCCCTGACGGAGGTCTCGTCACGGCCGCAGACCGCGGCGAGTACCGGCCGCAGCGGCAGGTCGAAGACGTGTCCTGCGGTGCGCCAGCCCTGTGAGTGGGCGGCACCCATGAACGCGTATCCGACCATGCCGATGCCGAGTGCGGGCGGTGGACCGGCTGCTCGCTCGGACGCTTCCGTGGGACTGGGGGTCATCCGGATAACTCCTCGTCATCTCGCACAGTGGGGACGGCTCGGCCGCTGGTCCGGCCGGGGCCGGTCAGCGGAAGCCCGTGGGGAGGTACTGGTCGACGTTGTCCTTGTCGACCACGGCCGAGTAGAGCGTGACCTGGGCGGGGATCTCCAGCTCCGCCAGGCCGCTGATGCCCTTGGACTGGCCGAGGGTGCGGGCCAGGTCGATGGCGGAGGCGGCCATGGTCGGCGGGTAGAGGACGGTCGCCTTGAGCACGCTGTTGTCGGCCTTGATGGCGTCCATCGCCGCCTTGGCTCCGGCGCCGCCGACCATCAGGAAGTCGTCGCGGCCCGCCTGCTGGATGGCGCGCAGCGCGCCCACGCCCTGGTCGTCGTCGTGGTTCCACAGGGCGTCGAAGGAGGACTGCGCCTGGAGCAGCTGGGCCATCTTGGCCTGGCCGGACTCGACGGTGAAGTCGGCGGCCTGGCGGGCGACCTTCTTGATGTTCGGGTAGTTCTTCAGGGCGTCGTCGAAGCCCTTGGAGCGCTGCTGGGTCAGCTCCAGGCCGTCGATCCCGGCCAGCTCGATGACCTTGGCGTCCTTCTTGCCCTTGAGCTTCTGGCCGATGTAGTTGCCGGCGCTGACGCCCATGCCGTAGTTGTCGCCGCCGATGTAGGCGCGGAACGCCTGCGGGTTGGAGAAGATCCGGTCCAGGTTGATGACCGGGATACCGGCGCGCATGGCCTTCAGCCCGACCTGGGTGAGGGCCTTGCCGTCGGCGGGCAGGATCACCAGGACGTCGACCTTCTTGTTGATCAGCGTCTCGACCTGGCCGATCTGGGCGGCGATGTCGTTGGAGCCCTCGGTGATGTCCAGCGTGACGTCCGAGTACTTCTTCGCCCGCGACTTGGCCTGGTCGTTGATCGCGTTCAGCCAGCCGTGGTCGGCCTGGGGTCCGGCGAAGCCGATGGTGACGGCCTTGCCCGGCTTGTCGTCCGAGGCGACGGGCCCGGTGTCGGTGGCCGCGGCCTCCTTGGGCTCATTGCTGGTGCAGGCGGTGAGGAGAACGCCGGCGGAGACGGCGGCGGTGCCGAAAAGAAGTCCTCTGCGACTGGTTTCTGGCATGGCGGTTCAACCCTTCGGGTAGGGCGGGAGGTGCGGGTGCGATTGCTGACGGAGCGTCAGACCTCGCCGTTGCGCAGTGTGCGGCGCTGGACCAGTACGGCGGCGACGATGATGGCGCCCTTGGCGATCTGCTGAACGTCGCTCTGGAGATTGTTCAGAGCGAAGATGTTGGTGATGGTGGTGAAGACGAGGACCCCGAGGACGGAGCCGATGATCGTGCCGCGGCCACCGCTGAGCAGGGTGCCGCCGATGATCGCCGCCGCGATGGCGTCCAGCTCGTACAGGTTCCCGTTGGTGTTCTGTCCCGAGCCGGCCAGGATGATCAGCAGGAACGCGGCGATGCCGCAGCAGAGCCCGGAGAACAGGTAGAGGTACAGCCGCTGCCTGCGGACATCGATACCGGCCAGCCGCGCGGCCTCCGGATTGCCGCCCACGGCGATGGTGCGGCGGCCGAAGGTCGTACGGTTGAGGATCAGCCAGCCGACGACCGTGACGGCCGCGAAGACCAGCACGAGCGGCGGGATGCCCAGCACGTAGGAGTCCGGGACGCCGAGGTCGAGCACCGAGGTCACGGTGACGATCTGGGTCTTCCCGTCGGTGATCATCAAGGCGAGGCCGCGGGCGGAGGCGAGCATCGCGAGCGTCGCGATGAACGGCACCATCCCGCCGTACGCGATGAGCACACCGTTGACCAGCCCGCAGCCGAGCCCCACCAGGACGGCGGTGAAGAGGATGCCGGCGAACCCGAACTCCTGGGTGGCCAGCGTGGTGGCCCACACCGAGGCGAGGGCCACGATGGCGCCGACCGACAGGTCGATGCCCCCGCTGGTGATGACGAAGGTCATGCCCACCGTGACCACACCGATGACCGACGCCTGGGTCAGCACCAGCTGGAGGTTGTTGGTGTCCAGGAACTGGTCGGGCTTGGTGATGCCGCCGACCACGATCAGGGCGGCCAGCACCCCGAGCAGGGAGAGGTTGCGGACGTCGAGCCGCAGCCCGAGCGCGCGCCACCCCTTTTTCTCTTCGGTGGACTTGGCGGACGCGTCGGAGGCGGCGGACGACGGGGTCGGATCGGGCGTGGCCGGGGCGTCGGGCCCGCCCTGCCGCGCCTCGGAGGCAGGCTGTTTCATGGTGTCGGGCTCCCTTCCATCACAAGGTCGAGGACTCGGTGCTCGTCCAGCTCGCGCGCCGGTGCCCGGTGGACGACCAGCCCTTCGCGCAGGACCAGCACCCGGTCGGCGAGGCCCAGCACTTCGGGGACCTCGCTGGAGACGAGCAGTACGGCGAGCCCCTCGTCGGCCAGCCGCCGGATCACGGCGTACAGCTCGGCACGGGCGCCCACGTCGACGCCGCGCGTCGGTTCGTCGAGCAGCAGCACCCGGCAGCCGCGCAGCAGCCAGCGCGCGAGCACCGCCTTCTGCTGGTTGCCGCCGGAGAGGGTACGGATCCGGGCGTCCGGGTTGTCCGGGCGCAGGGAGAGTTCCCTGGTCGCCCGCTGGGCCGCGGCGCGCTCGGCCGAGCGGTCGAGCCAGCCGCCCCGGGCGAAGCGGGGCAGTGAGGAGACCGACACGTTGCGGGTGACCGATTCGAGCATCAGCAGGCCCTGGGCCTTGCGCTCCTCGGGCGCGAGCCCGAGCCCGGCGCGGACGGCGGCGCGGACACTGCCCGGCCGCAGCGGGACACCGTCGACCAGGACACGGCCGGTGGTGGGTTTGCGCGCCCCGTACACCGTCTCCAGGATCTCGGAGCGCCCCGAGCCGACGAGCCCGGCCAGGCCGACGATCTCACCGGGCCGCACTTCGAGGTCGAGAGAGGCGAACTCCCCTTCCCTGGAGAGCCCTTCGACCCGCAGGACGGGTTCGGGCCGCGGCGCGCCGGCGGCGGTCGCGGCGGGCCGCTCGGGGAAGACGTACTCGACGTTCCTGCCGGTCATCAGCGCGACGACGTCCCGGGTCGGGGTCTGTTTCGCGGGCAGGGCGACCGCCACGGTCCGCCCGTCCTTGATGACGGTCACCCGGTCGCCGATGCGCCGGATCTCCTCCAGCCGGTGGGAGATGTAGATGACGGCCACTCCGTCGGCCGTGAGGGTGGCGACCGTACGGAAGAGATTGTCGACCTCGTCGGGGTCGAGGGCGGCGGACGGCTCGTCCATCACGATGAGCCGGACGTCGTGGGAGAGCGCGCGGGCCATCGAGACGATCTGCTGCTGGGCGGCGGAGAGCGAGCCGACCAACTGGTGCGCCCGGATCTCCGGGTGGCCGAGGCGTGCCAGCAGCGCGGTCGCCGCGCTCCTGGCCTCCCGGCCCCGCACGACGAACCCGGCGGTGGTCGGTTCGTGCCCGAGGAAGACGTTCTCGGCCACCGACAGGCCCTCGACCAGGTCGAGTTCCTGGTAGATGGTGGCGATGCCGAGCCGCATCGCGGCGATCGGCGACTTCAGTGTGACCTCTTCGCCGCGCCAGTTGATCACACCGTCGTCGGGCTGGTGGGCCCCGGCGAGCACCTTGATGAGTGTGGACTTCCCGGCGCCGTTCTGGCCGAGCAGACAGTGGACCTCGCCCGCCTCGACCTCCAGGTCCACACCGTCGAGGGCGCGGACCCCGGGAAAGGTCTTGGTGATGCCGGACATGGTGAGCAGCGGGGTCGTGGGTGGAGTGGGTGCCATGGCGTATCCCCTCGGCGGATGCGGCCGGTGAGCGGGCAGGCTGAAGGAGGAGCGGGGTGGTGTGAGCGGGCGGAACCAGGTGCGGCGGAGCGGTGCGGTGGTGCGGATGCGGCTCGTGCGGGTGCGGCTGGTGCGGCTCGTGCGGCTCGTTGTGATGGCGCGGCTCGTGCGGGTACTCGGGGTGGTGCGGTGGCACACGTACTACGGATGGCGCGGGACGTACGGGCGGTGCGAGTGGAGCGGGCGGTGCGGGTGGAGCGGGCGGTGCGGGTCGCGCGGGTGGAGCGGGTGGAACAGGTGGAGCGCCACCGGCCGTCAGGCCGGCGAGAAGAGGTGGTCGCTGATGAGCCGGGCCGCGCCGGTGACTCCGGCGGTCGGGCCCAACTCCCCCAGGACGATGGGGAGATTGCCGGTGGCCAGCGGCAGCGACTGCCGGTAGACCTGGGTCCTGACGCTGGCCAGCAGGGTGTGGCCGAGGCCGGTCACCCCGCCGCCGATCACCACGAGCCCCGGGTTGAAGAAGCTGACGAGTCCGGCGATGACCTGGCCGACCCGGTTCCCGCCCGCCCGGATGAGTTCGAGGGCGACGGGGTCACCGGCCGCCGCGGCGGCCGAGACGTCCACGGCGGTGAGCCGGCCGGCCGACTCCAGCAGCCCGGCCAGTTCGGGTGAACGGCCCTCGCGGGCCGCCTCCTCGGCGTCGCGGGCGAGCGCGGCGCCGCTGAAGTACGCCTCCAGGCAGCCCTTGTTGCCGCAGGCGCAGGCCCGGCCGTCGGCCTCGACCTGGATATGGCCGATGTCACCGGCGCTGCCGGTGGTGCCCCGGTAGACATCGCCGCCGACGACGATGCCGCAGCCGATACCGGTGCCTATCTTGACGCAGAGGAAGTCGCCCACGGAGCGGGCGACGCCCGCGTGCTGCTCCCCCATCGCCATGAGGTTCACATCGTTGTCGACCATGACTGGGCAGCCCAGCTCCTGGCTGAGCGCCTCGCGGACCGGGAACCCGTCCCAGCCGGGCATGATCGGCGGTGCGACCGGGACCCCCTCGGGGAAGCGGACCGGGCCCGGGACCCCGATGCCCGCTCCGTCGAACTCCTCGGCGAGACCGGAGACTTTGAGTTTGGCGGCCAGCGCGAGCACCTGCTCGAAGACGGCGACCGGTCCCTCGCGGACGTCCATGGGGTGGTTGAGATGGCCCAGCACCTCCAGCTCCGCGTTGGTCACGGCGACATCGATGGAGGTGGCGCCGATGTCGACGCCGAGGAAACGCAGGGCGGGCGCGAGCCGGATGTTGTGGGAGCGCCGGCCGCCGCGCGAGGCGGCGAGTCCGTCCGCGACCACCAGGCCGGTCTCCAGCAGCCGGTCCACCTCGACGGCGAGCTTCGAACGGGAGAGGTCCACCTGATCGCCGAGCTGCGCACGGGAGTTGGGACCGCCGTCGCGCAACAGCCTGAGCAGTCGCGCCTGGTGCGCGTTGGCAGGTCGTGCCGTCATGCGTCTCACGCGCCCCTCCCCGCCTTCCCGGCCGGCCTTTTGGTCTGTGCGGTGACCCGGAGGTGTGTCCCGGGCTTTTGAGGGAACGTAGCAGCGCTTGCCCGCAGGGGGAAGAAGTTGCGCGTGAATCCATCCCAACTTTCTCCACACCGAGGACAAAGGGAGGGCCGCCCCGCGTCACGCGCAGGGCGGCCCAGGAGTTCTCCGGCGCCGGTCACGGCCGGGGAAGGCCGCCGACTCCCGTCGCGATCAGGTGCGTTCGCGCTGGTGGTAGCTGGTTCTGGTGTGTTCCGTGTGTGCCTTCATGACCTCGGTCGCACGCTGTTCGTCCCGCGCGGCGATGGCGGCGATCAGCTGCCGGTGCTCGATCCAGGAGTCCTTGCCGCGCTGCCGGGCGACCGGTGTGTAGTACCAGCGGACCCTGCGGTCGACCTGCGCGGCCAGCTCCGCCAGCACGACATTGCCCGCCAGCTCCATGACCTTGGCGTGGAAGGCGGCGTTGGCGGCGACCGCCCGGTCCACGTCGTCGTCCGCCACGGCCCGCTCCCCGTCGGCGCACAGCTCCTCCAGCGCGGCGATGCCCGCCGTACCGGAGTCCGCCGCGGCCAGCCGGGCGGCCTCCGCCTCCAGGAGCGTACGGACCGTGAGCAGCTGGTCCGCCTCGTCCTCGGTCGGCTCGTGGACGAACGCGCCCTGGGCCGGGCGCAGATCGACCCAGCCCTCGGTGTTGAGGCGCTGCAGCGCCTCGCGCACGGGCTGCCGGGAGACCCCGAGGTGGCCCGCGAGTTCGCTCTCGACCAGATGCTGGCCCGGCTGGAGCGCCCGGGTCGTTATCAGTTCGAGCAGAGCCTCGTACACGCGCTCACGCAGCGGACCCGGGCGTTCGAGCTTGGGCAGAGAACCCTGTGCCAACTTCGCGGACAACATCGCTGTCCCCCTCCTGGCCGACCGTGGGCACGACGGCGGTGCCGCCGTGCCGGGAGTGACGAATCCAGACATTGGTTATCGTCTACAGTCTACCGACCGGCGAAGAGCCTTGGTTGGCGTTCGAATTCCGTTCGATGTCGCGGCCGGTGCCCACCGCCGCCGATGACCGGTGCCCCCACGGGCACCGGCACGGCCCCGGTGGCGAGCCCGCCCCGGGCGTCAGGGGCAGCGGACGACCTGGCCGCCGTACGAGAGGTTGCCGCCGAAGCCGAAGAGCAGCACCGGAGCGCCCTCCGGGATCTCCCGGCGCTCCACCAGCTTGGACAGCGCCATCGGGATCGAGGCGGCGGAGGTGTTGCCGGAGTCCACGACGTCCCGGGCGATCACGGCGTTGACCGCGCCGATCTTCTGGGCGACCGGCTCGATGATCCGCAGATTGGCCTGGTGCAGCACGACCCCGCCCAGCTCCTCCGGGGTGATCCCGGCGCGCTCGCAGACCTTGCGGGCGATGGGCGGCAGCTGCGTGGTGGCCCAGCGGTAGACCGACTGCCCCTCCTGCGCGAAGATCGGCGGGGTTCCCTCGATCCGCACGGCGTGCCCCATCTCGGGCACCGAGCCCCAGAGCACCGGGCCGATCCCCGGCTCCTCGTCGGGCCCGGTCGCCACGACGACCGCCGCGCCCGCGCCGTCACCGAGCAGGACGCAGGTCGTACGGTCCGTCCAGTCGGCGATCGCGGCCATCTTGTCCGCGCCGATGACCAGCACCCGGGTCGCCGAGCCCGCCCGTACGGCGTGGTCGGCCGTGGCCAGGGCGTGGGTGAAGCCCGCGCACACGACGTTGATGTCCATCACGGCGGGCGAGCCCATGGCGAGCCGGGCCGCGACCCGCGCCGCCGTGTTGGGTGAGCGGTCGATAGCGGTGGAGGTGGCGACCAGCACCATGTCGATGTCCTCGGGGCCCAGCCCCGCGGCGGCCAGCGCCTTGGCGCCGGCGTGCGCCGCCAGCTCGTCCACCGGCTCGTCCGGGCCCGCCACGTGCCGGGTCTTGATGCCGACCCGGCTGCTGATCCATTCGTCGCTGGTGTCGACCATCGCCGCCAGATCGTGGTTGGTGAGCACCTTGGCGGGCTGATAGTGCCCGAGCGCGGCGATACGAGTGCCGGTCATGCCCGGGACCCCCTCTGTTTCGACGTCAGGAATGCTCCAGTCTTGTCACCGACTCGCCGGTACGGGTGCAGGTGAACCAACAGGATTCTCCCGTGCGGTTTGGAGAGTCCACATCATCGGGTGAAAAGCTGAGCCGCCTTGAGGATCAACTCGTACACACCGTACGCCAGCGGGATCCCCACCCAAAGCCAGGCGAAGACGATCAGACCGGTACGGCGGTGTTCAGACGGTGCGGCCGGTGGCGCTGCTGACCTGGTCATCGGCTGTCTCCTTCGGGTCGGGAACGTGGTGACGCGGGTGTACGGGCCTGACGAGTTCGTTGGCCACGAAGCCGACGGCCAGCAGGCCGATCATGATGGCGAACGAAAGACCGTACAGCCCCGCGCCGCTCTTTCCCGCCGCCTCCTGGCTGTCCGCCACCTTGTTGACGATGAGCGGGCCGAGCACTCCCGCGGTGGACCAGGCGGTGAGCAGCCGGCCGTGGATCGCGCCGACCTGGTAGGTGCCGAAGAGGTCCTTGAGATAGGCGGGGATGGTGGCGAAGCCGCCTCCGTAGAAGGAGAGGATCACCAGCGCGCAGATGACGAACAGCGGCTTCGACGCGTCCCCGAACAGGGCGATCAGCAGATACATCACCGCCCCGGCGCCCAGATAGACCCGGTAGACGTTCTTGCGGCCGATCAGGTCCGAGGTGGAGGACCAGCCGATACGGCCCGCCATGTTGGCGGCGGAGAGCAGCGCCACGAATCCGGCCGCCGCCGAGACCGAGACCGGGGTGTCCGTCCGCGCGAAGAAGTCCGTGATCATCGGGGCGGCCTTCTCCAGGACGCCGATGCCCGCCGTGACGTTCATGCACAGGACGACCCACAGGCACCAGAACTGCGGGGTGCGCACGGCCGACCGCGCCGAGACCCGGGGCCCGGCGGCCGGTACGGCCCCGCGCGCCGGAACCGCCACGGCGTCCGGAACCTCCGGCGCCTGCTGCCGGTAGCCGGGCGGCGGGACCCGGACCAGCAGCACGCCGAGGGTCATGAACGCCGCGTACACCAGCCCGTGCGTCAGGAAGGCGAAGGCGATGCCCCGGCTGTCGGAGCCGTAGGACGAGAGCATCTGCGCGGACCACGGCGAGGCGATGAGCGCGCCGCCGCCGAAGCCCATGATGGCGATGCCGGTGGCCATCCCCGGCCGGTCGGGGAACCACTTGATCAGAGTGGAGACCGGCGAGATGTAGCCGATGCCGAGGCCGATCCCGCCGACGAATCCGTAACCGAACACGATCAGCCAGTACTGCTCGGTGAAGGCGCCGAGCGCGGCCAGCAGGAAGCCGGAGGAGAAACAGCACAGGGCGATCGTCATCGCCCAGCGCGGCCCGTTGCGCTCCACGAGGGTGCCGCCGAACGCGGCGGAGAGCCCGAGCATCACGATGCCGAGCTGGAAGGGCAGCGCGCTCTGGGTACCGGAGAGGTTCAGCGCGGATTCGAGGGGCGGCTTGAAGACGCTCCATGCGTATGCCTGCCCGATGGAGAGATGGACCGACAGCGCGGCGGGCGGCACCAGCCAGCGGCTCCATCCGGCGGGGGCGAGAGGTGGGGTCATGGTCGCGAACTCTAGGAACCGGATCGCACCTTTGGGAAGATCTTCAACCGGGCCGATTGCGCGGCCCGTGCCCCGGCCGGAGGGGTCCGTACCGGCCGGATGTCTTGTCGCGCGGAACTCCATACTGTAGACAGCACGGGTGGGTCCGGGCGCGGGATCTCCGGGGTGCCGGACAATGAGTGACACACGGCAGCACCACGTCGACGAGTAGGACTGATCACCATGGGACGGGTCACCGAGCGCCGCCGCACCATCCGGATCAGGGACGGGGTCGTCTCCGCGCGGCCCGACACCCTGGTGGCCGAGGAGCCGCTGGAGATCAGGCTGAACGGCAAGCCCCTCGCCATCACGATGCGCACCCCCGGTGACGACTTCGCGCTGGCCGCCGGGTTCCTGGTGAGCGAGGGGGTGCTCGCGGCGAGCACGGACGTACGGTCCATCGTGTACTGCGCCGGGGCGAAGGAGGACGGCTCGAACACGTACAACGTGGTCGACGTACAGCTCGCGCCCGGGGTGCCGGTGCCCGACATCACGCTGGAGCGCAACGTCTACACGACCTCCTCGTGCGGGCTGTGCGGCAAGGCCAGCCTGGACGCCGTACGGACCACGGCCCGCTTCCCGATCGCCGACACTCCCCCGGTCCTGGTCGAACCCGCTCTGCTCGCCGGCCTCCCCGACCGGCTCCGGGCGGCGCAGCGGGTCTTCGACAGGACCGGGGGGCTGCACGCGGCGGCGCTCTTCTCCGAGGAGGGCGAGCTGCTGGACATCCGCGAGGACGTCGGGCGGCACAACGCGGTCGACAAGCTGGTCGGCCGGGCGCTGCGGCAGGATCTGCTGCCGCTGTCCCGGGCGATCCTGCTGGTCTCGGGCCGCGCCTCGTTCGAGCTGGCGCAGAAGGCCGTGATGGCGGGGATCCCGGTGCTGGCCGCGGTCTCGGCGCCCTCGTCGCTCGCCGTCGACCTGGCCGCCGAGAGCGGGCTGACCCTGGTGGGCTTCCTGCGCGGCCCGTCGATGAACGTGTACGCGGGCGACGAGCGGATCGCCCTGCACAGCGAGGTGTGAGCGTCCCCGCCCGCCGTACGGCAGGGACGTCAGGACGCCGGGCCGCTCATGACGTCCTGGACCTCGTGGAATCCCGCCTTGCGGTTGACCACCGCGACGGCGCGTGTGACGGCCGTGCGGGGCAGCAGCCGCGGCACCCACGTGGTCCAGCGGTGGAGCGCCCGGCCGGGGTACGAGGCCGCCCTGCCGCGCGCGAAGTCGTCCAGGGTCCGCTCGGCGACCGACTCGGGGCTGTCGGTGACCCTGGGGTCCATGACGGCGGTGGTGCTGTCGAAGAAACCGGTTCCGGTCGCGCCGGGGTGGGCGCCCATGACCCGTACTCCGGTGCCGCGCAGCTCCTGCGCGAGCGCCTCGGTGAAGTACAGGACGAACGCCTTCGTCCCGGAGTAGCTCGCCTGGTACGGCATGGGCTGGAACGCCGCGGTGGAACCGACGTTGATGATCCCGCCCGAGCCGCGTTCGAGCATGTCCGCCCCGATCAGTCGGGTCATCCGCATCAGGCCGGTGACATTGACGTCGACCGACCGCAGACTCTGCTCGAAGGGACGGCCGAAGAAGGGGCCGACGGAGCCCGTTCCCGCGTTGTTGACCAGGAGATCGACGCTCACATGCCGCTCGCGCAGCGCGTCGGCGACGGTCCCGGGCCCGGCCGGGTCGGCGAGATCCGCGTCGAGCACCAGGGTGTTCACCGGGTGCTCGGCCCGGATCTCACCGGCGAGCCGGTCGAGCGCCGGGGCCGAACGGGCCACCAGGACCAGGTTCGAGCCACGACGGGCGAGGGCGCGCGCACAGGCGCTGCCGATCCCTCTGGACGCTCCGGTGACGAGCGTGGTGGTGCCGCGATAGTCGTACATACCGAGGGATTCCTTCGAACGACGGCGGGAGGCCGGATGGGCGGAGGTACAGGGCGGGAGTACGGGGCGGCGGTACGGGGCGGCGGGTACGGGGCCGGGTGAACCGCGCTCCGCGCGCGGGCTGTTACGGGCGGCCCAGTACACCGGGGACGCTCGGCGCCGGGTGGCTCCACCCGGCGTACCAGCGCCGGTAGCGGCGCAGCGCGCGCCGGCGCTGGAGCAGGTCGCGGGCCAGGGCGACGGCGGGTGACGGGGAACGGTGCCCGTCCCGGCCCCGGCCGAGTCGGTGGAGCCGGTGGACCACCATGGCCTGGGTGGCGCCGGCGGACATCGTCTTGTCCTTCCAGCGCACCGGCACCGGCTCGAAGTCGGCGTCCTCGCCGCGCAGCCACCGCTCGGGGAGGTCGGGCCGGTACGCCAGGGCGGTCGCCATCCCGACCAGCGATCCGCCCTGGTCGAGGACGCGTTGAGCCACCTCTCGCCGCCGTACTCCGCCGGTGATCATGACGGGCAGTGGCGCGGTGCGGATGATGTCGGCGGCCAGTTCGAGGAAGTAGGCCTCCCGAGCCAGGGTGCGGCCGTCGGCGGAGTGTCCGTGGGTGGCCAGGCTCTCGACCGAGCCGCCGGACAGCTCGACCAGGTCGCAGCCGGCCGAGGCCAGTTCCGCCACGATCCGGGCGGCGTCCGTCTCCTCGAAACCGCCCCGCTGGAAGTCGGCGGTGTTGAGCTTGACGGCCAGCGCGAAGTCCGCCGGGACCGAGGCGCGAATGGCGCGCAGCACCTCCATGAGCAGTCGTGCCCGGTTCTCCAGGTCCCCGCCCCAGCGGTCGGTACGCCGATTGGTCAGCGGGGAGAGGAACTGGGCGAGCAGATAGCCGTGGGCGGCGTGGACCTGCACACCGTGGAACCCGGCTTCGGCCGCCCGTGCGGCCGTGGCGGCGAACCGGGAGACGACCTGTTCCAGGTCGGCCTCGGTCATGGGGCGCGGCCGGGCGAACAGCCGGGAGTAGCGCCCGGCGTTCACCGCGACGTCGGAGGCGGACAGAGCCTGTCCCGGCATGTCCGAGTAGATCACCCGGCCGGGGTGGTTGATCTGCATGAGCACCCGCCCGCCGCCGTGCCGCGCCGCCTCCGCCCAGCGGGTGAACGGTGCGAGCGGCGTGCCCTGCTGGAGGACGACATCGGCCGGATGGGCGAGGGAGCGGCCGTCGACCATGACGTGGCCGGTGATCAGCAACCCGGCACCGCCCCGTGCCCAGCGCCGGTACAGCTCGGCCATCCGGTCGCCGGGCAGCTGCCCGGCGTCCGCCAGGTTCTCCTCCATCGCCGCCTTCACCAGCCTGTTGGGCAGGCTGAGGCCACTCGCGAGAAGGAGCCGATCACCGATTCCGGGCATCCGGAGCACTCCGTCCATGCGCTTCCGCCGTCGGGTCCGGCAGAATGTGTACGGCGTCAACCATCACCCAAGGAAGTGTGCAGTGTCAACATTCGATCGGCGGAGCTACCACCACGGCGACCTGCGGGACGCACTGCTGCGGTCCGCCCTGCGTCTGCTGGACGCCGACGGAGTCGACGCGCTGTCCCTGCGGGCGGTGGCCAGGGACGCCGGAGTGTCCGCCAACGCGCCCTATCGCCACTACCGGGACAAGGAGGCGCTGCTCGCCGCGCTGGCCTCGCACGGGTTCACCGAACTCACCGCGTGCCTTGAGGCCGCGTCGTCCGCGGGCACGGAGCGTGGCGACGCCGGCTCGGTGCGGGCGGCCTCTCCACCGGCGGCCCTGGCGGACGCGGTGGCGCCGATGGCCCGCGCCACGGTGCACTACGCGCTCGAACACCCCGGTCTGTTCCGTCTGATGTTCGGGCATGTCTGCGTGAGCCTGCCCGAGGTGATCGCGGCCTCCGACGCGGCACAGGCCGTCGTGACCAGACGGATCGCCGGCTTCGCGGCTCCCGGGTACCGCGACACGCTCAAGATCGGCGTATGGGCCCTCGTACACGGGCTCACCTCACTGCTGCTCGACGGCCGCCTGGGGGAACCCACCCGCGAGACGGCCGACGCGCTGGTCGATTCGGCGGTCCGGACCATGATCGGCGCGGACTGGGCGCCGGTCGCGGCCGACGCCGGGGGCGACACCTGACGGACCCGGGCCGTACCGGCCGCCGCACTCAGGCCGTACGGGCCGCCGCCCCGGCTGCCACCGTGTCCGGGCTCCCGGCCCGCTCGGCGGCGTCCGGGGCCTCGGCGTCGCGCGAGCGGCGCTTGGCGATCACCGCGCAGACCATCAGCTGCATCTGGTGGAAGAGCATCAGCGGCAGCACCGCGAGGCTCGCCCCCGCCCCGAACAGGACGGTCGCCATCGGCAGCCCCGCCGCCAGGCTCTTCTTCGACCCGGCGAACTGGACGGCGATCCGGTCGGCCCGGTCGAAGCCGAGCCGCCGCCCGCCGTACCAGGTGACCGCGAGCATCGCCGCGAGCAGCACGGCCTCCACGGCCAGCAGACCCGCGAGCCGGACGGGGGTCACCTGGTGCCAGATGCCCGTGACCACGCCTTCACTGAAGGCCGTGTAGACGACCAGCAGCACCGAACCCCGGTCGACCAGACCGAGCACCCGCTTGTGCCGGACGAGGAACCCGACGATCCAGCGGCGCAGCAACTGGCCCGCGAGGAACGGCAGCAGCAGCTGCGCCACGATCCGCAGGAGCGAGTCCACCGAGACGCCGACCGCCGCGCCGCCGATGAGCAGCGCCGCGAGCAGCGGGGTGATCACGATGCCGACGAGGCTGGAGAAGGAGCCCGCGCAGATCGCGGCGGGCACGTTGCCCCGGGCGATCGAGGTGAAGGCGATGGAGGACTGGACGGTCGAGGGCACCAGGCACAGGAACAGGACCCCGGCCTGCAGTTGCGGGGTCAGGACGTACGGCACGAGACCGGCCGAGGCCAGCCCCAGCAGCGGGAAGACCACGAACGTGCAGGCGAGGACGGTGACATGGAGCCGCCAGTGCTTGAGCCCTTCGACCACCTCGCCGGTGGACAGCCGCGCGCCGTAGAGGAAGAACAGCAGCCCCACCGCACCGGTCGACGCGCCGCCCGCGATGTCCGCCGCGTGGCCGGAGGCGGGCAGGAGCGAGGCGAGGCCGACGGTCGCGAGGAGCGCCAGTACGTACGGGTCGAGGGGCAGCCAGGACGGCAGCCGGAGCCGGAGCCGGTGCGGCGGCCGGTGCGGCGGCCCGGTCGGCGGCGGGGAGCCGTCGGGCGGCGCGGCGGACCCGGGCGGCCCGGCTGCGGGCGGCGCGGAGGCGGGCGGTGCGGGCGTCGTGCGGCGGTTCATGTGCTCCACTACGGGCTGCTGGCTACGGGGGTGGTCTGTCCGGGCGGCGCGGATCGCGCGGTGGCCGCGGATCGTGCCTCCCCATGCTCCACCTGGTCGGCTTGATCGGGAATCCCGTACACCGCTCTCACTGCCATCGTGTCACGTGATAACGGCGTAGGCTGGCGGCATGTACGACCCCGGGCAGTTGCGCACCTTCCTCGCCGTGGCCCAGACGCTGAGCTTCACGCAGGCGGCCCGTCGGCTCGGGCTGCGCCAGTCCACGGTGAGCCAACATGTGCGGCGGCTGGAGGACGCGACGGGACGGCCGCTGTTCACGCGGGACACGCACAGCGTGGAGCTGACCGAGGACGGGGAGGCCATGCTGGGCTTCGCCCGGTCGATCCTGGCCGCGCACGACCGGGCCGCGGCGTTCTTCGGCGGCACCCGGCTGCGCGGCCGGCTGCGGTTCGGCGCCTCCGAGGACTTCGTCCTCACCCGGCTCCCGGAGATCCTGGAGTCCTTCCGGCGCGACCACCCGGAGGTCGATCTCGAACTGACGGTGGAGCTGTCCGGCATCCTGCACGAGCGGCTGGCGGCCGGGCTGCTCGATCTGGTGCTGGCCAAACGGCGGCCGGGCGACACCCACGGCCGGCTCGTCTGGCAGTCCTCCCTGGCCTGGATCGGGGCTCCGCGGCTGCGGCTCGACCCCGACCGGCCGGTGCCGCTGATCGCGTTCCCGCCGCCCGCGCTCACCCGGGCCCGCGCGCTGGAGGTGCTGGAGGCACACGGCAGGCCCTGGCGCGTGGCGTGCACGAGCGCCAGCCTGAGCGGGCTGATCGCGGCCGCCCGCGCGGGGCTGGGCGTCATGGCCCACACCCGCGGGCTGATCCCGCCGGGGCTGGTGCCGGTGCGCACGAGGCTCCTGCCCGAGCTGGGAGAGGTGGACTTCGTCCTGCTGCACGCCCGGGACCACGCCGCCCGGGACCACGGCCGCGAACGCGGCGGTACAACAACCCGGGAGGCCGCGGACGCGCTGGCCGCCGCGATCCTGGCGAGCGGCGACCGGCTGCAGCGCCCGGCGGTCGCGGAGGGCTGAGCCGCCCGGCGGCCCGGCGGGCACCCCGCACCGTAGAGCGTCGGTGGCCGATGCGTACGGATTCGGTGGAACTTCCCCCACATGGGATTACTCCGGGGTGAGATGGTCTCGCGGTACCGTCACCGGGCTGTGCGGAGCGGCCACAAGGAGCGAGTCATTGCGCGAGTTCACCGTCCCCCCTCTGCCGGCCGCCCCGCACGTGGGCGGGCTCGCGGACGTGGTCTTCGACCATGCCCGCTCCGACCCCGGGCGGGTCGCGCTCGGCCGCAAGGACGAGGAGGGCCACTGGCACGACGTGACCTCGGCGGGCTTCCGTGACGAGGTCCTCGCGCTGGCCAAGGGGCTGCTGGCGCACGGCGTACGGTTCGGCGACCGGGTCGCGATCATGTCCCGTACCCGTTACGAGTGGACGCTCTTCGACTTCGCGCTGTGGAGCGTCGGCGCCCGGCCCGTACCCGTCTATCCGACCTCCTCCGCCGAGCAGGTCCACTGGATCCTGCACGACGCCGAGGTCTCGGCCTGTCTGGTCGAGCACGGGGACCACGCGATGACCGTCGGCTCGGTGATCGACCGGCTGCCCCGGCTCGACCGGCTCTGGCAGCTGGACGCCGGGGCCCTGGAGGAGCTGTTCGCGGCGGGTGCCGGGCTCGACGACGAGACGGTGCACCGGCACCGCAGGGCCGTCACCCCGGACTCCGTCGCCACGGTGATCTACACCTCGGGCACCACCGGCCGCCCCAAGGGGTGCGTGCTCACCCACTCCCACTTCATGTTCGAGACCGATACGGTCCTGGCGCACTGGGAGCCGGTCTTCCGCGGCGCCCCCGGCGACGAGGCGTCCACGCTGCTGTTCCTGCCGCTCTCGCACGTCTTCGGCCGGATGATCGAGGTCGCGGCGATCCGGGGCCGGGTCAAGCTGGGCCATCAGCCGATCATGCGGGCGAGCGAGCTGCTGCCCGATCTGGCCGCGTTCCGGCCGAGCTTCGTCCTGGCCGTGCCGTACATCTTCGAGAAGCTCTACCACGCGGCGCGACGCAAGGCCGAGACGGAGGGCAGGGCCGCGGTCTTCGACAAGGCGGTGGAGGTGGCGGTGCGTTACGCGGAGGCGGTCGAGCAGCGCGTGTTCGGCCTCGGCCCCGGGCCGTCCGCCGGGCTGCGGATGCGCCACCGGTTCTTCGACAAGGCCGTCTACGGCAAGGTGCGCGCCGCGCTGGGCGGCAGGGTCGGGCACGCCATGTCCGGGGGCAGCGCGATGGACCGGCGGCTCGGGCTGTTCCTCGCGGGCGCGGGAGTCAGCGTGTACGAGGGGTACGGGCTGACCGAGTCGTGCGCGGCGGCCACCGCCAATCCACCCGGGCTGGCCCGGTACGGCACGGTCGGGCAGCCGATCCCCGGCACCTCGGTACGTATCGCGGCAGACGGCGAGGTGTGGCTGCGCGGCGGGCAGGTCTTCGCCGGGTACCTGGACGACCCGGGGGCCACCCGCGCGGTGCTGCGCGACGGCTGGCTGGCCACCGGCGACCTCGGGGCGCTGGACGAGGACGGCTATCTCACGATCACCGGGCGGAAGAAGGAGATCCTGGTCACCTCGGGCGGCAAGAGCGTGGCGCCCATGGCGCTGGAGGAGCGGGTGCGGACGCATCCGCTGGTGGCCCAGTGCATCGTCGTCGGCAACGACCGGCCGTACATCGCGGCGCTGGTGACCGTGGACCCGGAGGCCGTGGAGCACTGGCTCGCCATCCGGGGCAGACCGCGGCTGCCCCCCGTGGAGCTGGTGCGGGACCGGGATCTGGAGCAGGAGATCAGACGCGCGGTGGTGGCCGCCAACACGGCGGTGTCCCAGGCCGAGTCGATCCGTACCTTCCGGATCCTGGCCCATCCCTTCAGCGAGGAGGACGGGTTGCTGACGCCGTCCCTGAAGCTGAAGCGCCGGGCGATAGAGGAGGCGTACAGCGTCGAGGTGGACGCGCTCTACCGCTGACGCATTGTCCCGGGCCACGGGGGAAACGATGACGGTGGGGGTGGCGGGGAATCCGGCCGCCCCCGAGACCGTTGGACCATCGAGAAGCAACCGACGACGTTAGGATCGACCGCTCGTGAGCAAGGTCCCCACCCTCACTCTCAACAACGGCACCACGATGCCCCAGCTCGGCTTCGGCGTCTGGCAGGTGCCCGACGCCGAGGCGACGAAGGCGGTCGCCACCGCTCTGGAGGCCGGGTACCGCAGCGTCGACACCGCCGCCATCTACGGCAACGAAGAGGGCACGGGCAAGGCCCTCGCGCAGTCCGGGATAGCGCGGGAGGACCTCTTCGTCACCACCAAGCTGTGGAACGGCGACCAGGGGTACGACTCGACGCTGCGCGCCTTCGACGTGTCGCTGGACAAGCTCGGCCTCGACTACGTCGACCTGTATCTCATCCACTGGCCGAAGCCGGCCGCGGACACGTACGTCGACACGTACAAGGCGTTCGAGAAGATCCTCGCCGACGGCCGCGCCAAGGCCATCGGCGTCTCGAACTTCCTTCCCGAGCATCTGGAGCGGCTGCTCGGCGAGACCTCCGTGGTCCCCGCCGTCAACCAGATCGAGCTGCACCCGCAGCTCCAGCAGGCCGAGTCGCGCGCCCTCCACGCGGAGCGCTCCATCCTCACCGAGGCCTGGTCGCCGCTGGGCCAGGGCAAGGGCCTGCTGGAGGTCCCGACCGTGGTGGCGATCGCCCGCAAGCACGGCCGCAGCCCGGCGCAGGTGGTGCTGCGCTGGCACCTCCAGCTGGGGAACGTGGTGATTCCCAAGTCCGTGACCCCGTCCCGGATCCAGGAGAACATCGACGTCTTCGGCTTCGAGCTGGACGCCGACGACCTGGCGGCGTTCGCCGCGCTCGACGAGGGCCGGCGCATCGGCTCCCACCCGGCCGAGGTCAACTGAGCCCGGCGCCGCGCTGATCCGGCCGAGGTCAACTGAGCCCGGCGCCGCCGTGGCGTGTCCGCACCGTCCCGCCTGATCGACGGGTGGAGGGCGCTCCTTCGCGGACACGCCCTGGGCGCCGGGTCAGTGCGCTCCGTGCGCCCCGGCGACCGACTCGACGCGCTCGGCCAGCGCGATGTCCAGCCCGGTGACGGCGCCGCCCGCGTCGTGGGTGGAGACGGCCAGGGAGACGGTGCTGTAGCCGAGGGTCAGTTCGGAGTGGTGGTTCAGCTCCTCCTGGATCTGCGCGATGTGGACCACCAGGGCGACGGCGGCGACGTGCGTGCCCAGGCGGTAGGTGCGGGTGACGCGCCCGTCCTGGATCGACCAGCCGGACAGCGGTCGCAACCGCTCCTCGGCCTCATCGCGCGACAGCGGTTCGGCGACCATGGGCGGGGGCTCCTTCCGGGTGCGGGCAGCGACGCGGCCGACGATACGGCCTCCACCGCGCGGCGCCGGGCCGCCGTGCCGGACGGGGCCTACGGTCGGGCGCGTGAATGTTTTCACCCGCTTTCTCCCCCGGTGGCGCAGCCCTCTGCGCGGGCCGTGGCTGACCTCGGTCTTCGCGGTGGCGCTGCTGGTGGGCATCCCCGTCCTGTTCGTGACGGGTCTGCTGTCGTACGCCGCGTACAACCCGGAGCTGACGCCGGTCAACGACAAGACGCCGGACAAGGGGCTGCTCGGCTTCTACCTCTTCTCCTGGCCCACCCATCCCTACTGGCTCTACCGCCTCACGCAGGGCGTGCACGTGACGCTCGGCATCGTGCTCGTACCGGTGCTGCTCGCCAAGCTGTGGTCGGTGGTGCCGAAGCTCTTCGAGCTGCCGCCGGTCCGCTCGGTGGTCCACGGTCTGGAGCGGCTGTCGCTGCTGCTGCTCGTCGGCGGGGCGCTCTTCGAGTTCGTGACCGGTGTGCTCAACGTCCAGTTGCAGTACCTCTTCCCCGGCTCGTTCTATCCGCTGCACTTCTACGGGGCCTGGGTGTTCATCGGCGCGTTCCTCGCGCATGTCGCGCTGCGGCTGCCGCGTACGGTGAGGACGCTGCGCCGCCGCAGCCTGCGGGACCCGCGCGATCTGCGGACCGAGCTGCGGACCCCGGCCGCGCGCACCCGGCCCGAGCTGCCGGACGCGACCGGGCTGGTCCCCCGGGATCCGGCTCCGCCGACCACCTCCCGGCGCGGGGCGCTGGCGATGGTCGGGCTCGGCTCGCTGACGCTGTTCGTGGTGACGGCGGGTCAGAGCATCGGCGGTTCGCTGCGCGGTACGGCGCTGCTGGCGCCGCACGGGCGTGATCCGGGCAGCGGCCCGAACGGGTTTCAGATCAACAAGGGGATGCGCTCGGCGCGGATCCAGGAGCGCGACATCGGCCCCGACTGGCGGCTGACCGTACGGGGCGGTGCCCGGCGGTCCGTACTGACCCGGCCGCAGGTGGCGCGGCTGCCCCGGCACACGGCGGCGCTGCCCATCGCCTGTGTGGAGGGCTGGTCCACCTCCGACCAGGAGTGGGAGGGCGTGCGGCTGGCCGATCTCGCCGCCCTGGTCGGGCTGGGCGACGCGCCGCCCGCCGTGTTCGTGGAGTCGGTCCAGCGGCAGGGCTCGTTCCGCATGGTCGCGCTCAGCGCGGAGCAGGTCCGCGACCCGCGCTCGCTGCTCGCGCTGCGCGTCAACGGCGCCGACCTGTCGCCCGATCACGGCTATCCGGCCCGGGTCATCGTGCCGGGCGCGCCGGGCGTGATGAACACCAAGTGGGTGCGGCAGCTGAACTTCGGGGAGTCGACATGGCCCACGTGACGGGCGGAACGAGGCGGCGCAGGAGGCGGTTCGGCGGGTTCGGGCGACGGATGCCCCTGGGCTCGCCCCGCGTGCTGCTGCTCCTGCTGGCCTCCTTCGCGCTCTGCGGCTACGCGGGGGTGCGGCTGCTGCGGGGCGAGTGGGTCGCGATCCTGATCTGGTTCGCGGGCGCGGCGCTCCTGCACGATCTGGTGCTCGTACCGCTGTACACGCTCGGGGACCGTGCCCTGCAGGCGGCGGCGCGGCGGCGGGGGCGGCCACTGGCCCGTACGGGCGTCCCCTACGTACGCGTGCCCGTCTTCCTCTCCCTCCTGATGCTGCTGGTGTACTGGCCGTTGGTGCTGCGCGCCCCGGGTCCCTACCAGGAGGCCACCGGTCTGGACCCGGATGTGTTCCTGGGGCGCTGGCTGCTGATCAGTGCCGTGATCTGCGCGCTCTCGGCGCTCTGCGCCCTGGCCGCGGCGGTACGAAAACCTGAACTTCGAGAGCGAGTGAGAGAATCACGCATGGGCCGTCGAAAGGGGGGCAGAAGCGCACCTTGAACGGTCCACCCCGATGGAGGAGTGAAGTCATGACGACCACAACTGTGCGTGCTGCCGAGGTGGAGCAGGCGGAGGGCGTCCTGACCCGCGGTTCGACAGCACCCGTCGAAGCCCTGCCGTATATCGAGGACCCGAGCCGGGTCGCGCCGAAGGACGCGCGGGCTCTGTCGAAGCTCTTCTTCGACCAGCTCCAGGTCCTCGAAGAGGGCACGCACGAGTACCAGTACGCGCGCAACACGCTCATCGAGATGAACCAGTCGCTCGTCCGGTTCGCCGCGGGCCGCTTCCGCAACCGGGGCGGCGGCGACATGGAGGACATCCTCCAGGTCGGCACGATCGGGCTGATCAAGGCCATCGACCGGTTCGACCTCTCGCGTGAAGTCGAGTTCACCTCCTTCGCGGTCCCCTACATCGTCGGCGAGATCAAGCGCTTCTTCCGCGACACCAGCTGGGCCGTCCACGTGCCGCGCCGCCTGCAGGAGCTGCGCGTCGAGCTGGCGAAGGCCAAGGAGCACCTGGCCAGCTCGCTGGACCGGGACCCGACCGTCAAGGAACTCTCCGAGCTGCTCGGCATCACGGAGGAAGAGGTCGTCGAGGGCCTGGTCGCCACCAACGGCTACACCGCCGGCTCGCTGGACATGCCCGCGGGTGACGAGGGCGGCACGGGCGGCGGTGGCCGTACCTTCGCCGATGTGCTGGGCGAGGCGGACCCCGCGATGGAGAAGGTCGAGAACCTGCACGCCCTGGCCCCGCTGCTGGAGCAGCTGGACGAGCGCGAGCGCGGCATCGTGGAGATGCGCTTCGGCCGGGAGATGACCCAGTCGCAGATCGGCGCCGAGCTGGGCGTCTCGCAGATGCATGTGTCGCGGCTGCTGAACCGCATCATCGCCCGGCTGCGCTCGGGGATGCTCGTCGAGGAGTGAGCGGACCGCACGGTCCGGAAATTCTTTCAGCGGGGCGGATCCCCGGGGACGGCGCGCACGGCGTCGTTGCCCGGGGATCCGCGCTGTGTGCTGTTACATCTCCCGGAGCGGAATGATTCGTTCGCCCCGGGAGGCGGTACTTTGCGCGATCACGAAGGGACCGCCGAACGCGCCGAACGCCTGCAGCGGCTGCTGTTCGGCGGGGTCTACGGCACGGTCCTGGCCAGCGCCCTGGCGGCGGCCCTGGACCACGACGGCGGCCCCGAGGCCCCCGGGTACGACGCGGTGTGGGTGCTGCTGGCCGCGCTGGCGTCGGCGGCGGCCCACGGCTACGCCCATACGATCGCCCGGCAGACGGCGGAGCGGACGGGCGTCACCGCCAGCACCGCGCGCTCCGTGCCGGCCGAGTGGCCGCTGCTGGGCGCGGTCCTGCCGACGGTGGCGGCGCTGCTCGGCGCGTACGCCGGGTGGTGGGACGAGGGGGCCGCGATCGACGTCGCGCTCGCCCTCAACACGCTCGCCCTGTTCGGCTGGGGCTACTGGGCCGCGCGGGTCGCGGGCCGGGGCCGGGGGGCCGCGTGCCGGGTCGGCGGGGTGGACATGCTGCTCGGACTGTTCATCATCGGGGCCAACGTACTGAGCAAGTGAGAGGCCGCCCCGTGCCAGGAGGCGGCCACCCCGGGCCGGGGCGCCCGCCTCCTGGCTCGCCTGGACGGACCGTCAGCCGCGGCTCAGCCGCAGAGTGATCAGCTCGAACGGGCGCAGCGAGAGCCCGACCGTCCCGCCGTCGAGCACCGGGGGCTCGGTGTCCGCGAGCGGGCGTTCCAGCAGGTCGGTCACGGCGAGGGCGGTGGCCTCGAAGCCGAGGTCGACGCGGGCCCTGGCCCGGCCGCCGGTCGACTCGTAGAACCGGACGACCAGATCCCCGCTGCCGTCGTCGGCGAGCTTGACCGCGCTCACCACGACGGCGTCGTTGTCGACGCCGACCAGCGGAGCGACGGCCGTGTCCGCGCCGGTGATCCGGCGCTCGGGCAGGTTGATGCGGTAT
Source organism: Streptomyces corynorhini (assembly GCF_003346515.1). GTDB lineage: Bacteria > Actinomycetota > Actinomycetes > Streptomycetales > Streptomycetaceae > Streptomyces > Streptomyces corynorhini. The sequence continues at coordinate 28,866 of NZ_QQNA01000157.1, forward strand.
CCCTCGCGGACCGCGTCACCGATCGCCGCGCCGGGGGCCAGGGCATGGTGGAAGCGGTGGACGCCCTGGTCGGTCTCCGGGTCGGGAAAGCGCGGGGCGCGCAGCAGGGAGACGCGGACGGTGGTGGTCGTACCGCCGTCGGCGGCGCGGACCGTACGGGTCACATCGTGTCCGTACGTCGAGTCGTTGACCAGCGCGACCCCCCAGCCGGGCTCCTCCAGATGGACGAAGCGGTGGTTGCACGCCTCGAACTTGGCCGTCTCCCAGCTGGTGTTGGTGTGCGTGGCGCGGTAGACGTGGCCGAACTGGGTCTCCGAGGCGTACCGCTCGGCGTGGATGTCCAGCGGGAAGGCCGCCTTGAGGAACTTCTCGGTCTCGTGCCAGTCGACCTCGGTGTCGATGTCGAGCCGCTTGGCGCCCGGCGCGAGGGTGAGCAGCTGGGTGACGCGCGAGTCGCCGAAGGTGCGGACGACCCGGACGCCGCCCGCCACCGGGGCGAGTTCGTCGAGGTCCGTGAGGTCGGTGACGGTGTTGCGGTAGAACGCGTCGACGTCCCAGGCGTCCCACTGGTTGGGGAAGTCGGGGTGGACCTGGAGCAGGTTGGCGGCCTCGCCCGGGGCGACGGTCTCGCGCTCCGCGCTGATGTCGTACGCCGAGACCACCAGGCCGCGGCCGTCGATCTCGACCTCCAGCAGCCCGTTGCTCAGCGCGTACCCACCGCCCTCGCGCGGCGTCAGCTCCACGCCCGCGACCGCTGCGGCCGGTCCCGCGGCGCCGGCCGGGACGCCGCCGCGCGCGTGCGGGGCGGAGTTGAAGACCAGCTCCGTGGCGCCGGAGGCGTCACCGGCCAGGGCGCGCTGCGCGGTGTCGACGATGGCGTTCAGCTCGGCGGCGAGGCCCGCGTAGGTCTTCGCGGCCTCGCGGTGCACCCACGCGATCGAGGAGCCGGGCAGGATGTCGTGGAACTGGTGCAGCAGCACCGTCTTCCAGATCCGGTCGAGGTCCTCGTACGGGTAGGCCGCGCCGGTCCGCACGGCGGCGGTGGCGGCCCACAGCTCGGCCTCGCGCAGGAGGTGTTCGCTGCGCCGGTTGCCCTGCTTGGTCTTCGCCTGGCTGGTGAGCGTGGCGCGGTGCAGCTCCAGGTACAGCTCGCCGACCCAGACCGGCGGGTTCGGGTACTCGGCCTCCGCCTTGGCGAAGAACGCGGCGGGCGCCTCCCACTCGACGGTGGCGGAGCCTTCGAGGTTCTTCAGCCGCGCCGACTTGGCGATCATCTCGCGGGTGGTGCCGCCGCCGCCGTCGCCCCAGCCGGTGGGCGCCAGCGAGTGCCGGGCCACGCCCTTCTCCTTGAAGTTCTTCGCGGCGTGGGCCATCTGCTCGCCGGTCATGGAGCAGTTGTAGGTGTCGACGGGCGGGAAGTGCGTGAAGATCCGGGTGCCGTCGATGCCTTCCCAGTCGAACGTGTGGTGCGGGAACTTGTTGATCGTGGACCAGGAGATCTTCTGGGTGAGCAGCCACTTGGAACCGGCGGCCTTGATGATCTGCGGCAGTCCGGCGGCGAAGCCGAAGGTGTCCGGCAGCCACGCCTCGTCGTTCTCGATGCCGAACTCGTCGAGGAAGAACCGCTTGCCGTGCACGAACTGACGGGCCATCGCCTCGGAGCCCGGCATGTTGGTGTCGGACTCGACCCACATGCCGCCGGCCGGTACGAACCGGCCCTCGGCCACGGCCTTCTTGACCTTGGCGTAGACCTCGGGGCGGTGCTCCTTGATCCAGGCGAACTGCTGCGCCTGGGACATCGCGAAGACGAACTCGGGCTCGTCCTCCAGCAGCGCCGTCATGTTGGCCGTCGTACGGGCGACCTTGCGGACGGTCTCGCGCAGCGGCCACAGCCAGGCGGAGTCGATGTGCGCGTGGCCGACCGCGCTGATGCGGTGGGAGGTGGCCGGGGCGGGGCTGGCGAGCGCCCCGGCGAGCTGCTCGCGGGCCGCGGCGGCGGTGCCGTTCACGTCCTGGAGGTCGATGACGTCGAGCGCGCGGCTGATCGCGCGCAGGATCTCCCAGCGGCGGGCGCCCTCGACGGGGAGTTCGGCCATCAGCTCGCCGAGCACCTCGAAGTCCTGGATCAGCTCCCAGACGGTCTGGTCGAAGACCGCGAGGTCCATCCGGGCCAGGGTGTACTGCGGCTCGCTGCCCGCGGTCTCCTTGTCGCCCAACCGGGTCGGCAGGAAGGGGTGGTAGTCGAGGATGACCGGGTTGGAGGCGGCCTCGATGTGCAGCAGGACCTCTTCGCCGCCGGCGACGGGCGCACCGATCCGGACCCACTGGTTGCGCGGGTTGAGGCCCTTGACCGGGGTGCCGTCGGGCCGGTAGACGAGGCCCTCGCACTGGAATCCCGGCATGTTCTCGTCGAAGCCGAGGTCGAGGATCGCCTCGACGGTGCGGCCCGCCCACTTCTCGGGGACGGTGCCGGAGACCCGGAACCAGCTGGTCCCCCAGGGCGCGCCCCACCGGTCGCCGACCGCCACCGGTTCGACCGGTCCCGCGAGCCCCTCGGCCACGGGTACGGGTTCGCCCGGCGCGTTCCAGACGGCGATCTCCAGCGGGATCGATTCGGGGTAGAGGGCGGGCCGGACGCGCTCGTCGAGGACTCGCTTGAGACGGCCTTCGACGAGGCTGCGGTCATCGTGCATGCGGGTGCTCCTGAGGTGCGGAGGTACGTATGGGTGCGGTGGACGCGGAGTACGCGGAGTACGCGGAGTACGGGCCGGGGTTACGGGACCTGGTGCGGACGGACTACTTCGGTGATACCACGGGCCGCGAGATGGTCCTGGTCCGCCGCCCTGCTCGCGAGGACCGCCGCGGGCCGGACGCCCGCCTCGGTGAGCCGGGCGAACGCCTCGAAGAACGCCCCGCCGGGGGCACAGGTGGACCGGGCGGGCCCGGTCTCGTCGTCGCCGATGTCGACGGCGAGCGCGGTGGTGCGGGGCGCGGGCGCGTACGGGCGGGCGCGCCGGTCGGCGACGATCCGGGCGATGGCCTCGCCGGCCGGTTTGACCTCGCGGTCGTTGGTGAGCAGTCCGAGGCTGTACTCCAGCTCGGGGAAGTCCGCGAGAGAGCGGGAGACGTCGTGCGAGCACCACCAGGTGACGCCCCAGACGTCCGCGCAGTCCAGCGCGTTGTCGACGGTCGCCTCGGTGAACGCGGCCGCGCGCTCGGGCGCGATCAGCGGCGCCGGGGCGCCGACCTCCTGGAGCCAGACCGGGCGGTGGGGTTCGGCCGCCCACGCCTTGGCCAGCTCGATCAGGTACGCGGCGTGGTGCTCGGTGGCGCTCGCGGTGGGGCCGTGGCGCTGGGCGGTGCCGTTGAACACCCAGGAGTGCACGGCGGTGACGCCGCCGAGCCGGGCCGCCTGCGCCGGGGTGAACGGGTGGTCGTCCAGGTACCAGGCGGCGTCGTACTCGGCGTGCAGATGGAGCTTGCCGGGCGCCCCCTCCTCGCAGGCGTCCAGCAGCCGGCGCAGCCAGGCGTCCGCCTGCGCGGGGGTGATGCGGTCGGGGTCGGGGTGCGGCGGGCCGGAGAACTGGTTGATCTCGTTGCCGATGGTCATGCCGATGAAGTTCGGCCGGTCGGCGAGCGCGGCGGCCAGCGTACGGAGGTACGTGGCCTGTCCGGCGACGACATCGTTGTCAGTGAAGAGGTTGCGCCGGTGCCAGGTCTGCGTCCACGCGGGCAGGAAGTCGAAGCTGGACAGATGGCCCTGGAGCCCGTCGACGTTGACGTCCAGACCGCGTTCGGCGGCGGCGTCCGCGAGCTGGACCAGCTGGTCGACGGCGCGGGGCCTGATCAGGGTGCGGTTGGGCTGGAACAGCGGCCAGAGCGGGAAGACCCGGATGTGGTCGAGCCCGAGTCCGGCGATGGAGTCCAGATCGGCGCGTACGTCGTCCAGGTCGAAGTCCAGCCAGTGGTGGAACCAGCCCTGGCTGGGCGTGTAGTTCACGCCGAAGCGCGGTGCGGTGGGGCTCATACGGACAGCGTTCCTGTTTCTCACGGCCGGCGGGCGAAGGGGTGCGGGTGCGGCGGTCAGCCCTTGACGGCGCCCTCGCCGACGCCCCGGAAGAAGTACTTCTGGAGGCAGGCGAAGAGCACGATGAGCGGTGCCACGGCGATGATGGTGCCGGCGGCGACCAGCCGGGGGTTCTGCGCGAACGTGCCGTGCAGATAGTTGAGCCCGATGGTCAGGGTGAAGTTCTCCGGATCGCTCAGCACGATCAGCGGCCAGAGGAAGTCGTCCCAGGCGCCCATGAAGGAGAAGATCGCGACCACCGCGATGGTCCCCTTGACGGCGGGCAGCGCGATCCGCAGGAACCGCTGCCAGACATTGGCACCGTCCACGAAGGCCGCTTCCTCGATCTCCTGCGGCAGGTTGAGGAAGGCGTTGCGCATCAGCAGGACGTTCAGCGCGCCGATGGACCCGGGCAGCAGCACACCGAGGAGGGTGTTGTTGAGACCGAGGTCCCGCATGGTGGTGAACTGGGCGATGATGATGCCCTCGACGGGGACGAGCATCGCCAGGATGAACGCGAGCGTCGCCGCCTTGCGTCCCCGGTAGCGCAGCCGGGCCAGCGCGTATCCGGCGAGCGCGGCGCCCACGCAGTTGGTGACAACGTTGGCAGTGGCCACCTTGACGGAGTTGAACGCGTACTCCCAGACGGGGATGACGTCCGCGACCTGGCGGTAGTTGTGCAGGGTGGGATCGCTCGGGAAGAACGACGGCGGGGAGCTGTAGATGTCCTCCGTCTGGCCCTTGAGCGAGGTGGACAGCTGCCAGACGAACGGACCGACCATCAGGGCCAGTACGGCGAGCAGCAGGGCGTAGCGCAGCACGAGCTGCCAGGGCGGGACCCGGCGGCCCTCGGCGTCGGTGACGTGCGGGATGCTCACGCGTCCTCCTTGCGGTCGGCGCGCAGCACCAGCAGCATCAGGGCGACCGTGACGCAGAAGACGACCACGGAGATGGCGGAGGCGTAGCCGACCCGGCCGCTCAGTCCGGTGCCGACCCGCTGGACGAGCATCACCAGCGTGGTGTCCTCGCCTGCCGGGCCGCCGGTGGGGCCCGCCATCAGATAGACCTCGGAGAAGACCTTGAAGGCGGAGACCGAGGAGAGCGCGCCGACCAGCACCATGGTGGAGCGGACGGCGGGCACGGTGACGGTGACGAACCGCCGGATCGCTCCGGCGCCGTCCACCGCGGCGGCCTCGTGCAGCTCGCGCGGTACGTTCGCCAGCGCGGCCAGATAAATGATCATGTAGTAGCCGAGGCCCTTCCAGACCGTGACGGCCATCGCGCTCAGCAGCAGCAGCCACTGGTCGCTGAGGAAGCCGATCCGGCCGATGCCCACCGTCTCCAGGAGCGAGTTGACCAGGCCCCGGTCGTCCAGCATCCACACCCAGATCAGCCCGACCACGACGATCGAGGCGACCACCGGGGTGTAGAAGGCGGAGCGGAAGAAGGAGATGCCGGGGATGTGCCGCTGGACGAGCATGGCCAGCAGGAGCGGCAGCAGGACCAGCGCGGGAACGACGCCGACGATGTAGAGCGTGCTGTTGCGCAGCCCGATCCAGAACATCTCGTCGTGCAGCAGCTCACGGAAGTTGGCGAGGCCGACGTACTTCCCGGGTATCAGGGTCCGCTTGTCGGTGAACGAGTTGATCAGGGTGCTCAGGAAGGGATAGAGACTGAAGGCGCCGATCACCAGCAGTCCCGGAGCTGCGAACAGCCAGGGACTGATGGTCAGTTGGCGCCTGATCCCACCGGCGGTCCCGCCGCGGGGTCCGGGGGAAGTGCCCTGGGGGCGGTGGAGCGTGTCATGGTGCGGGGCTCGGCTCTCAGCTCTGCTGGAGGAGGCGGTCGCAGGCCTTCACGGCCTGGTCGAGCGCCTCCTGGGGGCTCTGCTTACCCTGGAGCGCCTTCGCGACCTGGTTGCGCAGCTCGGTCTTCATCTGCTCGCTGAACAGGACAGGCGTGTAGTTCTCGGCCTTCTTCAGGGACTTGGCGGCGGCGATACGGACCCGGGTCTCGTCCGTGCCGTCCTCCTTCGTGAAGTACGGGTCGTCCAGGGAGCCCTTGGTGCTCGGGAAGATGGCGACCTGCTTGGCGAAGGACATCTGGCGGGTCGCGTCGGTGACGTAGTGGGCGAAGGCCACGGCGGCGGGCTTCTCCTTGGTCTTCGCGTTGACCATGACGCCCATGACGTACATGTTGACCTTGCCGGTGCTGCTGATCTGGTCGGTGATCCCGATGTTCTTGTAGAGGTTCGGGGCGTTCTTCTTGAAGTTGTCCAGGTCGAACGCGCTGCCCGGGTTCATGGCGACGGACTCGGTGAGGAACTTGGTGCCGGCGCTCTCGGGCGTCGCGGTGAGCGCCTGCGGGTCGAGCGCCTTGTTGTCGAACATCTTCTTGTAGTTGGTGAGCATTTCGACGCCCTTGGCGTCGTTGAAGGCGAATCCGGTGCCTTCCTTGTTCATCAACTGGACGCCGTAGCGGCCGAAGTCCTCGACGGTGGGCACCTGGGCGAGGGTGGCGATCTTGCCGTCGCTCTGCTTGGCCAGCTTGAGGCCGTCCTCGAAGAGCTGGTCGTAGGTCGTCGGCGGCTTCTCGGGGTCGAGGCCGGCCTCGCTGAAGAGGCGCTTGTTGTAGAAGGTCGGACCGGTGTTCAGGTACCAGGGGAAGCCGTAGGTGCCTTCCATGCCCGGTATCTGGTGGCTCTTCCAGGCACCCGGCAGATACTCCTTGCTGAACGCGGACGAGGTCTTGTCCTTGTCCAGGTCCAGCGCGAGCCCGGCCTTCGCCAGCGGCGTGACCAGGTCGGGCGAGACGTTGACGACGTCGGGCAGCGTGCCGCCCGCGGCGTCCGCACTGAGCTTGTCCGCGTAGCCCTCGGCCGGCCTGTCGACCCACTTCACCTTCGTGTCGGGGTACTCCTTCTCGAAGTCCTTGATGACTCCGTTGAAGTAGTCCTTGAAGTTGGCCTGGAGGTTCCAGGTCTGGAAGGTGATCTCGCCCTTGACCGCGCCGGACGCGTCCGAGGACTCGTCGTCGGATCCTCCGCAGGCGCTGAGGGGCAGGACGGTGGCGAGAACAGCGGCGACGGCTACTGCTCTTCGGGAGATACGCACGGTGAAACGGCTCCTTCGCTCGGACCAGGCGTGCGGACTGCGGGCCGGGGGAGCGAGCCTCCGGTCACTGATGTCCAGCAGACCTTGCAATGTAGTTGTCTGAAAGTCAACAGAATCTTTGCGGCAAAGGTGGATCTGACCGACAACCCAGCAGGTCAGAGCCCCGATTTTGCCTTTCTTGCAGTGATGACTAATGCGCTTTAGAATGCTGGTGCTCAAGCGCATTAGTCCGGGGTCCACCTGGCTCGTCCGGCCGGACCGGAAGAGCCCGCGAAGCCCCTGCGGAGAGGGACCCGGGTGGCAGTGAACCGACCGTCGGCCAAGAACACCCCGACGGCCAGGCGCACCCCCGCGCGCCGCCCGACGATGAAGGACATCGCCCAGCGCGCCGGGGTCTCGGAGAGCGCCGTGTCCTTCGCGCTCAATGACCGTCCCGGCGTCTCCGAGGTGACCCGCGACCGGGTGCGCCGGGTCGCCGAACAGCTGGGCTGGCGGCCCAGCACGGCGGCCCGCGCGCTCTCCGGCGAGGGTTCCGCCACGGTCGGCCTGGTGCTCGCCAGGCCCGCGGCGACCCTCGGGGTCGACTCGTTCTTTCTCCAACTGATCTCCGGCATCCAGGAGATCCTGTCAGATCGCCAACTCGGCCTGCTCTTCCAGGTGGTGGAGGACGTGGAGGCCGAATGCGCGGTCTACCGCCGATGGTGGGCCGAGCACCGGGTCGACGGTGTCCTCATGGTGGACCCCAGGACCGCCGACCCGCGGCCCGGTCTCCTCGATGAGCTGGGACTTCCGGCCGTCGTCATCGGCGCGCTGCCCGGCACGCGGGACGACGCGAGCGGGGGCGGGGGCGCCCCGCCGCACCGCGGGCTGTCCCAGGTACGGGCCGACGACGCGGGCGCGATGGCCGCCGTCGTGGGCCGGCTGCACGAGTTGGGCCACCGCAGGATCGCGCACATCGCGGGGCTGTCCTCGCTCGCCCACACCGAACGGCGCATCGGATCGCTGCGCGGCGAGGCCGAACGGTACGGACTGGCCGAGGTGCGCTCGCTGACCACCGACTACTCCGACACCCAGGGCGGCGAGGTGACCCGCCGGGTGCTGGCGGGGCCCCGCCCGCCGACCGCGCTGATCTACGACAACGATGTGATGGCGGCGGCCGGCGCGGCGGTCACCACGGGGCTCGGGCTCCGTGTCCCGGACGACGTCTCGATCGTCTCCTGGGAGGACTCGGCGCTGTGCCGGCTGGCGCGCCCGTGGCTGACGGCACTCTCCCGGGACTCGGTCGCCTTCGGCCGGATCGCCGCCGGAGAACTGGCCGCGCTGCTCGACGGCGGCGCGGCCCGCACCGTACAAGTGCCGCTCCCCCGGCTGATCGAGCGGGAGAGCACGGCCCCGGCACGGGACTGAGCCGGTCGTGCCCGCGGGCGCGACCGGCTCGGCGCGGAGCGGTGGTTACCTCAGGTCCTCACGGCCGGGGCGCTCGGCGCGCTCCGGTTCCGCGGTCCCCGACGCGGCGGCCGAGGTGACAACGGACGAGGTGGCGGCGGCCGTCGCGGCGACGGGTTCGGCGACCGGTCCGGCCTCCGCTCCCCGCCCCCTCGGTCCTCCCGAGCCTCCCGAGCCCACGGCCCGCAGGCGGGACGCCGACTCGTCGGCACGTGCGGCCTCGGCGCGGATCATGGCGCTGAGCGCGGCGAAGAGATCAACAGGCATGGCGGTGTCCTCACGATGTGTCGATGACGGTGCTGGAACGGCTGCTGACGGTGCGTCGCACCTGTCAGCAGCGCAGCACCGCACAACGCGAGGAGCCCGGCACGCGCGGGGTCACCGCGGGGCCGCACGGCGTGGTGTACGGGGCGGGCTCCACGGCGCGGGAGCCGAGCGGGGCCGGGGGCTCGACCCTGGCGCGGCCGGCCCGCTGGATCCGGGCGGGCGTGGCCTGTTCCGTGTCGGCCGTGTCCTGCTGCACCTCGCCCTGCCCGTCGCCCGAGGGATCACGCGATCCCGTCAGGGGCGGGGGCGGTGGCGTACCCCGCACCGCCGCCGCGCAGGGTTCGAGCGCCATGCCGAGGAAGGCGGCCAGCACCAGGAGGAGGACCAGCACGCCCCGGCGCCGCGCGGCGGCGTGGCGGGCCGCCGCGGCGGCGCCACGGGGAACGGCGAGCACGGTACGGCGCATGGGCACGACCTCCTGGACATGCCTCACCTGCCCGGGTACGCACCACGCCCCGTCCTGCTACCGTCGGAAACAGCCCGCACGGGGGACGGGAGCTACGCCGTGTCCGGC
>NZ_QQNA01000158.1:0-220 GCF_003346515.1 Streptomyces corynorhini
GATCTGGGGCGTGGGTGGGGGGAGTTGGGGCGTAGGGTCGCCGTGCGGAGTGCCGGTGGCGGGGGAGCGTCAGGCATCCCCTACTGTGGCCTTTGTCCGCGTTTGTTGGGGAAAGGACCTGATGGACTTGATGGAGCGCACCGTCGTCCGCTGTGCCGAAGGGCATGTGTTCAGCACCGCCACGTTTCCTATGCAGCAGCTCGACGCCGGCCGGATCGGG
>NZ_QQNA01000158.1:408-23025 GCF_003346515.1 Streptomyces corynorhini
GTATCGATGTGCGGCTCGACCGGTATTTCCGGGTGTTCGAGAACCACCGCTATCCACATATCGACCCCGCCGTCGAGCAGGTCGATCTGACGCGCACGGTCGAGCCGGAGGGCGACGACCCGTTCATCCTGCATCCCGGCGAGTTCGTGCTCGCCTCGACGTACGAGGTCATCTCGCTCCCCGACGACATCGCCTCCCGTCTGGAGGGGAAGTCCAGCCTCGGCCGGCTCGGGCTCGTGACGCACTCGACCGCCGGGTTCATCGACCCCGGGTTCTCCGGACACGTCACCCTCGAACTGTCGAACATGGCGACGCTGCCCATCAAGCTCTGGCCGGGTATGAAGATCGGGCAGCTGTGTCTGTTCCGGCTCAGTTCGGCGGCCGAGTTCCCGTACGGATCCGAGCGGTACGGTTCGCGCTACCAGGGCCAGCGGGGGCCGACGGCGTCCCGTTCTTATCTCAATTTCCACCGGACGCAGGTGTGACGCGGCGATGACCGAGACCCGAGAGAACCTGACGTACGAGAAGTTCGGGGGCGCCGTCCGCGAACTCGCGCAGATAGTCGCCGACGACGGTTACGAGCCCGATGTGGTGCTGAGCATCGCGCGCGGGGGCGTCTTCGTCGCCGGTGGCCTCGCCTACGCGCTGGACTGCAAGAACATCCACCTGGTGAACGTCGAGTTCTACACCGGGGTGGGCACCACGCTGGCCATGCCCGTCATGCTCGCTCCCGTCCCCAACGCCATCGACTTCTCCAACAAGAAGGTCCTGATCGCGGACGACGTCGCCGACACCGGCAAGACGCTCAAGCTCGTGTACGACTTCTGCGTCGACCACGTCGCCGAGGTCCGCAGCGCCGTCATCTACGAGAAGGCGCAGTCGCTCGTGAAGTGCGAGTACGTGTGGAAGCGCACCGACGACTGGATCAACTTCCCCTGGAGCGTCGAGCCGCCCGTGGTGCGGCGCGGCGGGCAGGTGCTCGACGCCTGACCGGTGGTTCTGGTCGATGGTTCTGGCCGGTGGGCCTGGCCGGTGGGCCTGGCCGGTGGGCCTGGACGGCGGTTCTGACCCGCCTTCCAGGCCCGCCGCCTGACGGGTGGTCCTCGTCCCGGCTCCTCGTCCGTGCTCCTCGTCCCTGGTCCCCGCCCGGGGCCGCCCGCGCCCACGGACAAGGCCCCGTGGCCCGTCCCCGCGGACGGTTCCACGGGGCCTCTCTCAGATCGTGCCCAGCTTCAGCAGCGACAGCAGCGCGATCAGCTGAATCGCCGACGCGCCCAGCGCCTTCGGCCACGGCAGGTCGTGCGACTTGCTCACCATCATCGTGAAGAGCGCCGCCGCGCCGACCCAGGTGATCCAGCCCAGCGTCTGCACGAGAGAGTTGTCGCCGCCCAGGAAGAGGGCGAAGAGCAGCCGCGGCGCGTCCGTGACCGACATGATCAGCATGGAGAGGCCGACGGTCGGCTGCCAGGCGCCGTTCCCGCCCAGCTGGCGGGCGAGGGTGTGGGTGACCGCGCCGAGCATCAGGCTGCCGATGACGAGGGCGACCGCCGTCGTCAGGACGTACGGCACGGCCAGGGCGAGCCTGGCGTTGATCACTTCCTCGCGGGCCGTGTCGAGCCCGAAGAGGGCCAGCAGGCCGTAGACGAACGTCACGATCAGGGCCGGGCCCCAGACCGGGTAGTCCCGCATCTGGTAGAACGTCGCGGCCGGGCGCATCACGATCCCGCTCAGCAGCTCCTTCCAGGGCAGCCGGGGACCCGGGGGCGCCATCGGTCCTGCCGGTCCCGCGGGAGCGCCCGCCTGGTAGGCCGTGCCGTCGCCGTACGGGTCCTCGTGGATGCTGAACGCCTGGGTGTGGCCCGGGTTGTTGGCGTACGGGTCGCCCTGCGGGGCGCCGCGCCCGGCCGGACCGCCGTGGCCGCCCTGGCCGCCGTAACCGCCCCCGTGCCCGCCTCCGTACCCGCCTCCATGACCGCCCTGACCACCCGGGCCGCTCGGGGCGCCGTACCCGTCCGGCTGCTGCCGCTGGCCGTACGTGTCGCCGCCGAAGTACTCCGGCTCGCCGTGCCCGCCACCCGCTGGAGGCCAGTGCTGCTGCCCCTGCTGCTGCCCGTACGGAGGCGCGGCCTGTGAGCCGCCTCCGTACTGCGGGGGCGGCGCCTGCCGTCCGTACGGCGGTTGCTGCTGCGGGTGTTGCCGCTGCTGCTGTTGCCGTTGCGGTTCCTGTTGCGGGGTGCGGTTGTCCCGGCCGCGTCCGATCCTGAATCCAGCCACGCGATCGAACGTACCCGCTCACGGAGCACTCGGTGGCTGCGCGGCGGAACGCACGGCCCATTGCTGCCGAGCTGTGACATCCCCTAGGGGCAATACCAGTGACTTTGCGGCTGCCGGGGCTGTCGGCGGACCGTGTTTCCGCAGGTGAGGCCGCCGAACTGGCCCCTATGTCACTGGTATTGCCCCTAGGGGACCGGAAGAACCCGGAAGAACCCGGAAGAGCACCGGAAGAGCACCGGAAGAGCACCGGAAGAACACCGTACGGACCCGGCGAGGGGGATTCCTCCCGGAAGATCGACTCCCGTCACCGCCCCCCCCACGCGGAAGCGGTCGGATCCGTCCTTCCGGATCCGACCGCTCCCGCGCGGCACTCAGGGCCTCTCGTCCGTGGCAGGCCGCCCGGCCCGCTGTCTCACTTCGCCGGCTCGGGCTCCGGCTCCCGCTCCTCCGGCTCGCTGCGCGCCGGTGTGCGCACCGACTCCAGCAGCAGCTGCGCCACGTCGACCACCTGGAGCGACTCCTTGGCCTGCCCGTCGCCCTTCTTCCCGTTGACGGAGTCCGTGAGCATCACCAGGCAGAACGGGCACGCCGTCGACACGATGTCCGGGTTGAGCGAGAGCGCCTCGTCGACCCGCTCGTCGTTGACGCGCTTGCCGATCCGCTCCTCCATCCACATCCGCGCCCCGCCCGCGCCGCAGCAGAAGCCGCGCTCCTTGTGGCGGTGCATCTCCTGCTGGCGCAGACCGGGGACGGCCGACATGATCTCGCGCGGCGGTGTGTAGACCTTGTTGTGCCGGCCCAGGTAGCACGGGTCGTGGTACGTGATCAGGCCCTCGACCGGGGTGACGGGGATGAGCTTGCCCTGGTCCACCAGGTGCTGGAGCAGCTGCGTGTGGTGGATGACCTCGTACTCGCCGCCGAGCTGCGGGTACTCGTTCGCGATGGTGTTGAAGCAGTGCGGGCAGGTCGCGACGATCTTCTTCGAGCCCTTCGGCTTCTTCGTCGAGGCGTCTTCGTCGTCCTCGCCGTACGCCATGTTCAGCATCGCGACGTTCTCCTGGCCGAGCTGCTGGAACAGCGGCTCGTTGCCCAGGCGGCGCGCCGAGTCGCCCGTGCACTTCTCGTCGCCGCCCATGATCGCGAACTTCACGCCCGCGATGTGCAGCAGCTCCGCGAACGCCTTCGTGGTCTTCTTCGCCCGGTCCTCCAGGGCGCCCGCGCACCCGACCCAGTACAGGTAGTCGACCTCGGTCAGGTCCTCGATGTCCTTGCCGACGACCGGGACGTCGAAGTCGACCTCCTTGGTCCACTCGACGCGCTGCTTCTTGGCCAGCCCCCAGGGGTTGCCCTTCTTCTCCAGGTTCTTGAGCATCGTGCCCGCCTCGGACGGGAACGCGGACTCGATCATCACCTGGTAGCGGCGCATGTCGACGATGTGGTCGATGTGCTCGATGTCCACCGGGCACTGCTCCACGCACGCGCCGCAGGTGGTGCACGACCACAGCACGTCCGGGTCGATGACGCCGTTCTCCTCGGCGGTGCCGATCAACGGGCGCTCCGCCTCGGCGAGCGCGGCGGCGGGGACGTCGGCCAGTTGCGCCGCGCTCGCCTTCTCCTCGCCCTCCATGGTCTTGCCGCCACCGGCGAGCAGATAGGGCGCCTTGGCGTGCGCGTGGTCGCGCAGGGACATGATCAGCAGCTTCGGCGAGAGCGGCTTGCCGGTGTTCCAGGCCGGGCACTGCGACTGGCAGCGACCGCACTCGGTGCAGGTGGAGAAGTCCAGCAGGCCCTTCCAGCTGAACTGTTCGACCTGGCTGACCCCGAACACCGCGTCCTCGGCCGGGTCCTCCCAGTCGATCTTCTCGCCGCCGCTGGTCATCGGCGGCAGCGCGCCGAGGGCCGTCCCGCCGTCCGCCTCGCGCTTGAACCAGATGTTGGGGAAGGCGAGGAAACGGTGCCAGGCGACGCCCATGTCGGTCTTGAGCGCGACCGTGATCATCCAGATGAAGGAGGTCGCGATCTTGAGGGCGGCGAAGAAGTAGGTGAGGTTCTGCAGGGTGCCGAAGCTCAGCCCCTTGAAGGCGGCGACCAGCGGATACGAGACGAAGAACGACGCCTCGTAGTGGTCGACACCGTGCTGGGCGCCCTCCAGGGCGTGCAGCGTCATGATGCAGACGCCGACGATGAGGATGACGGCCTCGACGAAGTACGCCTGGCCGAAGTTGGAGCCCGCGAAGCGGGACTTGCGGCCGGCCTCGCCCGGCGTGCTCAGCTGCCGGACGACGATCAGGGTCAGAATGCCGAGCACGGTCATGAGGCCGAGGAACTCGACGAAGACGTTGTACGGCGCCCAGTGGCCGATGACCGGCAGCAGCCAGTCGGCCTTGAACAGCTGCCCGATGGCGTTGACGATCGTCAGGAGCAGCGAGAAGAAGCCGATCGCCACGAACCAGTGCGCGACGCCGACCACGCCCCAGGCGTTCATCCGGGTGTGGCCGAGGAACTCCTTGGCCACCGTCACGGTGCGTCGGGCGGGCTCGTCGGTACGGGTCCCGGCGGGGACGGGCTGGCCGAGCCGTACGAAGCGGTAGATCTGCCCGATGGCTCGGGCGAACAGCGCGACTCCTACGACGACGAGTACCAGCGACACGATGATCGCGGCGAGTTGCATTTCGGGGGCTCCTCGGGCCTGCGAGGGTGGTAAATCCGCACTCGGGCTGAGTCTCAGACTGATCGTACTAAGCGGTAACTTAATCAGCTCGTGCTGAGGGTACCCACTTATTCCGCCGCAATGTAGCGCTACGACCGGTGATTTGTGTCGCTGAGGGGACCCTGACCCGGTGTGCGGTCCTGGGGTCCTGTGCGGTCCTGGGGTCCTGTGCGGTCCTGGGGTCCTGCGCGGTCCTGGCGGCCGGGCCGCCCAGCGCGGCGGCGGGGGTACGGGCGAGGATCGCGAGATCGAGGCCGATCCAGTGCTGCTCCACGTAGTGCTGGTCGAGCAGTGGGGCCTCGTCCCACGGCAGCGCCGATCCCCGCCGCACCTGCGCCAGGCCGGTCAGTCCCGGCCGTACGAGCTGACGCCAGGGCGCGGCGGCGGCCGGGGTGCCGAACCTCAGGGGCGCCGGGCCGACCAGCGACAGGTCGCCGCGTACGACGTGGGGCAGCCGGGAGAGCAGGTCGAGCCGCAGTCGCCGGGTGCGCAGGGAACTCAGCAGGAAGGGGTGTCCGTTGAGTCCGGTGTGGTAGCCGCGCACCCGGACGCCGCCCGCCGGGCGGGAGAGTGCCAGCGCGAGGGCGGCGACGGCGAGGACGGGGGCGGCCAGCAGGAGCAGGGCCGAGCCGAGGGCGAGGTCCAACAGGCGCTTGGGTTCGAGAAGGCCGCCGGGATGCCGTCCGGGACGTCCGGGAGGGAGTGGCTTCCGGGGCGCACGGGCTGCGCGGGCTGCACGGGCTGCACGGGGCTCGCGGGGCGTGAGGGCTGTACGGGCTGTACGGGCCGCGCCGAGGGTGTGGGTCGCCCGGGGTGTGCGGGGTGGCCGGGCTGCGCGGGGTGGCCAAGGTGTGGGTCGCCGCATAGTCGCATCTGACCGTTCTCTGAGCGATTTGTGGCTTTTGCCCGGAAACAATCGCATGCTGGAGCGGTGTGCGTACGGCAGGCGCCCCGAAGGGGAGGGCCGACCGTATGCGACGCGCACCTTAGTTGAGTCCCATCGACTCAGGTCCTTTGACTCTCCGGGATCTGTGATGCATCCTTGAGCCTGTTCCACTCAAGTCAGCTGGAGGAATTGAAATGGCACGTGCGGTCGGCATCGACCTGGGCACGACTAACTCCGTCGTCAGCGTTCTCGAAGGCGGCGAGCCCACCGTCATCACCAACGCAGAGGGCGCCAGGACCACGCCGTCCGTCGTCGCCTTCGCCAAGAACGGCGAGGTGCTCGTCGGCGAGGTCGCCAAGCGCCAGGCGGTGACGAACGTCGACAGGACCATCCGGTCGGTCAAGCGCCACATGGGCACCGACTGGAAGATCAACCTCGACGGCAAGGACTTCAACCCGCAGCAGATGTCGGCCTTCGTGCTGCAGAAGCTGAAGCGGGACGCCGAGGCGTACCTGGGCGAGAAGGTCACCGACGCGGTGATCACCGTCCCGGCGTACTTCAACGACTCGGAGCGCCAGGCCACCAAGGAGGCCGGCGAGATCGCGGGCCTGAACGTCCTGCGTATCGTCAACGAGCCGACGGCCGCCGCGCTGGCGTACGGGCTCGACAAGGACGACCAGACGATCCTCGTCTTCGACCTCGGTGGCGGCACCTTCGACGTGTCGCTGCTGGAGATCGGTGACGGCGTCGTCGAGGTGAAGGCCACCAACGGTGACAACCACCTCGGTGGTGACGACTGGGACCAGCGCCTCGTCGACTACCTGGTGAAGCAGTTCGCCAACGGTCACGGTGTGGACCTGTCCAAGGACAAGATGGCTCTCCAGCGTCTCCGCGAGGCCGCGGAGAAGGCGAAGATCGAGCTGTCGTCGTCCACCGAGACCACGATCAACCTGCCCTACATCACGGCGTCCGCCGAGGGCCCGCTGCACCTGGACGAGAAGGTCACCCGCTCGCAGTTCCAGCAGCTGACCTCGGACCTCCTGGACCGCTGCAAGACCCCGTTCCACAACGTCATCAAGGACGCCGGTATCCAGCTGTCCGAGATCGACCACGTGGTCCTCGTCGGCGGTTCGACCCGTATGCCCGCCGTGGCGGAGCTGGTCAAGGAGCTGACCGGCGGCCGTGACGCCAACAAGGGCGTCAACCCGGACGAGGTCGTCGCCATCGGCGCCGTGCTCCAGGCCGGTGTCCTGAAGGGTGAGGTCAAGGACGTCCTGCTCCTCGACGTCACCCCGCTGTCCCTCGGTATCGAGACCAAGGGCGGCATCATGACGAAGCTCATCGAGCGCAACACGACGATCCCGACGAAGCGCTCCGAGATCTTCACGACGGCCGAGGACAATCAGCCGTCCGTGCAGATCCAGGTCTACCAGGGCGAGCGCGAGATCGCGGCGTACAACAAGAAGCTCGGTATGTTCGAGCTGACCGGTCTGCCGCCCGCCCCGCGCGGCGTGCCGCAGATCGAGGTCGCCTTCGACATCGACGCCAACGGCATCATGCACGTGGCCGCGAAGGACCTCGGCACCGGCAAGGAGCAGAAGATGACCGTCACCGGTGGCTCCTCGCTGCCGAAGGACGAGGTCAACCGGATGCGCGAAGAGGCCGAGCAGTACGCGGACGAGGACCACCGCCGCCGCGAGGCCGCCGAGACCCGCAACCAGGCCGAACAGCTCGTCTACCAGACCGAGAAGTTCCTCAAGGACAACGAGGACAAGGTCCCCGGTGACGTCAAGACCGAGGTCGAGACGGCGATCGGCGAGCTGAAGGAGAAGCTCAAGGGCGAGTCCGCCGAGGGCGACAACACTTCCGAGATCCGTACCGCCACGGAGAAGGTCGCGGCCGTCTCCCAGAAGCTCGGACAGGCGATGTACGCGGACGCCCAGGCGGCCGGTGCGGCGGCCGGTGGCCCCGAGGGCGCGGCCGGTCAGGCGCAGGGCGCCCCGGCCGACGACGACGTCGTGGACGCCGAGATCGTCGACGACGAGAAGCCCAAGAAGGACGGTGCGGCGTGACGGAGGAGACCCCGGGCTTCGAGGAGAAGCCCGACGTCCCCTCCGGCGCTCACCCCGAAGACGCCACGCCGAAGGCCGCCGAGCCGGACTCCGCCAAGGAGTCCGGGCCGGCGGCCCCGGCCGGGGACGTACAGGACGTAGCCCTGACCGCGCAGCTGGATCAGGTCCGTACCGCGCTCAACGAGCGCACGGCGGACCTCCAGCGGCTCCAGGCCGAGTACCAGAACTACCGCCGCAGGGTGGAGCGGGACCGCGTCACGGTCAAGGAGATCGCGGTCGCGAGCCTGCTGACCGAGCTGCTGCCCGTGCTCGACGACATCGGCCGGGCCCGTGACCACGAGGAGCTGGTCGGCGGGTTCAAGTCGGTCGCCGAGTCGCTGGAAGCGGTCACGGTCAAGCTGGGACTCCAGCAGTTCGGCGAGGAGGGCGAGCCCTTCGACCCGACGATCCACGAGGCCCTGATGCACTCGTACGCGCCGGACGTCACGGAGACGACGTGCGTCGCGATCCTCCAGCCGGGGTACCGGTTCGGCGAGCGGACGATCAGGCCCGCCCGGGTCGCGGTCGCCGAGCCCCAGCCCGGGGCCCAGGCCAAGTCCGCGGACGAGCAGGCGGGGGCCGCCAAGGACGAGGAGAGCGGTGGCCCCGAGGAGGGCTGACGCGGTGTCAGGCAGTGAAGGCGGAGAGGAGGGACGTCGGGAATGAGCACCAAGGACTTCGTGGAGAAGGACTACTACAAGGTTCTCGGCGTCCCCAAGGACGCCACCGAGGCCGAGATCAAGAAGGCGTACCGGAAGCTCGCCCGCGAGTTCCACCCGGACGCCAACAAGGGCGACGCCAAGGCTGAGGAGCGCTTCAAGGAGATCTCCGAGGCGAACGACGTCCTCGGCGACCCCAAGCGGCGCAAGGAGTACGACGAGGCACGCTCGCTCTTCGGCAACGGCGGATTCCGCCCGGGGCCAGGAGCGGGCGGCAACGGCAGCTTCAACTTCGACCTGGGCGACCTCTTCGGCGGCGCCCAGGGCGGCGGTGCGCAGGGCGCCCCCGGCGCCGGGGGCTTCGGTGGCGGGCTCGGGGACGTCTTCGGCGGGCTGTTCAACCGGGGCGGCGGTCCCGGCACCCGGACGCAGCCGCGCCGCGGCCAGGACATCGAGTCCGAGGTCACGCTCAGCTTCAGCGAGGCGGTCGACGGGGCCACGGTCCCGCTGCGGATGTCCAGCCAGGCCCCCTGCAAAGCCTGTTCCGGCACCGGCGACAAGAACAGCACCCCGCGGGTCTGCCCGACCTGTGTGGGCACCGGACAGGTCTCGCGCGGCTCGGGCGGCGGCTTCTCGCTGACCGACCCGTGTGTGGACTGCAAGGGCCGTGGGCTGATCGCCCAGGACCCGTGCGAGGTCTGCAAGGGCAGCGGGCGCGCCAGGTCCTCGCGGACCATGCAGGTCAGGATTCCGGCGGGCGTCAGCGACGGCCAGCGGATCCGGCTGCGCGGCAAGGGCGCGCCGGGCGAGCGCGGCGGCCCCGGCGGCGATCTGTACGTCGTCGTCCATGTCGACGCGCACCCGGTCTTCGGCCGCAGGGACGACAACCTCACCGTCACCGTGCCCGTCACCTTCACGGAGGCGGCGCTCGGCGGCGAGGTGAAGGTCCCGACGCTGGGCGGCCCCCCGGTCACGCTGAAGCTGCCCCCGGGGACGCCCAACGGCCGTACGATGCGGGCCCGGGGCAAGGGCGCCGTGCGCAAGGACGGCAGCCGGGGAGACCTGCTGGTCACCGTCGAGGTCGTCGTGCCCAAGGACCTCGGCGTCGAGGCGCGCGACGCGCTGGAGGCGTACCGGAAGGCGACCGCGGACGAGGATCCGCGGGCGGAGCTGTTCCAGGCGGCGAAGGGAGCATGACCCCATGGACAGGGACGGGCGGCGGCAGTCCGCGGGATTCGGCGGGGCGTACCAGCTGACCGAGGAGACGCCGGTGTACGTCATCTCGGTGGCGGCCCAGCTCTCCGGTCTGCATCCGCAGACGCTCAGGCAGTACGACCGGCTCGGGCTGGTCTCCCCGGACCGTACGGCGGGGCGTGGCCGCCGCTACTCGGCCCGTGACATCGAGCTGCTCCGGCAGGTGCAGCAGCTGTCGCAGGACGAGGGCATCAACCTCGCGGGCATCAAGCGCATCATCGAGCTGGAGAACCAGGTCGCCGCGTTGCAGTCCCGGATCGCCGAGCTGTCCACGGCGGTCGACGGGGCGGCGGCGGCGATGCGCCAGCGCGAGGCGCAGGTGCACGCGTCGTACCGCAGGGACCTGGTGCCGTACCAGGACGTGCAGCAGACGAGCGCGCTGGTGGTGTGGCGGCCGAAACTGCCGACGGACTGAGGCGGGTAACGGGAGCGGGGTCCGGGAGACGGGCCCCGCTTTCGTGTGTGCGGTGGCTGTCGGGCCGCTCCTCAGCCCAGTTTCCGTTCCTTCGCCGCCGCCTCCGAACTCCACCACGCGCCGAGCGCGAACATCGTGTCGACGCCCACGGCCTCGTAGAGCTTGTTCAGGTCGTTGTTGACGGTCCGCAGGCTGACCCCCAGCTCACTGGCGATCTGCTTGAGCGTGCGGCCCTCCCTGAGCTTGTTGAGGATGCGCCGTGACCTGCTCGTCGTGAGCGTCTCCTCGCGCCGCCTGAACCGGCCTCCCGTCCACGGCTCGGCGCGCTCCCACTGGTGGTCGTAGACGTGGTGGAGGAATGCCACCATGCCGGGGTGGGTGATGCGGAAGGCGGTGTTCCTGTTCCCCTCGGCCCGGTGGTCCGGGACGACAGCGAAATTGCGGTCCACCAGGATCATGCGATCGAAGCCGGTGACGATGGTCCGTATCTCCGCGCCGTGCGCGCTCACCTTCGCGACCCACTCCTGCTCCCCGGCCCTGGCGCGCGCCGTGTCCGAATAGAGCGTGCGGTAGGAGATCCCGCGCCGCAGGATCGCGAGGTCGGAGACGACGGCGCTGCGCAGTGTCTCGGCTCTTCTGTCGCCGGGGTGCGCCGTGCAGATCGTGCTCTTCGCCGAATCCATCGCCTGGGTGATCGCCGCGGTGATGAGTTCGAGGCGGTCGAGGAACTCGACGCCGTTCCCGCTGGGCAGTTCGGCGTTCCGCGTCTGCCGGTGCAGCTCGGACAGCTGGTCCATGCGGCGCAGATGGTGCGCGATGGCGGTGCGCTCCCGCGCCAGGGCCGTCTGCTCGGCGTGGTACAGGTCTGCCACGCTCCACCGGCTGTGGTGTGGGTCGTGCACGGCCAGCCCGAGCGCGGCCAGATCGGCGCACCCGGGTTCTGAGCCCTCGACCTGTTCACCCTGGACGAGCCGGCGCAGCAGCGCGCGAGCCTCCGCCGACAGGTCGAGCGACGGTACGGAATGGAGGGTGACGTTCTCGCGCGGTGTTATGTCCGATCCCTTCGGTTGATCCCCTGCACGATTCCGCAGCGCGCATCAGTGCACTTGCTCGGCGCTTGAACCGTACGGGCCGAACGCGCAGTGTGGAGGCGGCCGGTGGCGCACGGGGGTCGCCGTCGGCCAGGTGCGGCGGGTCGGCACACCGCGGGCGGGGCGGAGCCGGTTCTGTGACAGCGGATCTCTTCCGTGGTCTCTCAGAGCCTGTCGGGTGACCTCTGATCGGGCGGCCACGCCCTGGCCCGCACGCTTCCCGCGTTGCCGAAATGCCCTAGTAGCTCCGCTACGAGGACACTCCGGCGCCTTGGAATCGCACGCACCAGACCGCGTCCGCTTTCCGATCGAAGGTCACCCGACAGGCTCTCAGCCGTCCTGGTCCAGGATCTGCGAGTGGGCGATGAGATAGCCGAGTTGCGCGCGGCTTCCGCTGCCGAGGGTGGTGGCGAGCTTGGCGATGTGGGCGCGGCAGGTCCGTACGTTCATGCCCAGGCGGCGGGCGATCGCCTCGTCCACGTACCCCTCGATGAGGAGCTTCGCGATGGACCGCTGGACGCCGGTGATGCCGTCGGGTGTCGGTTCGTACGCGACCTGTTCGGTGAGGGGGGTGGCACGGCGCCAGAGCAGTTCGAAGACCTGGGCCAGGTAGTCGACGAGCCCCGGATGGCGCAGTTCGAGGGCCACCTGCCGGTCGGAGCGGGCGGGGATGTACGCGACGGTGCGGTCGAAGATGATCAGCCGCTCGGTCAGCTCCTCCAGCGTGCGGATCTCCACCTCGTCCTCGGCCAGCCGCTCCGCGTAGGCGAGCGTGCCCTGGCTGTGCCGGACGGTGTGCTGGTAGAGAGTGCGGATGCCGACACCGCGGTCCACCACGGCCCGACCGCGCTCCAGGCCCTGGGCGAGAACGTGTTCGCTGCGCCCGCCACCGGGCTGCACGGTGAGGACTTCGGTCCGGCACTCCGCCGTGGAGAGGTCGAGCGCGGCGTTGATCCGGCTGTCGCCCTCCAGGACGGTGATCGCGTGGGTGATGGGAGGATCCTGGGCGCTGATGGCCATGAATGGCTCAAAAGCGTCGGTCAGCTCGATGGCGAAGTGCCGGCGCTCCTGGATTTCCCGCTCGACCGGATTGAGGCGCTGCGCGAGGGCGGCGGACGGCGGGACCGGGCGGAGCCAGTCCGAGTCGTCCGGGTCGGGATGCAGCAAGGGGAATTCCATCAGGCAGGGAGCCTGGGCTGCTTCGCTGCGAGCGATGCGCCCCGAGCGCAGTGCGTTGGCGTAGAGCCGCCTCCCGTCATCGCACAATTGGGTGACGGGGTGGGAATGTGTCTGTTTTGCATTGTTTGTGGTCAAAGCTCCACCCCCCAGGGTCTTGAACATGCAGGAACATGATGCCTCGTCCCAGTGGTGTTGACGTGTCCGGATGAGACATCGTCTTCATGGCGGGGGAGAGGAATCCATCAAGTGAGGACGAAGCCGACTATGTATAAGAGAATGCTTCGCGCGGTGGCTGCCACTGCTTTCTCTGCGGCTCTGGCCTTCGGTGCGCTGGCCGCAGGCGGAGACATCGCCTGGAACGTGCCTGCCGGAACCACCACCCAGGCCGCAGAAGCGGGAGACATCGCGTGGAACGCCGTCCCGGGCGATATCGCCTGGACGGCACCGGCCGACATCGGCGCATGACCGTCCCGCCGGACGACCGGGTCTTCCGGCGAGAGATGGCCACGGCTTACCGGTCGGGATGGCACTTCATCGATCTGGTCACGGCCATTCCTCACCGGGGTGACTCGCTGATGGTCACTCTCTTCGGAGAGCCGATCGTCGTCGTGCGCGAAGAGGACGAGGATGTCCGCGCCTACCGCTGCCTTCGGCGGCCACGAGGGGCGCCGCGCCCTGTCAGGTGCACCATCCGGTACGACATGATCTTCGTCAACCTCGACCAGCGTGACCATCAGCTGGTCGGACCACAAACCAACATCGCCACCCCCCGCAGCGCCTGAACGGTTCCCCCGTCGTTGTAGATCGTTCGGGCGCTTCCCCCACACAACGGCGCCATCGTGGACCTGAAACACGATGGCGCCGTTGTGCTTCCCGGGTACGGTGCGCCGGCGCCCCCCCACCGCGCCGCGCGCCGTACCCGGCCCCACGTCCTCAGTCTCAGTAGCGGCCCATCGCCCGCTCCAGCGCGATCTCGATCACGACGCGCTCCGGATTGGGGCGCGGCGCGTGCCCGTACCGCTCCGCGTAACGGCCTTCCGCGTCCGCGACGGCCTCCGGCTCCGTGCGGACCGTGGCGCGGCCCTCCAGCGTCGACCAGCGGCCCTTGTCGAACTGGCAGACGGCGACCCTGGCGCCCGCCGCCCCCGCCGCCCGCACATGCGCGACCTTCCTGCTGCCCCCGCCGCTGATGACGCGGGCCAGCCCGGCTTCCGGATCGTAGGTCACACCGACCGGGACCACGTGCGGGGTGCCGTCCGGGCGCGGGGTCGTCAGCGTGCAGATGTGGCGCGCGCGCCAGAACGCGAGAAGATCGGCGCTGGGGTTCCTTATGTCTTCGGCCATGGAGGAAGCGTAGGGGCGGCGGATTTCCGCCCCGGATCCCGGGCTCGCTCCGTACCCCGTTTCAGTGTTGAGTGGACTAGACTCAACTTTGCGCATGCTGTGAGAGTCAGGGGCGGCGTTGACGGGTGTCGGTGGGAGTTGAGTGCCGGACCGGGAATCTCCGTAAGGGACCGCGAGGGACCGGACCGGAAGCCGGGCCGGAGACCAGCGCCGGGAACCGGGCCGGGAGCCAGGGCCGCGGGAACGGGGCCGGTCCCCGGTCCTGGACCGGGGACCCACCGGGGCCGCACGCCGTAACGGGGCCGGTACGAGGCCGCGCGCAGGCACATTCGCACACGTGAGGAGAGAGCGCAGTGGACGCCGAGCTGACGAACAAGAGCCGGGACGCGATCAACGCGGCCACCAGCCGTGCCGTGGCGGCCGGACACCCCGATCTGACCCCGGCGCACCTGCTGCTCGCGCTGCTGGAGGGCCAGGACAACGAGAACGTCACCGACCTGCTGGCGGCCGTCGAGGCAGATCAGGCGTCCGTACGGGCGGGCGCCGAGCGGCTGCTCGCCGCCGAGCCCAGCGTGACGGGATCCACCGTCGCGCCCCCGCAGCCCAACCGTGAACTCCTCGCCGTCATCGCCGACGCGGCGCGGCGCGCCAAGGAGCTGGGCGACGAGTACGTGTCCACCGAGCATGTGCTCATCGGAATCGCCGCCAAGGGCGGCCAGGCGGGGACGGTGCTCGCGGAGCGCGGCGCCGCCGCCGAGAAGCTGCTCGGCGCGTTCGAGACGGCCAGGGGAGGACGCAGGGTGACCACAGCGGATCCGGAGGGCCAGTACAAGGCTCTGGAGAAGTTCGGCACCGATTTCACCGCCGCCGCCCGCGAGGGCAAGCTCGACCCGGTGATCGGCCGGGACCAGGAGATCCGCCGCGTCGTGCAGGTGCTGTCGCGCCGTACGAAGAACAACCCGGTGCTGATCGGGGAGCCGGGCGTCGGCAAGACCGCCGTGGTCGAGGGTCTCGCGCAGCGCATTGTCAAGGGCGACGTGCCGGAGTCACTGCGCAACAAGCGGCTGGTTTCGCTGGACCTCGGGGCGATGGTGGCCGGTGCGAAGTACCGGGGCGAGTTCGAGGAGCGGCTGAAGACCGTGCTGTCCGAGATCAAGGACAGTGACGGACAGATCGTCACCTTCATCGACGAACTGCACACCGTCGTCGGCGCGGGCGCGGGCGGCGATTCGGCCATGGACGCGGGCAACATGCTCAAGCCGATGCTGGCCAGGGGCGAGCTGCGCATGGTCGGCGCGACCACCCTGGACGAGTACCGGGAGCGGATCGAGAAGGATGCCGCCCTGGAGCGCCGCTTCCAGCAGGTGCTGGTGGCCGAGCCCTCCGTCGAGGACACCATCGCGATCCTGCGCGGGCTCAAGGGGCGCTACGAGGCCCACCACAAGGTGCAGATCGCGGACGCGGCCCTGGTCGCCGCCGCCACCCTCTCCGACCGCTACATCACCTCGCGCTTCCTGCCCGACAAGGCCATCGACCTGGTGGACGAGGCCGCCTCCCGGCTCCGGATGGAGATCGACTCCTCGCCGGTCGAGATCGACGAACTCCAGCGCTCCGTCGACCGCCTCCGTATGGAGGAGCTGGCGCTGAAGAACGAGTCCGACCCCGCGTCCAAGCAGCGCCTGGAGAAGCTCCGCCGCGACCTCGCCGACCGGGACGAGGAGCTGCGCGGCCTCAACGCGCGCTGGCAGAAGGAGAAGCAGGGGCTGAACCGGGTCGGTGAGCTGAAGGAGCGCCTGGACGAGCTGCGCGGCCAGGCCGAGCGCGCCCAGCGCGACGGCGACTTCGACACCGCCTCCAAGCTGCTGTACGGCGAGATCCCCGGCCTGGAGCGGGAGCTGGAGGAGGCGTCGGAGGCGGAGCAGGAGGCCGCCAAGGACACCATGGTCAAGGAGGAGGTCGGCCCGGACGACATCGCCGACGTGGTCGGTTCCTGGACCGGTATCCCGGCGGGCCGGCTGCTGGAGGGCGAGACCCAGAAGCTGCTGCGGATGGAGCAGGAGCTGGGCCGGCGCCTGATCGGCCAGAGCGAGGCCGTCGAGGCGGTCTCCGACGCCGTACGCCGCACCCGCGCGGGCATCGCGGACCCGGACCGCCCCACCGGCTCGTTCCTCTTCCTGGGCCCGACCGGCGTCGGCAAGACGGAGCTGGCCAAGGCGCTCGCGGACTTCCTCTTCGACGACGAGCGCGCGATGGTCCGGATCGACATGAGCGAGTACGGCGAGAAGCACTCGGTGGCCCGGCTGGTCGGCGCGCCGCCCGGATACGTCGGCTACGAGGAGGGCGGCCAGCTGACGGAGGCGATCCGCCGCCGCCCGTACAGCGTGGTGCTGCTGGACGAGGTGGAGAAGGCCCACCCGGAGGTCTTCGACGTCCTGCTCCAGGTCCTGGACGACGGCAGGCTCACGGACGGCCAGGGCCGTACGGTCGACTTCCGCAACACCATCCTGGTGCTGACGTCGAACCTCGGCAGCCAGTACCTGGTGGATCCGCTGACGAGTCCCGAGCGGAAGAAGGAGCAGGTCCTGCAGACCGTACGGTCCTCCTTCAAGCCGGAGTTCCTCAACCGCCTGGACGACCTGGTGGTCTTCTCCGCCCTGTCGCGCGACGAACTCGCCCACATCGCGGGCCTCCAGATCGAGCGGCTGGCCAAGCGCCTGGCGGAGCGCCGTCTCACGCTGGACGTCACACCGGCGGCCCTGGAGTGGCTCGCGGACGAGGGCAACGACCCGGCGTACGGGGCACGGCCGCTGCGGCGGCTGGTGCAGACGGCGATCGGGGACCGGCTGGCGAAGGAGATCCTGGCGGGGGAGGTCACGGACGGGGACACGGTGCGGGTGGACCGGTTCGAGGACGGGCTGATCGTGGGGACGGCGCCCACCTCGCTGGAGAAGACGCCGTAGGGTTTCCCGGACGGAGTCTCCCGGACGAGGCTTCCCGGACGGGAAAACGCTGGAAGCGAGAGCGGCGAGAGCGGCGAGAGCGGCGAGAGCGCCGGGAATTCAGGGGTCGTCATGAGCGAGCAGCCGGTGCCGGTCACCGTCGTCACGGGTGGCAGCCGGGGCATCGGCGCCGCCGTCTGCGCGCGGCTCGCGGCGGACGGGCACCACATCGCGCTCGCCTACCACTCCGACGCGGCGGCGGCCGAGGCCGTCGCCGCGTCCGTACGGGAGACGGGCCGGCGCTGCCTCGCGGTACGGGCCGACACGGCCGACGAGGCCGACGTCGACCGGCTCTTCGAGCGGGCGGCGGCCGAACTCGGCCCGGTCACGGGACTGGTGAACAACGCCGGGGTCAGCGGCCCCGTCGGCCCCCTCGCGGACGCGGACGCGGCCGGTATCCGGCGCGCGCTCGACGTCAACGTCGTCGGCTACCTCCTCTGCGCGCGCCGAGCGGTCCGGGACATGACCAGAACCGGCGGCGGCGCCATCGTGAACGTCTCCTCGGCCGCCGCCACCCTCGGCAGCCCCGGGGAGTACGTGCACTACGCGGCGGCCAAGGGCGCCGTCGACACGATGACCGTCGGCCTCTCCAAGGAGGTCGCGCGACAGGGCATCCGGGTCAACGCGGTGGCCCCCGGTGTCATCAGAACGGAGTTCCACGCGGACCCCGCCCGCCCGGACAAGCTCGCGGACGGCATCCCCCTGGGACGTCCGGGCCTGCCGGAGGAGATCGCGGGCGCCGTCTCCTGGCTGCTCTCGCCGGACGCCTCGTACGCCACGGGAACGATCCTGCGGGTGGCGGGCGGGCGCTGAGCGGGGGCCGGCGGGCGGGGGCCGGCGGCGCGGACCGACAGCGGGGACTGTCAGCGGGGGACTGTCGGCAGGGACTGTCAGTGGCGGGTGGCGACGTTCGGTAGCCGGGTTCTCTGGAGAGCACTACCATCTACATGAATCACGTAATGCGCGATTCACTTGTTCACAAGATGGTGTGGGGAGGGTGACAGTCCATGCTGCTGAGCTTTCGTGTCGCCAACCACGGCTCCCTGCGCGAGCCACAGGAACTGAACCTCGTGCCCGCGTACGGGGACGACCGCCCGGCCGTGCCGGTGGTGGCGCTCTTCGGCGCGAACGCGTCGGGGAAGTCGACGGTTGTGGACGCCTTCCGGTTCTTCAAGGGCGCGGTGCGCGAATCCCAGGCGCGGTGGCTGCCGGGCGCTCCCGTACCGCGTCGGCCGTTCCTGCTCGACCACACGAGCCGATCGGAGCCTTCTTCGTACGGCGTCGACCTCCTGCTGGACGGCGTGCGGTACGTGTACGGGTTCGGCGTCACGGACACCGAGGTGACCGAGGAATGGCTGTACGCGTACCCCAAGGGCCGGAAGCGGGTCCTCTTCGAGCGCGAGGGCCTGGGGATGACGTACGGCGCGACGCTGACCGGGGAGCGGGTGGCGGCGGAGCGGCTGATGCGTCCGAACAGTCTGTATCTGTCGGCCGCCGCGCAGTCCTCGCACAAGCAGCTCAGTGCGATCTGGGGCGAGCTGGGCGGCACGGTGCTCGATGACGACACCCGGGACATCGTGTCGTCGGGCGGTGGACACGTGGTGTGGGTGTACGAGGCGCTCGCGTCGGTGGGACTGCCGGTCGGTAAGGATCTCCTGGCCGCCGCTGATCTGGGTGTCCATGGCATCCGGAGCGGTAGTGAGAGGAACCCGGCAGCCGAGAAGATTTCGCACCTTCAGAAGAGCCGGATGCCGGACGAGGCCCACAACGCGATGGCGCTGACACTGGAGTTCGTCCACCGGGTCGGGGACGAGGAGTTCGCCCTGCCGGTAGAGGCCGAGTCGGCAGGCACGAAGACCTGGCTGACCATGGCGACCACGGCCCTCGTCGACATTCTCAACGGGCACACGATGTGGGTCGACGAGATCGACGTCAGCCTCCACCCCCTTCTCACGGCCAAGCTCCTCACCCTCTTCCAGGACCCGGAGCTGAACCAGCGCAACGCTCAACTCATCTTCACCACCCACGACGCCTCCCTCCTCGGGACGATGCTCGGTGACCAGGTGCTGCGCCGTGACCAGGTCTGGTTCGTGGAGAAGGACGCGAAGACCGGGGCCTCCGAGCTGTATCCGCTCACCGACTTCAAGCCCCGCAAGGGCGAGAACTTCGAGCGGCGCTACCTCGCCGGCAGCTACGGAGCCGTACCGCTCCTGCCGGAAACGGCCTTTGAGGACATGCTCAAGAAGTACTGGGGGACTCATGGCCAGGCCGTTCCCACGTGAGGGCTCGGGCCGCAGGCGCGGCCCCGTACGGCGGTCCGCGCGGACGATGCTGATCGTCTGCGGCAGCAAGGAGACCGAGCGGCAGTACCTCCAGGGGTTACGTGATCACTTACGCAACCCCGCCGTGTCCGTGGTCGTACGCGGCAAGGCATGCTCCCCGACACAGCTCATCACGTACGCGAGCGGGCAGCGGGATCTCAATCCGGGCGGATACGACGAGGTGTGGTGCGTCTTCGACGTGGACGACTACATCGACGTTTCCGACGCCGCGCTGGCAGCCCGGCGGAAGGACATCAGGATCGCCGTCTCCAACCCCTGCTTCGAGCTGTGGCTGCTGCTCCACTTCACCGACCACCGCGCGCACATCGGCACGAAAAAGCTGCTGCCGCTCATGGAGAAGCACGTTCCGGGCTACGACAAGACGCGGATCGACTTCCGTAAGTACCGGGACGAGACGGGCCTGGCGGCGCAGCGGGCCCGGGGGCTGGAGCCGACCGGGGAGGAGCACGGGCGCAATCCCTCGACCGGCGTGTGGCGGCTCACGGACCGGATGGCGAATCCATGACCCGTTGGGACGCGGATGGGGTTGCCACGGGCGGCCCGGGATGGGAGAGGATGGCAGGAACCGTACGAAGGGAAATACACGGTGAGCATCGACCCGTCCTCGATTCCGAATTTCGGGGGCAGCCAGCCCCAACCGCAGGGTGCAGGACCGGCGGGCCCCGTCGTCCCTGACCAGGATCTGGTCAAGCAGCTCCTCGAACAGATGGAGCTGAAGTACGTCGTCGACGACGAGGGCGACCTCGCGGCGCCGTGGGAGGAGTTCCGCACGTACTTCATGTTCCGCGGCGAGGAGGACCAGCAGGTCTTCTCGGTGCGGACCTTCTACGACCGCCCGCACCCCGTGACGGACAAGTCCAAGATCCTGGACGCGATCGACGACTGGAACCGCCGGACGCTGTGGCCCAAGATCTACACGCACGTCCACGAGGAGGGCGACGGTCCGCCGACCGTCCGGCTCATCGGTGAGGCCCAGATGCTGATCGGCATGGGCGTCAACCTTGAGCACTTCGTGTCGTCCACCGTCAGCTGGGTCCGTGCCTCGATCGAGTTCGACAAGTGGCTCGTCGAGCAGTTCGGCCTGGAGCCCGGGGACGAGAAGCCCGAGGACGCCTGAGTCCGGAGCCGACTCCGAGGCCCCGGCCGCACCGTCCGGGCGACCGGACGACCGGACCGAACGGCCCGGCCCGGCCCGTGACCGTGATCCTTCCGATCGCGGTCCCGGGCCGGCGTCTTTCCCTCTCCCAGGATGCCCACGGTGATGGCCCCGGCGCCTGCCGCCAGCGTGCGTAACTCCATGAGCCGCTACCGACCGACCCCGCGACGGAGTTCGCCCCGGACGCGCAGGGCTGACCCCCCGCTCCCCGAAACGCACCTTGTGACACGAGAGGGCTGTCGTCCTCTCCCCTCCGCGGGCCACGCGCGTGGTGTGGCCCGCTCCGGCGTGTCAGGGGCGTGGTGACCTGGCCAGGTCCACGAGGCCGGTCCAGGCGGCGGGGGCGAGCAGGAGCACGGGGCCGTGGGGGCGCTTGGAGTCGCGTACGGGGACGGTGCCGTGGGCGGCGGCGTGGGCGGGGGACCACTCGACGCAGTTGCCGCCGTCCTGGTTGCTGTAGCTGGACTTGACCCAGCTGCGCAGGGGGACATCTTGAGTCACAGTGTCTCCATTTGCTCGCGGATCACTTGGGCCGATGCGGTCGGCGGAAGAGCCGTGGCCGTGAGGACATCGTAGGCGCGTGACATGGCCCGAACCGTAGCGGGATCGTCATCGATAACCGCCGAGTTGAGCGACTCCGTGTAGACGACGCGAGTGCCGTCGGGCGTTGTGAGGATGCTCATGGAGCCGTCCATGAGCAGGTGCGATCCGGTGCTGAACGGCAGCACCTGGACGATGGTTGTGTAACGAGTGCCATGAGCCAGCAGAGCCGCCAACTGGCCGCGCATGACGTCCGATCCGCCCACGGACCGTCTGATCACAGCCTCGCAGATCACGATCGACAGATCGGGTGGAGACCCCTTGTGCAGCAGCTCCTGCCGTGCGATGCGAGCCTCTGCTCGGGTTGTGATCTCATGCTCGGTCGCTCGGGGACTGCCTGCCCTGAACAGTGCACGCGCGTATGGCGTCGTCTGGAGAAGTCCGGGAACCAGGTTCGGTGACCACTCCGCGATGGCGATGGCCCGAGCTTCCAGTTTCATACGAAGCCGGTACCGCGACGGGAAGTCGTTCACGCGCGTTTCGTCGTACAATCGCTTGAAAATTCCGTCCGTTCTAAAGACCTGGTCGAAGATGACCGGGAGATGGCTCGGAATGGGCGGCACCGCGTTTTCGATTCGGGAGATCGTGGACTTCGAGGTGCGTGCGAGCTTGGCCAGCGCCGTCTGCGACAGCTTCCCTTCCTGCCGCAACTCTCTTGCGTCCTTCAGGGCTTCCCCGAATTTCGTGCGCGGGCTACCCATGTCTTCGGTGACGTCATGGTGCTGATCTGCCATTGAATACCCCTTGACCAAGCTTCTGGGAACGCCGTTTAGCGGTCGCATTTATGCAGGTCGAAGCGGTATAGCGTGCGATGCGTCGACCAATGCACAGGTTGGGCCGCCAGCGCCTTCCCAATCTAGCGCCCGCCATTGCATTCTGAACACCCCCGCTCACAATCTGTAGTAAGGGTGCAAGCATTGGTGGATCGTGACGCAGATGAAACAGCTATTCGAGAGCTGCGGGCATTGGTCGAGAACGGCGGCTTCTGGCGCTTGGCGCCCTCCTGGGTTCCGCGTGAATTCGCCTTGCCCACAACGGAGTTGACGAAGCAGATCGAACGTGGACTCAGGGAGTTGCAGGTTGATGTCGAACAGCGAGGCCCGCTGGGTGCTCTCCCGGCTGACCGAGGCATTCGGGACGAACGGAGCGCTCGTGGTGAGAAAGGCGCCGGAATCGAGCGGACCGGAGGGCCAGGGCGGGCCGGAGGGACAGGGCGGGCCGCGCAAGCCCGGCTCGTCGGGTTCGCCGAACGGACCGGGTTCGCCGGACGGGGCGGACGGGGCGGACGGGGCCGACCTCGTGCCCGGGTCCGCCCTGCGGTGGCCACCGTGCGAGTGCGGTGGACCGAAGTGTCCGGACTCCCCGTCCGGCGGGACGCTGAGTCAGCGGGTCGCCGAGCGGAACAGGGCCAGTCGACGGGGCGGCCCGTGATCCCCGCGCGCGCCGGAGCCTTGAAGCGGTTCCGGCGGATGGCGTTCGAGCTGGATATGTGGTGGGCGCTGTACGGGCAGTTCTCTCTGCCCGTAAGGCTGTTCAGCCCGTGCCGACGGCGTGCCTATCATCACGCCCGTACACCCTCGCAGTTGGTTCTATTCAG
>NZ_QQNA01000159.1 GCF_003346515.1 Streptomyces corynorhini
CCCGTACGTCTCGTCCGCCCCGTGCTGGTGCGGGGCGGACGAGACGTACGGGAAGTGCCACGGGGCGGGGTAGTACCGGTTTTGCTGAACCCGCGAGCGTACAGGACCCCCAACTCACCCAACAGGACGACACAATGCTGCCTTTAGATGTCACTGCCTCAATAAATATCCAATCGCAGAAGTTTCTAGATGCAGACCCGGAGTTGGCGGCGGTATATCACCGGCTACTCCAACTCGACCCGGACGGGATTCGCTTCTCTCGCGTACTACGCGACACGATTGATCAGCTACTGAACGGGGAGGTCACTGGACGCTACGACTGGAAGACGCTCTTCAAAACCGAGAAAACCCATGCTGGCACCCTCGTTGAAATTAATCTTCAGCGTGAATTTGAGTTCACCGACGGCGTTGACATGGATTACCAGATCGCAGGCAGTGAGGTCGACTGCAAGTATTCCCAGTTGTTCGGCGGGTGGATGATTCCACCAGAAGCCACGGGACACATCTGCCTTCTTGTTTGGGCAGATGATTACAAGAGCCGCTGGAGCGCCGGCCTCTTGCGCATAGAGAAAGAATGGCTCAACGGAGGCAATAATCGCGATTTAAAGCTTACAATCAAAGCCGAGCACCGAAATAAAATCTTGTGGCTCTGGCACAATGCAGACCTTCAAGAGAATATTCTATTGCACCTAGAGCCCACAACAAGAGAAGCCATCCTCAAGCACCCGTCCGGACAAAAGCGAGTCAACGAACTCTTCACTCGTGTACAGATGAGGAAAATCGGACGTGGCGTTGTGCGCACCGTTGCGCAGCAAAGCGACTACATGGCACGAGTACGCGAAGCTAAAGGGCGCGCCCGTACAGTCCTGCGAGAGAAAGGAATCCTGATTCCTGGCCATTACAGAAGCCATCAAGAAGTAGCTCGGTCTCTTGGTGCCCCCGTACCGCTCCACGGAGAACTCGTAAGCTTCCGAGTCGCTCAAGCACTACCCCATCACGGAAACTCTCCGCGGGTTGAACTCGACGGCCGATACTGGACCCTCGCACTTGCAGAAGATCCCGAAGAAACCGCCCCACTACTGCCAAAACACACCACCAACAGAGAATTCGAGTAAGTACACAAGCTACAGATCCAGGAATTAGAAGAATGAAAGAAAAATCAGAACTCCCCCTACCGGAGCCCGAGTCTCCCGAAGTACTTGCAATTTTCCCGCTAGAAAGCGTCCGACAGCTCTACGGGTTCTTGTACAGGCGGCGCGATAGTCCGCCAGCCACTCATGAGATTCAGGAATTCATTACCCAAAAATTCGGCGAATCGCAGTCTGAGGCCATGCGCAGACTGCGCTCACTTCGGGATTGCTTTGAGGTTCACCGTTACCGCGACGGCAGCTTGCATCGATATAAGCTGAGAGGGTGGAAATCCACACATGCGGGTAGCATGCGTACACACATCAGCAACAAAGTCAGGGCCCAAGTACTAGCGCCAATGCGATGTGCGCAATGCGGGCAAACTCCCCTCGAGAACCATGTAAAGCTCTGCGTGGATCACAAGATTCCCGTGGCTTGGGGCGGAAACAGTGAACTCGCAAACCTACAGCCTCTATGCGAAGAATGCAATTCCGGGAAACGGGATTTCTATGCAACTTACAATCACCACGCGGAAAAGATTCAATCCGCAGTAACACATGAAGAGCCCCACAAGCGGATCGGCGAGCTGCTCAAATCATTTCATGGAGAATGGGTACCAGCAGAACTGATCGGCACAGTGGCTTCAATGGGGCAATATCAAGATGACTGGCAACGCCGCCTTCGCGAACTGCGCAAGATCGGCTGGGAGTACGAGAACAGAGTGGAGCGCGGGTCTGGCACGCAAGCCGCGATTTCCACGTACCGGCTCATTCGATGGGAACCATGGCCTAACGGTCCTATTCGTGCGGCAATCAACGGCGCCGAATGGCGCAAGCATAACTCATAAATGGAAACTGAGTGGGATCCACCTGAAGGATCCTGGGCATCTTCTGCGGCACGGCGTCGGAATATGCAGGCGATTCGCAGCCGGGACACAAAGCCAGAGATCCTGATCCGACGACTGGTACACGCGCAAGGGCTGCGGTACCGAGTAGCCGCTAAGCCTCTCGCAGAGCTTCGCCGGACGGCGGATTTGGTCTTCCGTCCGGCGAAGGTTGCCGTCTTTATCGATGGGTGTTACTGGCACGGCTGCCCCGAGCACTATGTTTCACCGAAGACGAACCCCGGATACTGGTCAGAAAAAGTGGCCCGGAACATGACACGCGATCGCGATACAGATCAGCGCCTTACGGATGCCGGCTGGACCGTACTCCGCTTCTGGGAACATGAGTCACCTGACGCCTGCGCGCTCCAGATCGCTACGACGGTCGGCAGCAGACGCGCTCGCGGCGGCGGGAGCCAGGGAACTGGTTAGCCGGTCACGCTTGGTCGTGGACGCCGATTTTTCCGCCTTGAGAGCGGTGTAAATCTGTTCACCCACAGCCTTTGCCACTGGGGGAGGAAAAGCGTTTCCCACTTGCCTGTATGAGGCAGTCTTACGGCCGGGAAATTTCCAGTCGCGCGGGAATCCCTGAATAATCGCCGCTTGCTGAACAGTCAGCTTAGGGCCTGCTGCTGCAAAGAGATCTCGCTCAGAGTCAACCATTTCTTGCGGCTTGTTAGCAACGCCCAATCCACACACTCCCAGTTCTTTCCATGCTTTCTTTGCACGAGTAGGACCAAGGTCAGCCCCGCCGTGCTTTTTTGAGCCGCCTACCAACGTCGGAGCTACTCCCTTCGACGCGCTTTCGAACCAATCACCATATGCGGCTTCAGCCCGAGGGTCTTCTATAGCGTCGAAGCGCTCTTTCATCGTAGGAGCCAGCGCTTCACCCACCGTCACGAGCGGGCGCTTCTCGGGCTCAGACCATAGAAAATGTTGCGCATATTCCTTCTTCATCGCCACCAGAATTGCACGGGGGCGGAGCTGCGGAACTCCGTAGTCTTTAGCTTCCAATACTTTCCAGTAACATTGGGCATATCCCATAGATTCCAGGGACTTCAAGATTTTCTCTCGATAATCCTGGAATTTCTGGTCAAGCAAACCTCGGACGTTCTCAATCATCACAGCTTTAGGCCGGAGTTCTTCCACCATGTTGAGCATAGTCGGGAACAAATCTCGCTCATCATCTTCACCCAACTGTTTGCCGGCAATGGAGAACGGAGGGCAGGGAACACCTCCTGCAAGGAGATCCAAATCCCCCTGCTCCAGGCCAAGCTGCAACCTGAATTTATGCGGATCAAGTTGAAGCAAGTCAGCTTCAATGACCTCGCAGCCCTCCCACTCGGCGTTATCTTCTACATTAAGCTTCAGGGTTTCACAGGCATGCTTGTCGATCTCAATCAACGCCAGATGCCTGAACTTTGCCTCATGCAGACCGTACGCCTGACCCCCGGCCCCAGCGCAGATCTCCACCGAGGTGAACTCCCTCTCAGTGCTGGTCATGCACCCTCCTTGCAAACTCGCACAGCGGACACTCTTTGCAACTCACCTTCACAGAGGGTGACAGACTGCACTGACAACGCCCCTCCCGACAGCACGGCGTGGCTCGTCAGACTCGGAACTTCACTCGCGACACTGCGAACACTCATACGATATTGCCTATGCGTAGCCCCAACTGGACACGAGACGAGCTGGTACTGGCTTGCGCCCTGGTCGTCAAGAACGGCTGGCGCGAACTCAGGGAGGGTGATCAAGCCGTTCATGAGCTGTCTGACCTGCTTCGATCGCTGCCCCTGCACAGTGGCGTGGCGAACCAGCTCCCCGAGTATCGGTCCGTCGGCAGTGTGAGCCATAAAACTACCGACCTGGCTACGAATCATCCCAAACACGGAGGAGGAAGAACGAAGGGGGGCAGGCTCGACTTGATTGTTATCAAGGACTTCATTGACGATGAGTCCAGGATGCTCCGCAGCGCCCAGGCGATCCGTGACGGTATCGGCTCTGGCGAACTGTCCAAAATCCGGGAACAGCCCGACGAGATCGCGGAGGACGGCACCACAGCGAGAGAAGGCCGCCTGCTGGCGCGCTGGGCGCTCTCGCGCGAACGAAACCCTAAGCTTCGGTCCAGCAAAATCAAAGCTGCCCGCAAGCTCGGCCTGCCGATCCAATGTGAAGTCTGTGACTTCAACTTCGGTCAGACGTACGGAGAGATGGGGGACGATTTTATCGAGGTGCACCACGTCCTGCCCCTCCATATCTCAGGACCTTGCGAGACCAGGCTTGCCGATCTCGCCTTCCTCTGCTCCAACTGCCATCGCATGTGCCACAGAAGCTACCGAGGCGAATCATGGCGCACCCCGGCGGCCGTCCGTGTGGAGATTGCAGAAGCCTTGAAAGCCGCCGAAGATACGTAGACACCCCTGCCGCCGACGTCATCAGGCGGCTTCCGCCTCATAGTGCGTCTGCGCGCGGTCGAGTACAGCGTCCAGGTCTGCGCCGTGGGCTGCCAGCCAGTGGAGAAGGTCCGCGATCAGGACAGTCGCGCACTCCTCCGCGGCGGGCCGACGGGACTGATCAGGTCCGGTCGGTGCGCCGGGGAGAGTCCGGTATGCGCCGAGTACCGTGGACGCGCGGTAGGTGCGGAGGCACTGCCGCCCCGCTTGACCGAGGGGGAACTCGCACCAGACCGCCTTGCCCGTCGCCGTCATGGTGGTGCCCCAGGCCGCCGCTACCGACGCCAGCAGGTGGAGGCCCCGGCCGCATTCATCGCCGCAGCCGGCGTACTTCAGGGTCGGCATCGCGTGGCTGGTGTCGTGCATCTCGATGCGCAGTCCGTCTCCCCTCGACTCCATGAGGAGAGTTGCCGGGACTCCGCGACCCACATGTTTGGTGACGTTCGTCGCGAGTTCCGTCACCGCGAGCTGCGCCTCGTCGGCAAGTACGGAGGCACCCCATGTCTTGAGCTGGTCTCGCACGACTCTTCGCAGAGTGTGGAGCTGGCCGGGGTCCGCCACGAAGGGGAGAACGCAACGGACACGAGGACGGGTCTCTCCGCAGCTGCACATGGAGCACTTCCTTGTTAGCCACGTCAGTACCGCGCAGAACGTATCCGTACGACTGCTCTGAGTAGCCGTTCGGTCCGAGTATGACACTGAGAAGTCTCTCCATGTAACTTCTCACGAGACTCTCCCGGGTGAATCTGCGCGATCATGAACGCCCTTCGGTCAGGGGCCTGTTGGGTGGAGCGACAGATTCCGGCTCGAAGTGGAAGGCTGTTCCCCATGTCAGCGAGGACCACAACCCGCCGTCGGCAACTTGGCGCGATGATGCGGAAGCTCCGGGCGAACAAAGGCATGACACTGGAGGAAGCCGGCCGGCTCGTCGGGGTCTCAAAGGCCACCGTCAGCCGGTACGAGACCCAGGAAGGGCCGGTGAAGTGGCCCATCGTGGACGCGCTCTGCCGGGGGTACGGCGTGAGCGAGGCGGAGCGGAACGCGGTGGTCGGGCTCGCCAAGGATGCAAGGAGCCAAGGGTGGTGGGCTCCGTTCACCGACTCCATCCCTGCGGATATGAGTCTGCTGCTGACGCTGGAGGACGAGGCCGTACGGGAGGACCACTTCTCCTGCGTCTACGTCCCGGGGCTTCTCCAGACCAGGAGCTACACCACCGCAATCCAGCAGGCCAACGAGATGCGGCTCACCGCCGAGGAGATCGAGCGGCTCGTGGATATCCGGATGAAGCGGCAGGAGATCCTGAGCCGGGCCACGCCTCCGCATCTCTGGGCGATCCTGGACGAGTCCGTGATCCGGCGGGTGGTCGGCTCGCCAGGGACCATGCGTGAGCAGCTTGATCATCTCCTGGAAGCCAATGAGTCGCCGCACATCACGCTTCAGATCCTGCCGTTCGCGAAGGGAGCCCACGCCGCGGCACTGGGCAGCTTCGTCATCCTCGGCGGAGCGGAGCCCTCGCTGGACGTGGTCTATGTCGACCTGCACGTCGGCTCGGTCTTCATGGAGAAGGATGCCGAACTGAACCGCTATCGCCTTGCGTTCGACTACCTCCGCGCACAAGCGTTGGACACGGCCGCCTCATCGGCCATGATCCGACGGGTTCGCGAGGAGATGTGATGGTGACAGTGGTCCGGTCCACGGAGACTCTTGAGTGGTTCAAGTCCTCCTACAGCGGCGGCAACACCACCGAGTGCGTCGAAGCCGCGCGCCTGCCCGGCTCGACGGTCATACGCGACTCGAAGAACACCGATGGACCCCGGCTCTTCTTCGCACAGGACGCATGGGCCGGGTTCGTCGGGGCGCTGCACCGGCCGGGAGCAAGCGGGCGGCTCGGGGCTTGAGCTTCGAGGGTCGAGGGCGGCTGACCGCCCTGCGTTGAGCTGGGGTTCGAGGGTGACGGCCTCGTCGGGTCCCGAGCTTCGGGGGGCGAGCCCTGTTTGTTTGAGTGGTTGGTTCTTGTTTCCCACCCACCCTCCCTGCCCCCCGCGAGGAGGCAGGGGGTTGACTTTTCGTGTTCGCCTTGCGACTTACGGTGACTGCGGTCTAGCGTGCCTCTCGGACGTAAACAGCCCCCGCCTGGTGTTAGCGCACCTGGCAGGGGCCTGACCGACGAGATCGAAGTAGGCGATCCCCTTGGCTGGTACGCAGTTTAGTGATGCCCCGCCTCCCCCGCACTCCGCTCCCCACCCCATGGCCCCTGCCGGGTTCGGGAAGCGG
This sequence comes from Streptomyces corynorhini, assembly GCF_003346515.1. Taxonomy (GTDB): domain Bacteria; phylum Actinomycetota; class Actinomycetes; order Streptomycetales; family Streptomycetaceae; genus Streptomyces; species Streptomyces corynorhini. The sequence continues at coordinate 6,739 of NZ_QQNA01000159.1, forward strand.
TCCTTGGCTGGTCAACCGGCTTCTTCCGCCGCCGACTTCGCGCTCCTGCCCGCGCGTGAAGCTGCCATCGCCTCCTTCATCGACCGGCTGCCGGACGGTGCCGATATTTCGGTGAAAGCCCTGGCCAAGGTGATGGATTACGGGCAGTGCGCCCTGCGCACCGCCCTCAACTTCCTTCAGCGGGCCGGGCATCTGTTGCGGAAGCGGGAGCATGTCGTCGGGTCTCATGGGGCTCGGTGGGTCACCCGCACGTGGTTCTCCCGGGCCGCCCGCAGTGATGGCGAGTGGAGTGCGGGAGGCGACGCGTCAGAACCGGTTCAGGCTCGCGACCGCCGCCCCACGCCGCCGCCCGAGCGGTCGCGGGGGTACGCCCTGCTCGCCTCCCTCGGGCGCCGGTCTCCCGTTCTGTCGTTGTCCTCCGCCGACTGCGCCGCCCTGGAGCCCTTGGTCGTCGAGTGGTTCGGGCGGGGAGCTGGTGAGGAGGAGGTACTGCGCGCCCTCGCCCACGGGCTGCCCTCGCCCGTTCATCATCCGGCCGGACTCGTCCGTTCGCGGCTCGTGGCCAAGCTGCCGCCCCGGCCCGCGGATTCGGAGCGGGCGGCGCCTCGGGTCGTGGAGTGTGCCAAGTGCCGGGCTCCCGCGCGGCCCGAGGCGCTGGTGGGCGGCGAGTGCGGTGTGTGCCGGGGCGCGGTCGCGTCCGTACAGCCGGTTGGGGCGCTGTCGCCCGAGCGCGTTCGGGCACGGGCCGCCGAAGCCAGGGCCGCCGCCTCGTGCGACCCTGCGGGGCTTGCCCTCTCGGGTGTTATCGGTACGGGCGGATGATGACCTCCGGGCGGTCCGGGCGGGCTCTGGCCTGCTGGAGTTTGGCCCTGACCGCCCTGACCAACTCCTGCGGGTGGTCACGGACCAGGGCGGGGACGGCGCTGACCACGTCGATGCCGTGGGCCTCCATGCGCAGGCGGCGGCGGAGGGTGGCGCGGTATTCGGCCACGCCCCGGTGGAACTCCTCCGAGTCGATCTCCAGGGCCACGCCCGCGAACGGCCAGTAGGCATCCGGGCGGGCGAGGAAGGCGCCGTCGGCCGTGAGGAGACTGGGGTTCCAGAGGGCCTCGGGGACTCCCGCCGCGCGCAGGGTGTCGCGGGCCTGGCCTTCGGCGATGGACTGGACGCCCACGCGGAGTTCGTCCAGGACGGCCCGTACCGCCGGGTTGCGCAGGGCGTGGGAGGCGTGGAGTTCGGCGCGGAGGTCCTCCGGGTGGCAGGGGCACTTCTGGACGGTGGCCGCGAGGATCGCGCGCACCCGTTCCGGGGAGGGTTCGTGAGCCGCGAAGTCGGCGGCCGCTCGGACCGGGCGTACGCAGGGAATGCCGTCCACCAGCAGCGTGGGCGGCCAGCGGCTGGTGCGGCGTACGCGTACGTACGATCTGTCGCGCAGGCCACGGCGGGCGCCCACCAGGACATCGGCCCGGTCGCCGCCCGCGCCGCGCACCCCG
>NZ_QQNA01000016.1 GCF_003346515.1 Streptomyces corynorhini
CGCCGCGCCGCGCCAGCAGACACGAGGAGGCGGCGGTGGCGGGCGCCCCGGCCGTCTCCACGACCAGGTCGAACCGCCCGTGCAGCTCCTCGGCCTCCTCCGGTGTACCCGCCCCGCTCGCCCCGAACTCCCGTGCCCGCTCGCCGCGTCGGGCCCGCGGGTCGATCACCGTCAGCTCGACGGGGGAGGAGGCGGCGAGCAGCTGTACGGCGAGCAGCCCCAGGGTGCCCGCGCCGACCACGGCGATCCGCTCGCCCGGCTCGGGCCGTCCGGCCCGCACGGCGGCGGCGACCACCGCGGCGGGCTCCAGCAGGGCGGCGGCGCGCAGGTCCGCACCCTCCGCCAGCGGGTGCAAGAGCCGTGCGGGGACGACGACATGGTCGGCGAAGGCGCCGGGCAGCGTGAAGCCCGTCTCCTCGTACCCGCTCTGGCACAGCGAGGTCTCGCCCTCCCGGCACCGGTCGCACGCCCCGCAGGCGCGGAAGCCCTCGGCGACCGTGGGGCGGCCGATCAGCTCGCGGCCGACGCCCTCGCCGACCGCGTCCACCGTCCCGGCCCACTCGTGACCGGGCGTCACCGGGTAGCGCACATAGGCCGCGTCGCGCCGCCCGTCGTACACCTCCCGGTCGCTCATACAGATCCCGGCGGCGGCGACCCGTACCCGTACCTCTCCCGGACCCGGCACCGGCTCGGGGCCCGTCACCAGCCGGTGGACGCCCGGCCGGTCGACGACGACGGAGCGAGTGCTCACCGCTCCGCCTTCGGGTCGCGCTTCTCCCAGCCCTCGGCCCACAGGTCGAACCGCGCCCGCTGCTGCGGGAATTCGGCCGCCGCGTCCACATCGAACTCGACGCCGAGCCCCGGCGCGTGCGAGATCTCGAAGCAGCCGGTCTCGGGATCCACCTGCGGGGCGCCCTTGACGACCTTCTTGATCTCCGCGTCCGCGAAGTCGTTGAAGTGCTCAAGGATCTTGAAGTTCGGTGTGCAGGCGGCCACTTGGAGGCTGGCGGCGGTCAGCACCGAACCGCCGACATTGTGCGGCGCGATCAGCGTGTAGTGCGTCTCGGCGGTCGCGGCCAGCTTCCTGGTCTCCAGGATGCCGCCGATGTGGCCGACGTCCGGCTGGATGATGTCGGCGGCCTGCGACTCGAACAGCTCGCGGAACTCGATCCGGTCGTGGATACGCTCCCCGGTGGCCACCGGCAGCTCCACCTTCTCGGCCACCTTCGCCAGCGCCTTGAGGTTCTCCGGCGGCACCGGCTCCTCCAGCCAGGCCGGGGCGTACGGCGCCATCTCACGGGCCAGCCGGATCGCGGTCGACGGGCTGAACCGGCCGTGCATCTCCAGCATCAGCTCGGCCTCGGGCCCGATCGCGTCCCGCACCGCCTCGATGAGCGCCACCGCGTCGTTGCTCGCCGCCCGGTCCAGCTCGAAGTGGCCGGTTCCGAACGGGTCGATCTTCAGGGCCCGGTAGCCGCGCGCCACCACGCCCCGCGCGGCCGCGTGATACGCGTCCGGGGTCCGCTCGGTGGTGTACCAGCCGTTGGCGTACGCCTTGACCCGGTCGGTGACCTTGCCGCCCAGCAGCTGCCACACCGGCACGCCCAGCGCCTTGCCCTTGATGTCCCAGCACGCCATCTCGACGACCGCGATCCCGGACATCACGATCTCGCCGGCCCGCCCGTAGTCGCCGTACTTCATCCGGCGTACGAGGTCCTCGACCGCGAACGGGTCGGAGCCCTGGATGTGGTTGGCCTCGGCCTCCCGAAGATAGCCGATGAGCGCGTCGGTCCTGCCGAGCATCCGCGTCTCGCCGACTCCGGTGAGACCATCGTCGGTATGGACCAGGACGTAGGTGAGGTTACGCCAGGGCGTACCGACGACATGCGTGCTGATTCCCGTAATGCGCAAGGCGATGTCCCTAGGGTGCGTTCGAAATTTCGTCACACGTTCGAAATCGTGGCGTGACGGTATTCAGGCTCTCCGAGGGGTGTCAATGGGTAGTGCACCGGTTAGCCTGTGTTCGTCATCTCGGCCGACGGCCGAAGTACCGAACAAGAGGGGTGGGTGGTCGGTCGTGGGTCGCCTGGTCCCCGCGGTGACGCGGGCCCTGGACATACTCGAACTGTTCCTGGAGGGCGACGGCACGCTCTCCGCGCCCGATGTCATCCGCACACTCCAATTGCCGCGTACCACCGTGCACGAGCTGCTCACCACGCTCGCGGCCCGCTCCTATCTCGCCCCCGTGCCGGGCCGCCCCGGCCGCTACCGGCTCGGGGTGCGCTCCTACCAGCTCGGCAGCCGCTACGCCGAGCAGCTCGACCTCGCCGCCGAGGGCCGGGCCGTCGCCCGGGAGATAGCCGAGACCTGCGACGAGACCGTCCACGTCGCCATCCTGGAGGACACCGACGTCATCTACATCGCGAAGGTGGACTCCACCCACGCGGTCCGTATGGTCTCGGCGGCCGGTCGCCGGCTGCCCGCCCACTGCACCTCGGTCGGCAAGATGCTGCTCGCCTCACTGTCCCAGGACGACCTCGAACTGCGCATGTCCGGACACGAGTTCGTCGCGATGACGCCCGCCAGCGTGACCGAACCCGAGGCGCTGCGCGCGGAGCTGTCCGGCATCAGGGAGCGCGGCTTCGCTGTCGAGCACCGCGAGTCCAACCCCGATGTGAGCTGCGTGGCCGCGCCGGTACGCGACCGGGTCGGCCGGGTGGTCGCCGCCCTGTCCATCTCCGTGCCGATGATTCGCTGGAGCGACGAGCGCGAAGTCGAACTCGCCCAGCTCGCCGTCAAGGGCGCGGGCGCGCTCTCCGCGCGGCTGGGGCACCGGGCCCGGAACTGAGCCGCGGCCGGTCCACGGCGGGCCCGGACGCGGGGTACGGGTACGGGTACGGGCACGGGCACGGATACGGATACGGACATGGGTAGGGGGCCGGGGACGGCATGACGCGGGGGACAATGGCGCCATGGCCCGTCGTACCTCCCGTACCCCCCGCTCCCGTACCGTCCCTGCCTCCCGCGGCGCCGTCACCGCCGACTCGCCCTGCCCCTGCGGCCTGAACGCCCCGTACGGCGAGTGCTGCGGGCGCCTCCACACCGGTACCGCCACCGCGCCGACCCCCGAGGCGCTGATGCGCTCCCGCTACACCGCCTTCGCCGTGCTCGACGCGCCGTATCTGCTGCGCACTTGGGCCCCCGCCACCCGGCCCGAGCGCCTCGACCTCGACCCGGGGACGCGCTGGACCGGCCTGGAGATCCTGGAGACCACCGACGGAAGCGCCTTCCACACCACCGGGACCGTCACGTTCCGCGCGCACTTCCGGGAGGCGGGCCGAGGCGGCGAGCTGCTGGAGCGCAGCCGGTTCGAGCGGCACGAGGGCGCCTGGGTCTACGTGGACGGCACCTTCCCCGGGTGATCAGCGCGCGACCGCCCGGGTCGCCCCCGAGGGCCGCAGCCCGTGCCCGCCCGGCAGATCGTGCGCCAGATCCTCGGCGAGCAGCCGCTTCGCGATCGCGTGCACGGCGTCGCGCAGCTCACTCCCGCTCGGCCGCCCCAGGTCGGCCTCCAGCCGCTCGCACAGCCAGTGCCCCCACGCCCCCGTGATCACCCCGGCCTCACGCCGCCCCGCCGCCGTATGCGCGAGCAGATTGCCGGTCCTGGTCAGATACCCCTCCTCGACCATCCGGTCGAAGACCGGCAGCAGCACCTCGGGCGGGATCCGGTGCCGCCCCGCGATCAGCCCCGCACTGGCGTGGCCGACCATCCGGGTGAACAGCTCGACCTGCATCACCGCCCACGCCCCGGCCACGTCCAGCCGCGTGTCGCTGCCCGCCAGGATGGAGCGCGCCTCCTCCTTGGGCGTGGAGCGCAGGATCTTGCCCACCGACAGCTCCAGCAGCCGCGCCGAGTCGCCCGAGCCCGGCGAGGCGAACCCCTCGCCCATGTCGGTGGAGCCGGCCCGCGCCGAGTCGCGCAGCTTCACCTGCTTGAGGAAGAGGGCCACCACGAACCCCAGCAGCGCCACCGGCACCGTCGCGAGGAACACCGTGTGCAGCGCGTCCGCGTACGCCTGGATCACCGGCCCCGACTGCGCGGCGGGCAGCCGGTGCAGCCCCTGCGGGTTCTGCGCCGCGCGCGAGACGGCCGCCGGATCGGCGCCCGCGCCCGCCGCCCGTACGGCCTCGGCGATGCCGGTGCGCAGCCGCGGCTTGAGGGAGTTGGCGTAGATCGTGCCGAAGACGGCCGTGCCGAAGGCGCTGCCCAGCGTACGGAAGAAGGTGACCCCGGAGGTCGCCGTGCCCAGGTCGGCGTAGTCCACGGTGTTCTGCACGGCGATCGTCAGCACCTGCATGGACAGCCCGATGCCCAGGCCCAGCACGAACATGGCCCCCGACTCCCGCCACACCCCGGAGCCCGGCCCCATCCGCGACAGCAGATACAGCCCCACCGCCATCACCAGCGACCCGGCGATCGGGAACAGCCGGTAGGAGCCCGTCCTGCTGACCACAGTGCCGCTGAAGACCGAGGCGATCAGCAGACCGACGACCATCGGCAGGGTACGGACCCCGGAGATCACCGCCGAGTCGCCGTCGACGTACTGCAGATAGGTCGGCAGGAACGTCATCGCGCCGAGCATCGCGAACCCCACGATGAAGCTCAGCACCGAACAGACCGCGAAGACCGGGGTACGGAACAGCCGCATCGGCAGCATCGGTTCGGCCGCGCGCGTCTCCACCACGCAGAACAGCGCCAGCGCCGCGACGCCGCCCGCGAAGAGCCCCAGGATCACCGGGGAGCCCCACGCGTACTGATTGCCGCCCCAGCTCGTCGCCAGGATCAGCGCGCTCGCCCCCACCGCCACCAGCGCGATGCCCGGATAGTCGATGGCGGGCCGCGACACCGCCTTGACGGACGGGATGGTGCGGGCGGCGGCGATCACCACGCCGATCGCGATCGGCACATTGACGTAGAAGCACCAGCGCCAGCTCAGATTGTCCGTGAAGACCCCGCCCAGCAGCGGTCCCACCACCGTGGCGACACCGAAGACCGCGCCGATCGCCCCCTGGTACTTGCCGCGCTCGCGCAGCGGGATGACATCGGCGATCAGCGCCATCGCCGTGACCATCAGCCCGCCCGCCCCGATGCCCTGGAGCGCGCGCCAGGAGATCAGCAGCGTCATGTCGGTCGCCAGACCGCACAGGAACGAACCGGTGATGAAGACGACCGCCGAGATCTGGAAGATCAGCTTCCGGCCGAAGAGGTCACCGAACTTGCCGACCAGCACCGTGGCGACGGTCTCGGCGAGCAGATACGAGGTGACCACCCACGACATGTGCGCCGCGCCGCCCAGGTCCGAGACGATCGTCGGCAGCGCCGTGCCGACGATCGTCTGGTCGAGCGCCGCGAGCAGCATGCCGAGCATGATCGTGGCGAAGACGACGTTCCGCTGCCGCTTGTCGAGTACGGGCGGCGCGGTGGCCGCGGCGGGGGGAGCGGTCACTCCGGCAGTCGTCATCTCTGCACCGTCACACCCCTTACGGCGGTACGCATGCCGGGGCGGCCAGACCGGTGAGAGAAGATTCGACGGGTTTACGGTCCTACGGCTCCACGGCCGCGCCCACCGGAGCCGGACCGGCGGACGGGGGCACCGGCGCCTCGGCCAGCACCGCGCGCATGTCGCGCACCGCCTGCCAGGTGCCCCGCCAGGTGCCGGTCACCTTGGACTTCCCCGCGCGCGGCAGATACGGCACGTCCCGCTCGGTGACGCGCCAGCCCGCGTCGGCCGCCCGTACGACCATCTGGAGCGGATAGCCGCTGCGCCGGTCGGTCAGCCCCAGCCCGAGCAGCGCCTCCCGGCGCGCCGCCCGCATTGGGCCGAGGTCGCGCAGCCGCACCCCGGTCCTGCGGTACGTCATCCGGGACAGCGCCAGATTCCCGGCCCGCGCGTGCGGCGGCCAGGCACCCAGGGTCCGCGCCCGGCGCCGCCCCAGCACGAGATCGGCGCGGCCCGCCGCCACCTCCGCGACGAAGCCGGGCAGCAGGCCGGGATCCAGGGACGCGTCGCAGTCGCAGAAGCAGACGAACTCGGCCTCGGCGGCGAGGAGTCCGGCGTGGCAGGCCGCCCCGAAACCGCGCCGGTCCTCACGCACCACCGTGGCGCCGAGCCCGGCGGCGATCTCCGGCGAGCCGTCGGACGAGCCGTTGTCGACGACGATCGCGCGCCATCCGGCCGGGACGCGCTCCAGCACCCAGGGCAGGGCGAGGGCCTCGTCGAGGCAGGGGAGCACGAGGTCGACCGTGGCGGGGGTGGGGTGGGTCATGTCCGGCACCGTCCGAATTCCGAAGCAGACAAGGGAGGGATGACAGGGAGACAGCAGACACAGCAGACACAGCAGACGCGGCGGACACGGAGGACGTAGAGCGGCGACGAGGGGGCGACGGAACACCGGAAGAAGGCAGGAGAGGAAGGGGGGAGAGGAGACAGGAGAAGAGGAGACACGAGAAGAGGAAGAGGCGGACGGCAACAGCGCGGAGGCCGGAGGTCAGCCGGCGGCCACCGGCCGCTGTCCCGCCCGCGCGAACTCCGTCATGCCCGCGTCGAACGTGACGGCGGGCCGCCAGCCCAGCTCCGCCCGCAGCCGCCGCGACGACGCCGTGATGTGCCGGACGTCGCCGAGCCGGTACTCGCCGGTGACCACCGGGCCGGGACCGCCGTGCGCCGCGGCCAGGGCCGCCGCCATCTCGCCCACCGTGCGCGGGTCGCCGCTGCCGGTGTTGAACGCGCTGAGCGCGCCCGCCTCCCGCTCCCGTACGGCCGCCAGCGCCAGCGCGTTCGCCGCCGCCACATCCCCTACGTGGACGAAGTCCCGGCGCTGGCCGCCGTCCTCGAAGACCCGGGGCGCCTCGCCGCGCGCCAGCGAGGAGCGGAAGAGCGACGCGACGCCCGCGTACGGCGTATCGCGCGGCATCCCCGGCCCGTACACGTTGTGGTAGCGCAGCGAGACGGCCCGGCCGCCGGTGGCCCGCGCCCAGGCCGCCGCCAGGTGCTCCTGGGCCAGCTTGGTCGCCGCGTACACGTTGCGCGGATCGGCGGCGGCCTCCTCGCCGATCAGCCCCGGCACCAGCTCGGCGCCGCAGCGCGGGCAGCCGGGCTCGAACCGGCCGGCCGCCAGATCCGCCGCCGCCCGTGGCCCCGGCGCGACCCGCCCGTGCGCCGGGCAGTCGTAACGTCCCTCGCCGTACACGACCATCGACCCGGCCAGCACCAGATCCCGCACGCCCGCCGCCGTCATGCCCGCGAGCAGCGAGGCCGTGCCCAGGTCGTTGCAGCCCACATAGGCGGGCGCGTCGGCGAAGTCCTTGCCGAGCCCCACCATCGCCGCCTGGTGGCAGACCGCGTCGACCCCGCGCAGGGCGCCCGCCACGGCCGCCTCGTCCCGTACGTCCGCGTGGATCCACTCGACCCCGGGTGGCCGGGACGGCGGTACGGGATGGGCCGAGGGGAGCAGGGCGTCCAGGACCACGGGCTGATGGCCGAGCGCGGCGAGAGCCGCGACGATGTGCGAGCCGATGAAGCCCGCGCCTCCGGTGACGAGTACACGCATGGGGCGACGTTAGACGCGCCGGGGCCCGGCGCGCCGGTCACGCGCCGGAGCGTCACCCGCCGCGTGCCCCGCCTCCCCCCACCGGGTCAGCGGTGCTCCGGGGGAGCCGGGCGGGCAGGTCCGGGGCGCCCGTCCGCCCGGGGGCCGCCCGGCAGGCACGCGCGGCGGACGACGCCACCTCGGACCTACCCGTCCAGCACCTGCGCCAGGTCGTAGCGGACCGGTTCCTCCAGCTGCGCGTACGTGCAGCTCTCCGGCGTACGGTCCGGGCGCCAGCGGCGGAACTGCGTGGTGTGCCGGAACCGGTCGCCCTCCATATGGTCGTACGCCACCTCGCAGACCCGCTCGGGGCGCAGCGCCAGCCACGACAGGTCCTTCGTCCCCGACCAGCGGCTCGGCCCGCCCGGCAGCCGGGCGCTCTCGTGCGCGGACTCCTGCGCCCACGCCGCCCAGGGGTGGCCCTCGGCGGTCTCCGTACGCCACGGCTCCAGCTCCTCGGCCAGCTCCGCCCTGCGCCGCATCGAGAACGCCGCGCACACCCCGACGTGCTGGAGGACACCGTCGGCGTCGTGGAGACCGAGCAGCAGCGAGCCCACCACGGGGCCGCTCTTGTGGACGCGGTAACCGGCCACCACCACATCCGCTGTCCGCTCGTGCTTGATCTTGTACATCGACCGGGTGTCCGGCCGGTACGGCAGGTCGAGCGGCTTGGCCACCACCCCGTCGAGCCCGGCGCCCTCGAACCGCTCGAACCACTCGGCGGCCAGCTCCGCGTCCGTGGTGGCCGGCGCGAGATGGACCGGCGCCCGTACGCCCGTGAACACCGCCTCCAGCGCCTGTCTGCGCCGCTCCTGCGGGACGGGCAGCAGCGAGACGTCCCCGAGGGCGAGCAGATCGAAGGCGACGAAGCTGGCCGGGGTGCGCTCGGCGAGCAGCTCCACCCGGGACTTCGCCGGGTGGATGCGCTCGGAGAGCAGCTCGAAGTCCAGCCGGTCCCCGTGCACGACCACGATCTCGCCGTCCACCACGCACCGCTCGGGCAGCTCCGCGCACAACGCCGCCACCAGCTCGGGGAAGTACCGGGCGAGCGACTTGCCGGTCCTGCTGCCGATCACCAGCTCGTCCCCGTCGCGGTGCACGATCGCCCGGAAGCCGTCCCACTTGGCCTCGTACTGCATCCCCGGCGGGATCCGGGACACGGACTTGGCGAGCATGGGCTTGACGGGAGGCATGACCGGAAGGTCCATGCACCGATTGTGCGGCGAGGCGCCGCGCTCCGCCCGATATGCGCGCCGCGCCCACCCGGCCTACCGTGGCGCACATGGCATCGGGTCAGGCGGTGGAGCTGGAGGCGGGCGGCAGGAGCGTACGGCTGTCCAGCCCGGAAAAGGTCTACTTCCCCGAGCGCGGCTTCACCAAGCTGGACGTCGCCCGCTACTACCTGGCCGTCGGACCGGGCATCGTCCGCGCCCTGCGCGACCGGCCGACCACCCTCGAACGCTTCCCCGAGGGCGTCGGCGGCGAGTCCTTCTTCCAGAAGCGGGCCCCCAAGAACCTCCCCGACTGGATCCCCACCGCCCGCATCGACTTCCCCAGCGGCCGCTCCGCCGACGAGATCTGCCCCACCGAGGTGGCCGCCGTGCTCTGGGCGGCGAACCTCGGCTGCCTCACCTTCCACCCCTGGCCGGTCCGCCGGGGCCGCGCCGACCACCCCGACGAGCTGCGCATCGACCTCGACCCGCAACCGGGCACCGACTTCGCCGACGCGGTGCGGGCCGCCCACGAACTCCACGCCTTCCTCGACGAACAGGGCCTGCGGGGCTGGCCCAAGACCTCCGGCGGCCGGGGACTGCACGTCTTCGTCCCCATCGAACCGCGCTGGACCTTCACCGAGGTGCGCCGCTGCGCCATCGCCATCGGCCACGAACTGGAGCGCCGGATGCCGGGCCGGGTGACCACCGCGTGGTGGAAGGAGGAGCGCGGCGAGCGCATTTTCGTGGACTACAACCAGACGGCCCGCGACCGCACCATCGCCAGCGCCTACTCGGTACGCCCCCACCCGCACGCCCCGGTCTCCGCGCCGTTGCGCTGGGCGGAGCTGGACGAGGTGGCACCGAGCGACTTCGACCTGGCGACCATGCCCGTACGGTACGCCGAACTCGGCGACGTGCACGCGGGGATGGGGGAGGAGACGTACGGTCTGGAGGGGCTGCTGGAACTGGCCGACCGGTACGAACGGGACCACGGTCTCGGCGACATGCCGTACCCGCCGGACTACCCGAAGATGCCGGGGGAGCCCAAGCGGGTCCAGCCGAGCCGGGCGCGGCGCGAGGAGTAGCCGCGGCCGGTGACTTGGCGCGTCGCGGCGGACCCGCGGGGCCGGGGTCCGTCAATTCACCCCGGAGACGAGTTCGCCGAAGAGCCGGTTCGCCGCGGGCGAGGTGAACTGGCGTCGCAGTTCGGCTCGGGCGGTCTGCTTGCGGAACTCTCCCTCCCGCGAGGCGTCACCCGCGTTGTGCATCAGCTCGGTGATCCACGCGGCGAAGGCCCGGTAGTTCCAGGCGTGGCTCAGGCAGGTGTCGGAGTACGCGTCGAGCAGACTCGCGTCGCCCCGCCGGACCTGCCGGATGACGGCGCGCGCGAGGACCTCGGCGTCGTTGTCGCAGCCGATGGCCCTCGCCCGGCCCGTACCGTCCTGGTAGCGCACCAGAGGACGGGGGCCGGTGAGGTTCTCCGGGGTGACATCGGCGGCTTCGAAGCGGAGGTCGCCGCCGTCGCGGAGGAAGACGTCGGTGAGGTTGCGGACCAGGACCTGCTGGGGGCAGTACAGACTTTCGTTCTCGTCACCGATGTCGATCGGCATCTCCTCGCCGTCGATGAAGAAGCCGCCCTCGGCCTCGGCGACGGGGTTCCCCTCGTCATTCTGCCGGTGGTTGTGGGAAGCGGTGGCCCCGATGACGGCCCGAGGGGCGGTGCCGCGCGGCCCGTCGTCGGGCGGGTGGCACGGTTGTGCAACCAGAGGTCAACCCGCCATGTTGGCCGATAATGTTCGGTGGCGGGCCGAAAGCTATGGGGAATGACGCATTCAGTTGGTCGAATTACGTGGTCGCCGGGGGTCGGATGATTTTCGGGACTGATTTCCGTCGTTGATCGAGTATCCGGCGGAATGGCCGATTCGCCGTACAAGGAGACTTCATGAGCAGAAGATGAAAATTGACACGTTCACGATCCCTGGCAAGAATCGAGCCGCTCGCTCATTGAGTGCACGGATTCAGCAAGGACGTTGAATGGGGGAAAAGATGAAGATCCGCAGAACTCTGGGCCTCGTCGGTGCCGGTGCCATGCTGACGCTCGGCGGCGGGGTATTCCTCGCGCCCGCGGCGAGCGCGGCGCCGACGGACGGGCAGGTCGCCTCCTCGCGGGCGGAGCAGGGGCAGACCGTCAAGGCCGAAGTGGCCGGGAAGTCGCTCGGCAAGGCGGCCGGTAGCGCGGCGGTGAGCAAGGGGGCCAACGCCATCCAGGCGTCCTGTTGGAACGGCTCGGCCTCCGGCAGGAACTTCTACATGACCTGCAGCGGCAACGGCTACCGGGTCTACGTGGACTGCTCCAACGGGCTGCGGTACACCTTCGGGACCTATTACTACGGCACCTGGAATCACACGCTGACCTGCCCCGCCGGCACCTCTGCGGTCTGGGGCGGTTCGATCGGCGGCTGATCCTTTTCGCCGCGCGTCCCTGAAGCGGGGCGTGAGAACAGAACATTGATTCGAGCGTCAGTGCCATCCGGATGGCACTGACGCTCGAACTCTGTGCGGGAATTTACCGCTCCGTTTATTCTCAGCCGAATGTAATGATCCTTTGAGCGATCCCCATGGTGGTCCCGGCATCATGGATGAAGCGGCGGCGCTCATTTTCGGGGGCGTTGGACAAGGGAGATCAAGGGAGATCATGTGAAACGCGATCCATTAGGCCGGCTGGCGCTTTCCGCTGCCGCGGCGTTGCTTCCTCTGCTTCTGCTGTCGGCCTGCGGGCCCGGTGGGAAGGACGGGGACGCGCCCGGTGACGGCAGGACATCGGCCGGCGACCCGGCGGACCAGCCCGGCACCGGTGACCCCGGCGCCGACGTCCTCAGGTTCGTCCGGTGTCTGCGTGACAACGGCCTGAAGGTGGACGATCCGGAGGCGAACGGGAACGTCTCCATCCAGGTCACCGAGAGCCAGGACCAGGCGAAGATCGACAAGGCCCGGAACGCCTGCAAACAGTTCCTGGACGAGGGCAGCGGGGGCAGTGGCGGCGCGGCCGGTGGCGGCAAGGAGACCGAGGAACACAAGGTGTGGCGCCTCAAGGTCGAGAGCTGTATGCGCGACAAGGGCTTCGAGATGAGCAGCATCGAGGAGAGCGAGAAGGCCGCGCACGAGAAGGCGTCGAAGGAGTGTTACGCGAAGGCCGGCCCGGTTCCCGGTGAGGGACAGTGACCCGGGCCGGAAGCGCGGGTGACGCCAAGAGCGAAGTCACCGGAGCGGAAGCCGGAGCCGGGACCGGAGCCGGAGCCGGAGCCGGGACCGGAGCCGGGACCGGAGCCGGGCATATGGCCGGAGCCGGGCATATGGCCGGGCGCGAGCACATGGCCGAAGCCGAAGCCGCCGCCACCGCGGCAGCCGAAGCCGAAGCCGCCGCCGCCACCGCGGCAGCCGCGCGACCCCGCGCGGAGCCCGATGACCCACCGCACCGCCCTCGCCGACGCGGGCGAGGGGTGGTCGTGGTGTGCGCTCTGGTGCTGACCGCCGGAGCGGTGGGCGTCGTGGTGGTCCGTGACCGGGCGGACCGTGTGCCGTCGGCGCAGCCCCCGCCCGCCGCCACGGCGCCGGTGACCCGCGGGGATCTGGTGGTGTCGGACACGCTGGACGGAACGCTGGAGTACGCGGACGAGGTGTATCTGCCCAACCGGCTGTCCGGCACGGTGACATGGGTGGCCGCCCCGGGGGCGACGGTCTCCCGGGGCGGAGTCCTCTACCGGCTGGACGAGAAGCCGGTCGTCCTCCTGTACGGGAAGGTCCCGGCCTACCGCGCCTTCGCGCCCGGCATGTCCGACGGGAAGGACGTGCGCCAGCTGAAGAGCAATCTGGCCGCCCTCGGCTACACCGGCTTCACGGTCGATGAGACCTACACCCCCGGCACGGCCTACGCGGTGAGACGCTGGCAGCGCACCCTCGGCCTGCCCCGTACCGGAGAACTCGACCTCGGCCGTGTCCTGTTCGCCCCGGAGGCCGTCCGGGCGGGCGCGGCCGACCGCAGGCCGGGCGACGAGGCGCGCGGCGGCAGCCCCGTGCTCGCCACCACCAGGGCGGGCATCGCCGTGACGGTCAAGGCCACCATGGCCCAGCGGCCGCTGCTGCCCGTCGGCAGGAAGGTGAGCGTCACCATCCCCGGCCGCGACGGGGAGGCGACCGGCAGGGTCGCCTCGGTGGGGACGGTGGTGGGTGGCGGCGGCAAGGGGGAGGAGGACGGGGGCGAAGGACAGAAGGACGGTGGACGGACGGTGACGGTACGGATCACGCTCCTGGACCGGAAGGCGGCGGGCTCTCTCACGTACTCCCCGGTCCGCGTCAAAGCGGAGAGCGAGCGGCACCGCGATGTGCTGACCGTGCCCGTGGCCGCGCTGCTCGCGGTGGGGGAAGGGGGCTACGGCGTCCAGACCGTGGCGGCCGACGGCACCACCCGGCTGCTGCCGGTCACCACCGGCCTGTTCAGCGGCGGCCGGGTCGAGGTGTCGGGGACGGGCGTCCGCGAGGGACTCAAGGTCGGGATACCCACCCTGTGAACGCGCCAGCAGGGCCGGGCGCCGGGCCGGGCGCCGAGCCGGGCGGCGGGCCGGGCGGCGGGCCGGGCGCCGAGCCGGTGGTCGAGCCGGTGGTCGAACTCACCGCGGTGACGCGCGGCTACCCGGGTACCCCGCCGGTGTACGCCGTCCGCGATCTGTCCCTCCGGGTGCTGCCCGGTGAACTCGTCGCCGTGGTCGGCCCGTCGGGATCGGGCAAGTCCACCCTGCTCCATCTGATGGGCACCTTGGACCGGCCGACCCGCGGGCGGGTACGCATCGCCGGATACCCGGTCGAGGGACTGTCCGACCGGTCGCTGTCGGCGCTCCGTGCGGCGCACATCGGCTTCGTCTTCCAGCAGTTCTTCCTCACCCCCGGAATCAGCGCGGTCGACAATGTCGCGGAGGGCCTCCTGTACCGGGGGCTGTCCCGGCGGGCCAGAACCGTGGCCGCCGCCGCCAGTCTGCGCCGGGTCGGCCTCGGACACCGGCTGGGGCACCGCCCGCACGAACTGTCCGGCGGCGAGCGCCAACGGGTCGCGCTGGCCCGCGCGGTCGCCGGTTCGCCCTCGCTGCTGCTCGCGGACGAGCCCACCGGCTCGCTCGACACGGCCTCGGGGGCGCGCGTGGTCGAACTGCTGCGGGAGCTGAACGCCGAGGGCACCACCGTGGTCGTCATCACGCACGACCGGGATCTCGCCGCCCGGCTGCCGCGCCGGGTGGTCATGCGCGACGGGCGGATCTCCGAGGACACCCGCGACGCCGAACCCCGTACCGCTACCGCTCAGGAGGCGGCCCGATGGAGATGACACCGAAGCGCCCCGTGGCCCGTCCCGACCTGCGCCCCGCCGGACTCGGACCGCTCGACGTCCTGCGGGTGAGCCTGTCCGGGCTGCGCGCGAAGCCGCTGCGAGCGGTCCTCTCGGCGGCGGGCATCTCCATCGGAATCGCCGCCATGGTGGCCGTGGTGGGCATCTCCACCTCCAGCCGCGCCGAGCTGCGCGCCACCCTCGACACGCTGGGCACCAACCTGCTGTACGCCGAAGCGGGGGAGTCCCTGACCGGGGCGGAGACGAAGCTGCCCACCGAGGCGACCGGGATGGTGCGGCGGCTGCCCGCCGTGACCGGTGCCGGCGCCGTCGGCAAGGTCGACGCCAAGGTGTACCGCTCCGATCTGATCCCCGAGGAGGAGACCAACGCGCTGGAGGTCTTCGCGGTCCAGCCCGACCTGCCGGCCACGCTCGGGACGGACCTGTCCAGCGGCACCTGGCTCAACCCGGCCACCGGCGGCTATCCGGCCGTGGTGCTCGGCTCCGCGACCGCCCGCAGACTGGGGGTCGTACGGGCGGATCCCGACGTCCGGATACGGATCGGCGGCCATGACTTCACCGTCATCGGAATCCTCGAACCGGTGGTCCTCGCGCCCGAGCTGAACAGCGCCGCGCTCGTCGGCTTCGCGGCGGCGCGGCGGACGCTGGGCTTCGACGGCCATCCCACGGCCGTCTACGTCCGCGCCGAGGAGAACGCGGTGCGGGACGTACGGAGTCTCCTGGCCCGTACGGTCAACCCGCGACAGCCCGACGCCGTACGGGTGGCCCGCCCCTCGGACGCGCTCACCGCGAAGCTCGCCGCCGACGAGGCATTC
Organism: Streptomyces corynorhini; assembly: GCF_003346515.1. Taxonomy (GTDB): domain Bacteria; phylum Actinomycetota; class Actinomycetes; order Streptomycetales; family Streptomycetaceae; genus Streptomyces; species Streptomyces corynorhini. Next base: position 15,075 of record NZ_QQNA01000016.1, read on the forward strand.
ACCGGGCTGCTGCTCGGCATCGGCGCCGTAGCCCTGCTGGTGGGCGGCATCGGCGTGGCGAACACGATGGTCATCGCGGTCCTGGAGCGGCGCGGTGAGATCGGGCTGCGCAGGGCCCTCGGGGCGACTCGGGGCCAGATACGCAACCAGTTCTTCGTGGAGTCCCTCGTGCTCTCCGGGCTCGGCGGCTGTGGCGGCGCCGTGCTCGGGCTGCTGATCACCACGGGATACGCCGAACACCGGGGCTGGCCGCCGGTGCTGCCGACGGCCGTCATGCTGGGCGGTGCCGCGGGCACCCTGGTCATCGGAGCCGTCGCCGGGCTCTACCCGGCGATGCGGGCGGCACGGGTGTCCCCCACGACGGCGCTCGCCACGGGCTGACCGGGGACGGTTCCCGCCNNGGCGGGAACCGTCCCCGGTCAGGTCCCGGCGCGGCCCGATCCCGTGACCGACGACCGGACCCGGCGCGGCCACGGACGACGCGTGTGCCCCTTCCCCGGCCGGGGGAAGGGGCACAGTGGCGCTGAACGTGGCCCGTGCGGAGTCGCTCGGCCGCTACAGCTCCTTGATGCGCACGTTGCGGTACGAGATGACGTCCGTCACGCCGTGCACCTGGAGCCCGACATAGCCGGTGGCGTAGCGCCGGCCGTCCGTGCCCGGGTCACCCGCGCGTGCCGGGTAGAACTCCTGACCGCCGACGTTGTCGAACTCGTTGATCAGGACCCCGTTGCGCAGGATCTCGTAGTGCTGGCCGACCACCCGGATCTCGTAGTCGTTCCAGGTGCCCTTCGGGGTGACTCCCGCGCCGCCCAGACCCACGCGGTCGAAGCCGTAGACCGAGCCGGTCTTGTAGAGGTCGCCGTCCGGCTTGTCGAGGATCTGGATCTCGTGGCCGTAGTTGATGGCGACCCACTCGGGCCGGGACTCCTCGGGGTGGTCGTGGACGTACGGGAAGCGGACGAAGACACCGCCGTTGGCGTTGCCGTTGCCCGGGGCGTCGTCGCGGAACTGGAGCTTCAGCGAGAAGTCACCGTACTTGCGCTGCGGGAACCACAGCATGCCCATGCCGTCGACCGTGGTGCTGCTGGTGATGGCGCCGTCGTCGGAGAGCGCGAACGCCCCGCCGCCGACCTGCTCCCACTTGGCGAGGGACGGAGCCGTGCCGTCGAAGAGGTCACGGTAGCCCTCGGTCTGACCCGGGGTGCCGATCTTCGAGTCGGTGGCGGCCTTGGTGATCTTGTCGAACTCGCGCTCGTCGATGACGTTGTCGAAGAGGAGCTTGTCGAGCACGGAGCCGACGTGCTTGAGGAAGAGGGCCTGCGAGGTCCACTCCTTCTCGTCCTCGATCAACTCGTTGATCGTGCACCGGTTGCGGGTGAGCCGGTTCGGCACGCCCGTGTCGACCGTGCCGACGAACACCGTCAGCCGCTCGTCGAACTCGGGGCAGTTGGGCGCCGGTACACCGCCGCTCTGCGCGATGGTGAACGACACCTGCTTCGCCTGCGCGGTGTTGCCGGCCTTGTCGGTGGCCCGGTAGGAGAGCGCGTGGTAGCCGACCCGGTCGACGATCACAGGGGCGGTGTAGGCGAGGTAGGGGCCGCTGTCCAGGGAGTACTCGATCCTGTCCACGCCCGACTCGGAGTCGGTCGCGGTGAGGGTCACCTTGGCGCTGGTGATGAACGCGCCGTTGGAGTTCTTGTCACCCGTGACCGTCACCCCCGTCACCGGCGGTGTGGTGTCCTTCACCGGCGGGGCCACGACGGTGAAGGACACCGTCTTGGCCGGCGCCATGTTGCCCGCCTTGTCCGTCGCGCGGTAGCGGACGGTGTGCGCCCCCAGCTCGTGCACCATCACCGGAGCGGTGTACGGCTGCCAGGCGCCGTCGGCGCCGAGCGCGTACTCGATGGTGTTGACGCCCGAACCGGTGTCCGAGGCGGTGATGGTGACCGTCGCCATCGACAGGTAGTCGCCGTCGCCGTCCTGCTCGCCGCTGACCGTCGCCGAGGTCTCCGGCGGTGTGGTGTCGTCGCTCGACGGGGCGACGACGGTGAAGGCCACCGACTTCTCCTGCGCCACGTTGCCGGCCTTGTCGGTCGCCCGGTAACGGACCGTGTGCTCACCGACCTGGTCGATGACCACCGGCGTGGTGTACGGCTGCCACTCGCCGTCCGCGCCGATCGCGTACTCGGTCGTCGCCACGCCCGAGCCCTCGTCGGTCGCCGACACGGTCACCGTCGCGGAGCCGACGTACGCGCCGTCGGCGTTCTTCTGCCCGGTCACCTCGGCCGAGGTCTCCGGCGCCGTGGTGTCGTCGCCGCCGCCCGCCTCGGTGACGGTGAGGGTGCCGGACATCTGGCCGTGGCCCGGGATGACGCAGTGGTAGCGGTAGGTGCCGGGGGTCAGATTGACCTCGACGCTGTACTTGCCGCCGTTGCTGTCACCGGGGTTGGCCAGGATGTTCACCTGGACGTCGTTGTTGTAGGCGGAGTCGGAGGTGTCGAAGGTGAGCGTGTGCGGCATGCCGAGGGTGTTGCCGGTGGCCTCGCTGTTCTCGAAGACGAGCGTCGCGGGACCGGCCTCGGCCGTGGTGGGGGCGGTCAGATAGTGGTCGATCGGGTCCCCGGCGGTCCAGGTGAGCACCTGGGCCGCGGCCACCTTCTCGTTCGCGTCCGCGGGCTGCCCGCCGCTGCGGTCGCCGCCGCTGCCGTACGCGGCGGTGGAGGTCAGCCCGAGCACCATCACCAGCGCGCCCAGCAGGGCCGTCCACAGGCGAAGGGCCCGGTGCGCGGGCCTATTTCTCAAGCGCTGTCTCACTAGTCCGCCTTCCTGACCAGGTCCTTGGCGGCCGGGGTCGGCGCGCCGCCCTTGTACGTCACACGCCACAGCGCGGACTGGGAGTCGGAGGTGAAGAAGCCGCGCCCGTAGTCGAGGACGTACAGGGAGCCGTCCGGGGCGAACTTCCAGTCCATCAGGTTGCGGATGCCGCCCTGACCGACCGGAATGATCTTCTTCAGCGACTCCGCGGAGGTCGGCAGGCCGCCCTTGGCCATGGTCTTCGGGTCGGTCAGCACCGCGTGACGCGGGTTGTCCGCGTCGTAGAAGTCACCGACGAACCACTTGCCGTCCCAGTACGCGGGCCACTTCTCCGTGCTGGTGCTCCGTTCGTCGTAGCGGTAGACCGGGCCGTCCATGGCCGCCTGGCCGCCGCCCTTGAGCCACGGCAGCAGGAAGGTGCCCTGGCTCGCCTGGTAGCTGGGGACGCCGTTGGCGTCGCGCGGGAAGTCAGGACCGCCGCCCTGCGGCGAGTACCAGATGTTGGAGGGCGTGACGGGCGGCAGGTTCACCAGACCGTTGTTGTTGGGGGACTCGTTCTTCGGGGCGTTGCAGTCGTACCAGCCCAGCGGCTTGGTCGGGTCGGGCAGATTGCGGTCCCGGTAGGGCTGGTTGTTGCCCATGCAGAACGGCCAGCCGTAGTTGCCCGGCTTGGTGATCGCCGAGAACGACTCGTACTTGGCGGGGCCCCAGGTGGTGGACGGCGCGCCCGCGTCGGGGCCGACCCAGCCCGCGTACAGCGTGTCGGTCTTCTTGTCGATCGAGATACGGGACGGGTTGCGCACCCCCATCACATAGATCTCGCCGCGGGTCTTGCCGCCGCCCTCGGCCTGCTCCTTGCCCGTGAAGAGGTTCCCCTCGGGGAGGGTGGCCGTCCCGTCGGGCTCCGGGTGGATGCGCAGGATCTTGCCGTTGAGGTTGTTGGTGTTGCCCGCCGTCCGGCGCGCGTCGGCGAACGAGACGCCCTTGTAGGCCGGTTGCGGGTTGTTGCCCGAGTAGCCGTCGCTGAACTGGGACGAGTTGTTGTCGCCCGTGGCGATGTACAGGTCGCCCTTGGAGTCGAAGGCCATCCCGCCGCCCGCGTGGCAGCAGCTGTGGACCTGTACGGGCCACTTGAGCAGGACCTTCTCGGAGGCCAGGTCGAGCTTGTACGTCGTGCGGTTCAGGGTGAACCGGGAGACGCGCCGCTCGGCGATCCGCTTGTCGCGGTCCAGCCCCGAGTGCGGGGTGTAGTGCAGATAGATCCAGCCGTTGGACTGGAAGGCCGGGTCCAGCTCGATGCCGAGCAGCCCTTCCTCGACCTTGACCAGCTCGTCGCCGCCGCCCTTGTTACCGAAGATCGTCAGCGCTCCGGCGAGCGTCACCTTCTTGGTCAGCGGGTCGTAGACATGGATCTGCCCGGTGCCCTTGCCCACGTCCGGGTCGTTCCAGTCGGTCACCACCGGGTCGCTGTTGTCGCCGCCGCCGCGGCCGATGTACAGCACCCGTCCGTCGGGCGCGGTGACCAGGCCGTGCGGCTCGCCGATCTGGTCCTGCTCGCCCGGCTGGTTGGGCTGGGTGACGCGCTCCGCCTTGTAGTTGGCGTCGATGGTCGCCTTGCAGTCGGCGGCGGAGATCCGGGTGGTCCACTGGAGGGCGCCGCGCAGGTGGTCGCGGAAGTCGGTCTCCGCGTACGCGTCGGCGGTGCCGCCCATGCCGGTGTAGAAGGACCGGCCGCCGTCGTAGTCACGGCACCAGGAGATCGGGTGGTCCGCCCCGTTGGCGCCGGTCACGGGCTTGTACGTGTTCTCCCTGACCCGGGCCACCGTGTGCACCTTGCCGGTGGGGTTGTCGGCCCAGTTGAACCACTTGTCGGGCCGCTTCCACTCCTGCGGAAGGCTCTTGGTCGCCGGATGGATCCGGTCGCCGACCTCCACGGTGGCGCGCTGGACGGTGCTCGGGGCGCCGGTCGGCCGGGCTCCGATCAGCCCGGTGAACCAGTCGGAGTACGGCTCGGTACGGGCGGCCTCGTGGATGCCGAGGAACCCGCCGCCTGCCTTGACGTACGCCTCCAGGCCCGCTTCCTGCTCCGGGTCGAGCACATCGCCGCCGCCGGTGAGGAAGACGATCGCGTTGTACGTGCCGAGCTTGTCGGCGTTGGTGAAGACCGAACCGTTCGCCGTGGCCTCGGTCTTGAACCGTCCGGCCGACGGCCCGCTCAGGCCGATCGACTCGATGGCCTCGATGCCGGCGTTGACGACCGGCGACTCCTCGGTCGCCGAGGCGTGGAAGACCAGCACCTTGACGTCCTCACCGCCCGGCGGCGAGGGAAGGGACAACGTTGTCGAAGCCGGTTCCGGATACGGTTTGGCCGTGGCGGGAGTACCGCCGAGCAGAGAAGCCGCCATCGTGCCGGCCACCAGACCCGCGGCCATGGCACGTCTGGATCGAGGCGATCTCGACCGGTGACGTGGTGCGCGCTGCATCTGTTCACCCACCTCTCTTTGGTCACAGCAACAGTTGGTCATAGCAACAGCGCCTGAAGCTAGACCTCTTTCGCCAACTCGCCAATAGGTACGACCGCAATCGCACCAACTTTGTCCTGAGTGTGGATAAACCAAGTGCCCTGGTCTACCGTGTGGCCGTCCCCGGGGTCTCATGCGCCCCGAATACTCCGTACGGCACTGGGGAGTTCGTTTATGGCCATGGACAGACGGAGCTTCAACCGGAGGCTGCTGGCAGGAGGAGCGGTCGCCGCGACCGGCATCACCTCGCTGTCCGTCGCGTCGGCCTCGGCCCCGGCCGCGCGCGCGGCGGACACCCCGCCCAGAACGGCCCCGGCGGGCGGCCAGGTGCGCCGCCTGACGATGTACGCCGAGACCCTGCCGAACGGCCAGATGGGCTACGGCTTCGAGCGCGGCAAGGCGTCCATCCCCGGCCCGCCGATCGAGCTGAACGAGGGCGACACCGTCCACATCGAGTTCGAGAACACGACGGACGTCCCGGTCAGCCTGCACGTCCACGGAGTCGACTACGACATCGCCAACGACGGCACGCGGATGAACAAGAGCCACGTCGAACCCGGCGCCACCCGCACCTACACCTGGCGCACCCACGCCCCGGGCCCGCGCGCGGACGGCACCTGGCAGCCGGGCAGCGCGGGGTACTGGCACTACCACGACCACGTCGTCGGCACGGACCACGGCACGGGCGGCATCCGCAAGGGGCTCTACGGGCCCGTCATCGTCCGCAGGAAGGGCGACATCCTGCCGGACAAGCAGTTCACCATCGTCTTCAACGACATGACGATCAACAACAAGCCCGCAGCCGAGAGCCCCGACTTCAAGGCCACCGTGGGGGACCGGATCGAGATCGTCATGATCACGCACGGCGAGTTCTACCACACGTTCCATGTCCACGGTCATCGCTGGGCGGACAACAGAACGGGCCTGCTCACCGGCCCCGACGATCCCAGCCGGGTGATCGACAACAAGATCACGGGACCGGCCGACTCCTTCGGCTTCCAGATCATCGCGGGCGAGCGCGGCGGCGCGGGCGCCTGGATGTACCACTGCCACGTCCAGAGCCACTCGGACATGGGCATGGCCGGCCTGCTGCTGATCGCCAAAGCGGACGGCACGATCCCGGGGTACGACCCGGACCACCCGCACCACACCGCCGCGTCACCCGGCACCGCCGGTTCCGGCGGGAGCGCGTCCGGCGGGAGCGCGTCCGGCGCCGGAGCGCACGCGGGGCATTAGCGCGTGTGCGCTCGCCGAGCAGAGGGAGGAGACTGGGAGCCGGGGACCGCGTCAGCGGGGGCCGAGCCGAGGAGCACGCCATGCTCATCACCCCCTACGCCGTCGGCGCCCCCATCTGGGTCGACCTGCACACCCCGGACCTGGTGGGCGCCGCCGCGTTCTACCGCGCCCTGTTCGGCTGGGAGTACCCGCCCGCCGGACCGGGCGCGGGCGGGTACGGCTTCTTCCGGCAGGGCGCGGGCACCGTGGCCGGCGCCATGGAGGTGGATCCGGGGCGGGCGCCGCCGTCCTGGTCGCTGTATTTCGCGACGCCCGACGCCGAGGCCACGGCCGAGGCGGTGAGGCGACGCGGCGGCTCGGTGGCGGACGGGCCGAGGGACGTCGCCGACCTCGGCAGGACGGCGGTGTGCGCCGACCCGGGCGGCGCGGGCTTCTCGCTCTGGCAGCCGGGTACGAACGCGGGACTTGACGTGGTCAACAGCCCCGGCGGCTTCTGCTGGACCGAGCTGTACGCCTCCGACGAGGACGTCGCGTACGCCTTCTACGGCGCCGTTTTCGGCTGGCAGGCGCTCAGCGTGCCGCTGCCGGACGGCAGCGGCACGTACCGCATGGTCAACCCGGCAGGTCAGGGCCCCGAGGGCATGTTCGGCGGATTCGTTCCGCTCGGCGCCGACCCGGCCGAATCCGGCGGCGCGCCGTACTGGCTGCTCTATTTCGCCGTGACGGACTGCGAGGCTACTGTTACGGCGGCGCGCGAACTGGGCGGTGGGATCAGGGTCGGGGCGACCGACATCGAGGGCGTCGGCCGGTTCGCGAAGCTGAGCGACCCTTACGGAGCGCGGTTCGCGCTCATGGAGGGCGCCCGACGGGACGCCTGAACAGCCGGGCGGGACCCCGTCGTTGACGGTTCGTCAATCACTTGTTTATCGGGCTCCGGCAAGGTGACGGGTATGCCGATCAACGTCACCGCCAGCACCACCGCACCGATCGACCGCGCGACCGCCGACCTTACGGGCGGCGCCCGCGTGAAGGACGAACTCTCCTGGCAGGAGAGCGCGTTGTGTGCCCAGACCGGGCCCGAGTTCTTCTTCCCCGCCCCCGGGTCGTCGACCCGTGAGGCGAAGCGGCTCTGCGGCGCCTGCGAGGGCCGGATCGCCTGCCTGCAGTACGCCCTCACCCACGACGAGCGCTTCGGCGTCTGGGGCGGACTCTCCGAGAAGGAACGGCAGAACCTGCGCCGCACCGCGAACTGAGCCGCGCGGTAGGGCCGCCCGCCGGGCTCTCCCGTACCGCTGGGGAGCGGTCCGGTACGGGAGTTGCGCGGGGGCGGCCGTTGTGGTCCTCGGCCCGGGGCGTCGGCCCGCGCGCGTCGGCCCGCGCGCGTCAGGCCGTGCGCGTCGGGCCGTGCGTCAGCCGGCCGCGCGCGCGGCCATCCGCGCCTTGCGGGCGGCGAGCTTCTCGTCGAACTTGCTCGCCTCGGAGTCCAGACCGTTCATGTACAGGCCCAGCTCCTCCTGCGCCTTCAGCCCCTCCGGGCCGAGCCCGCTTATGTCCATGACCTTCAGGTAGCGCAGCACCGGCTGGATCACGTCGTCGTGGTGGATCCGCATGTTGTAGATCTCGCCGATGGCCATCTGCGCGGCGGCGCGCTCGAAGCCGGGCATGCCGTGACCGGGCATCCGGAAATCGACGACCACGTCGCGGACCGACCGCATGGTCAGGTCCGGGGCGATCTCGAAGGCGGCGCCGAGCAGGTTGCGGTAGAAGACCATGTGCAGGTTCTCGTCGGTGGAGATCCGCGCCAGCATCCGGTCGCAGACCGGATCGCCCGACTGGTGGCCGGTGTTGCGGTGCGAGACGCGGGTGGCCAGCTCCTGGAACGCCACGTACGCGACGGAGTGCAGCATCGAGTGCGCGTTGTCGGACTCGTACCCCTCCGCCATGTGCGCCATCCGGAACTGCTCCAGCTTGTCCGGGTCCACCGCGCGCGAGGCGAGCAGGTAGTCGCGCATCACGATGCCGTGCCGCCCCTCCTCCGCGGTCCAGCGGTGCACCCAGGTGCCCCAGGCGCCGTTGCGGCCGAAGAGCGTGGCGATCTCGTGGTGGTAGCTGGGGAGGTTGTCCTCGGTGAGCAGGTTGACCACGAGCGCGATCTTGCCGACCTCGGTCACCTTGGACTGGTCCGCCCGCCACTCCTCGCCGTCCTCGAAGAAGCCGGGGAAGTTACGGCCGTCCGACCAGGGCACGTACTCGTGCGGCATCCAGTCCTTGGCGACCTTGAGGTGGCGGTTGAGTTCCTTCTCCACCACCTCTTCCAGGGCGAACAGCAGTCGGGCGTCTGTCCACGCTTCCGAACTGCCGAGGTGCGGGGAGGTGATCGACACGGGTGCTCCAGGGGGACGGAGGTGTACCTACGGGTTCGTAGGTTACGACACCGTAGGTTAAGGCCGAGGTAAGCCGGAGGCCAAGCCCGGTGGCCGAAGACGTCCTTACGCTCTGTTATGTGTACAGGTCGCGCACGCGTACCGAGAGGCAGGTCACGCACCCCTCCAGCCGCTCGAACTCGCTGATGTCGACCGGAACCGGGGTATACCCCAGATCCGCCAGCAGCCCGGCGGTCCTGGGCGCGCTCGCCGCGATGAGCAGCTTCCCGCCGCCCAGCAGCACCACATGGCCACCGGACTCCTCCGGTACGGGCAGAAAGCGCGGGAAGACCGAGGGGGCGTCCACCAGCGGCTCGTATCCGATGACCGTCCCGTCCGGCAGCGCCGTCACCGCCGACTTCAGATGCAGCACCTTGCTCACGGGTACGGCCACCACCCGTGCCCCGAGCGGCTCGAAGGCCGCGCGCAGCTGCGCCACCCCCGCCGCGTCGGTCCGGCCGCCCCGGCCCACGTAGAGCGTGTCACCGACCTTGAGCACATCGCCGCCGTCGAGGGTGCCCGGCTCCCGCACCCGGTTCACCGAGCAGCCCAGCGCGGTGAGTCGCTCCTCCACGGCCGCCGTCTCCGGGCGCCGCACGAGGGCGCCCGGCCGGGAGATCAGGGCCACGTTGCGGAACATGACCACCGTGTCCTCGACGAACACCCCGTCCGGGCAGTCGTCCACCGGGGCCACCTCGACGGTCTCCCAGCCGTGCGCGCGCAGTGTGCGGGCGTACTCCTCCCACTGCCGCAGCGCGAGCCCGGCATCGACGGCGGACCGCTCGACATGGGTCACCAGCCCCTCGGCCAGACGCGGGCTCGGGCGGCGGATCAGGGCTTTCCTGCTGGACACGGGGTGCCTCCGAGGCGATGAGGGGCGGTCGGCCGGTACCCGCCCATCATGGCCCCGGGGCGCCGCGGGCCGGGAGCGGGGTCCGGACGGGGGTGTCAGGACGGGGACGTCAGGACCCCGCTCCCGGCCAAGCCCCCCCGGGCCCGCCTCGGGGCCGGGCCTCGCGGGCCGTACGGCGCCCTCAGCGGGTCCCGTCCGCCGCGCGCACCTCCTCCGGTGTGGTGTCCCGCAGCTCGCCGTCGAGCAGCAGCCAGCGGGTGATCCCGATCGACTCCAGGAACGTCACGTCGTGGCTCGCCACGATCAGCGCGCCCCGGTACGCCTCCAGCGCGGCCGTGAGCCCGCGCACGCTCGCGAGGTCCAGATTGTTCGTCGGCTCGTCCAGCATCAGCAGGCGCGGCGCGGGCTCGGCCAGCAGCAGGGCCGCGAGCGAGGCGCGGAACCGCTCTCCGCCCGACAGCGTGCCGGCCCGCTGATCGGCCCGCGCGCCCCGGAAGAGGAAGCGGGCCAGCTGCGCCCTGATCACGTTGTTCGTCGCCTCAGGGGCGAGCCGCGCGACGTTCTCCACCACGCTCAGCCCGTCGTCGAGGACATCGAGGCGCTGCGGCAGGAACCGCAGCGGCACCCGCGCCAGCGCCTCGCCGGACACGGGCGCCAGCTCCCCGGCCACGGTGCGCAGCAAGGTGGTCTTGCCCGCTCCGTTGCGTCCCACCAGCGCGATCCGCTCGGGCCCGTGGACGGCCAACTCCCCGCGCACCTCGGCTCCGTGGCGCAGCCGCAGGTCGCGCAGGGCCAGCACGCCGCGCCCCGGATGGACCACGGTGTGCGGCAGCGCGATCCTGATCTCGTCGTCGTCCCGTACCGCCTCCACCGCCTCGCCCAGGCGCTCCTTCGCCTGGCCGAGCTTCTCGGTGTGCATGACGCGGTGCTTGCCGGCGGACTCCTGGGCCGCCCGTTTGCGCGCGTTCATGATGATCTTGGGCTCGCGCTTGCCGTCCCACATCTTCTGGCCGTAGCGCTTGCGCCTGGCCAGCTTGGACTGGGCTTCGGAGAGTTCGCGCTTCTGGCGCTGTACGTCGGCCTCGGCGACGCGGACCATCCGCTCGGCGGCCTCCTGCTCCTGGGCGAGGGCCTCCTCGTAGGCGCGGTAGTCGCCGCCGTACCAGCGCACCTCGCCGTCCCGCAGCTCGGCGATCCGGTCGACGCGCTCCAGCAGGTCGCGGTCGTGGCTGACCACGACCAGCACGCCCGGCCAGGAGCCGACGGCGTCGTACAGCCGCCGCCGCGCGGGCAGATCGAGGTTGTTGGTCGGCTCGTCCAGCAGGAGCACGTCCGGCCGGGCCAGCAGCAGCGCGGCCAGCCGGAGCAGCACGCACTCGCCGCCGGACATCTCGCCGATGGTCCGGTCGAGTCCGATACGGCCCAGACCGAGCTGGTCGAGGGTGGCGACGGCCCGTTCCTCGACGTCCCAGCCGTCGCCGACGGTGGTGAAGTGCTCCTCGCGCGCGTCGCCCGCCTCGATGGCGTGCAGCGCGGCGCGGGTCGCGGCGACGCCGAGGGCCTCGTCCACCCGGAGCGCGGTGTCCAGCACCACGCTCTGCGGGAGGTATCCGACCTCGCCGGTGACGTCGATCCGGCCCTCGGTGGGGGCGAGATCACCTGCTACGAGCTTCAACAGGGTCGACTTTCCGCATCCGTTGAGGCCGATCAGGCCGGTTCTGCCGGCGCCGACGGCCAGTTGGAGGTGGTCGAACACCTCGGTCCCGTCGGGCCAGGCGAAGGACACCGCGGTACAGGTGATGTGGGTGGGGGAGTGGGCCATGACAGGTCTCCGGTCGCGGCGGGGGTCCCCGGGGCGCGTGGACGCGGCGGGAACCCGGCGGTTGGGGGCAGCGGGGGGAGACACCGCGATCCGGAGAGTCCTGGGCGGACGGGAGAGAACCCGGTCGGGAGTACGGCTGGGCAGCCGAGGTCACACACGATCCGCGCGGCGGCCGAGGGAACGGCGGGCCGGCGGCACGGTGTCTCAGGACCTCAGATGCGCAACGTCCTACTCCGATCGACGACAACAGGACATGACCGACGGTAGGGAAGGGACTCGGCGCGCGTCAACGCGATTATTCGGCCCGTGTGTCCGACGGGTCCCGCGTGTTCGACGGGTCCCGCGCGTCGCGCGGCAGGCTCAGCGCGCGTCCCGCAGCAGCTCGGTCAGGTCGTGGTCCAGGTTCAGATACAGGTGCTCACGGCCGGACGGTACGAGCCCCTCGACCCGGTCCAGGAAGCGCCGCAGCTCCGAGGTGCGCAGATGGACCATCGCGGTGCCCTCGGGGGCGTGGAACTCCAGGACCGTACGGCCGTACCCGAAGGGCCGCACCCGCACATCGCCGAAACCGGCGGCCTCCGTCACCCCGGTGGCCAGCAGCTCGCGGGAGAACTCCCACGTCACCTCCGTGCCCTCCAGCGTCGCCGGGGGCGGGAAGGACATCCGTACGGCGAAGGGGTCCTCGCGGTCGTACAGCAGCGTCGCGGGAACGGTCTCCATCCGGGGGGCGGACGAAACGAGTCTGGCCTGCACGGCCTGCTCGATGACGGGTGACATGTCCTGCTCCCCTTCGTCGCACGGTGGCCCGACAGGCGTCGGACCGGAGGTCGATCGCGGTCTTCCCGGCGGGAAAGACGGTCCACAGGGAAAGACGGCGGAGCGGCCCGATACGTGCGCGGAAATGGGAGTGAGTTGTGTCACCGTTCGGTGAAGACGCCGCGGGCGCCCCGGCCGTCCCGGCTCAGATCTGTTCGCGGTACGGCTCCAGCGCGGGCGCCGTCCTGGTCGCGGTGAACTCGGTGATCCGGTAGGCGCAGACGCCTCCGGTCACGAACGGGTCGGCCGCCGTGAGCCGTTCCATCTCCTGGCGGTCCGCCCCGACCGCCAGGAGCACCCCGCCGTCGCGCGGGTTCTTGCGGCCGGAGGCGATGAGGGTACCGGCCGCGTATCCGGCGTCCAGCCAGGCGACATGGGCGTCCAGCAGCTCCTCGACGCGCTCGATGGGCTGCGTGTAGGTCAATTCCAGTACGAACATGATCAGCAGCCTATGACCGCCCGGAGCACGGACCAAGGAGCGCCGGGCCGAGGAGCGCCGGGCCGAGGGGCACGGACCGAGGAGTGCCGGACCGAGGAGCACCGGACCGAGGAGCGCCGGACCGAGGAGCGCCTGACCCGGGCCCGAGCGGGCAGGCCCTACGCTGTCACCGCCATGAAGACGATCAGAACCCCCGCCGACGAGGCCGAGGCCCGCGCCCTCCAGGACGAGCTGCGCGGCCTGGTCGTGCGCGACGAGCCCGGCCCGCCGCCCGGCACCGGCCGCGTCACCGGAGTCGACGTGGCCTACGACGACGAGCGCGACATCGTCGCGGCGGCCGCCGTCGTGCTGGACGCGGCCACCCTCGACGTCGTCGAGGAGGCCACGGCCGTCGGCCGGGTCAGCTTCCCCTACGTGCCGGGACTGCTGGCCTTCCGGGAGATCCCCACCGTCCTGGCCGCCCTGGAGTCCCTGACGTCGGACCCCGGTCTGGTCGTGTGCGACGGGTACGGTCTCGCCCACCCGCGCCGCTTCGGGCTCGCCGCCCATCTCGGGGTGGTGACCGGACTGCCGTCGATCGGCGTCGCGAAGAACCCCTTCACCTTCTCGTACGAGCCGCCCGGCACCCGGCGCGGGGACTCCTCGCCGCTGCTGGCGGACGACGGCGAGGAGGTCGGCGCCGCGCTGCGCACCCGGGACGGCGTCAAACCCGTCTTCGTCTCGGTCGGCCACCGCGTCGACCTGCCCACCGCCCGCGCCCACACCCTGCGCCTCACCCCGCGCTACCGGCTGCCCGAGTCCACCCGGCACGCCGACGCCCTGTGCCGCCGGGCGCTGCGCGAGGCGACCGCGGCAACGGCGGCTCCGCCGGGGGCCGCGCCGGACGGACGAGAGTGACACCGGCGGGGGAACCGGCCCGTCCCACGGCGTAGGCTCGTAGGCGCTGAGCGCTTGCTCACCCCGACGGCCGAGTCGGGGCGGGACGGGCACCCGGCATCACGACCCGTACGTCGGACAAGCGCTGGGGGCCTCATGGTGGCGACAGGAAACGGTCCACTGACCGGTGTACGCGTGGTCGAGCTGGCGGGCATCGGCCCCGGGCCCTTCGCCGCCATGACACTGGCCGACCTCGGCGCCGATGTCGTACGCGTCGACCGGCCGGGCGGCCCGGGGCTGGGCATCGACCCGGCGTACGACCTCACCAACCGCAACAAGCGCTCCGTGCTCATCGACCTCAAGGCCGACGAAGGAGCCGCCCGCGTCCTCGAACTGGCCGAGCGCGCCGACATCCTGATCGAGGGATACCGGCCGGGCGTCGCCGAGCGCCTCGGTATCGGTCCCGGCCCCTGTCTGGAGCGCAACCCCCGCCTGGTGTACGGCCGGATGACCGGCTGGGGGCAGGAAGGGCCGCTCGCGCGGAGCGCGGGACACGACATCGACTACATCGCCGTGACCGGCGCCCTGTCCATGATCGGCAAGGACGGTGAGCCGCCCGCGCTCCCGGCCAACCTGCTCGGCGACTACGCGGGCGGCGCGCTCTACCTGGTCATCGGCGTGCTCGCGGCGCTCCAGCACGCCCGTACCCCGGACGGCGCGGGACAGGTCGTGGACGCGGCGATCGTGGACGGCACCGCCCACCTCACCACCATGATCCACGCCATGATGGCGGCGGGCGGCTGGCAGGACAGGCGCGGGGCCAACCTGCTCGACGGCGCCAGCCCCTTCTACGGTTCGTACGAGACCGCCGACGGCGGGTACATGGCGGTCGGCGCGCTGGAACAGCGGTTCTACCGGCAGTTCGTGGAGCTGCTGGGCATCGCCGACGAGCTGCCCGCCCGCAACGACATCGACCGCTGGGACGAGCTGCGGGACGCGGTCGCCGCCCGGTTCAGGAAGCGGACCCGGGAGCAGTGGACGGAGATCTTCGCCGGGTCCGACGCCTGCGTCGCGCCGGTGCTCTCGCTCCGCGAGGCCCCCGGCCACCCGCATCTCGCGGCCCGCGCCACCTTCACCGACCACGCCGGTCTCCTGCAGCCCGCCCCCGCGCCCCGCTTCTCCGCCACCCCGGCCTCCGTGCGCCGTGCGCCCGCCAGGCCCGGTGCGGACGCCGCCGAGGTGGCCCGTGACTGGGAGCTGCCGAGCGGCGCCCCGAACACCTGAGACACCCTCACCGCCCGAACCGAAAGGCAGTCGCCGTGAGCAACGAAGCGTACGTGTACGACGCGATCCGCACCCCGCGCGGCCGGGGCAAGGCGACCGGAGCCCTGCACGGCACCAAGCCCGTCGACCTCGTCGTCGGCCTGATCCACGAGCTGCGCGCCCGCCTCCCCGGGCTCGACCCGGCGGCCATCGACGACATCGTCCTCGGGGTGGTCAGCCCGCTCGGTGACCAGGGCTCCGACATCGCCCGCATCGCGGCGATCGCCGCCGGACTGCCCGACTCCGTCGCCGGGGTACAGGAGAACCGCTTCTGTGCCTCCGGTCTCGAAGCCGTCAACCTGGCCGCCGCCAAGGTCCGTTCAGGCTGGGAGGACCTCGTTCTCGCGGGCGGCGTCGAGTCCATGTCGCGGGTGCCGATGGGCTCCGACGGCGGCGCCTGGGCGATGGACCCGATGACCAGCTTCGCCACCGGCTTCGCCCCCCAGGGCATCGGCGCCGACCTGATCGCCACCCTCGGCGGCTACAGCAGGCGCGACGTCGACGAGTACGCCGCGCTCTCCCAGGAGCGGGCCGCGGCGGCGGTGAAGGAGGGCCGCTTCGCCCGCTCGATCGTCCCGGTCCTCGACCCCAACGGGCTCACCGTCCTCGACCACGACGAGCACCCGCGCCCCGGCACCACCGCCGACTCGCTCGCCGCGCTGAAGCCGTCCTTCGCGCGGATCGGCGATACGGGCGGCTTCGACGCCGTCGCCCTGCGCACGTACCACTGGGTCGAGGCCATCGACCACGTCCACCACGCGGGCAACTCCTCCGGCATCGTGGACGGCGCG
This sequence comes from Streptomyces corynorhini, assembly GCF_003346515.1. Classification (GTDB taxonomy): domain Bacteria; phylum Actinomycetota; class Actinomycetes; order Streptomycetales; family Streptomycetaceae; genus Streptomyces; species Streptomyces corynorhini. The sequence goes on from NZ_QQNA01000016.1 coordinate 30,990, forward strand.
GCCCTCGTCGCCATCGGCTCCCGCGCGACCGGCGAACGGTACGGGCTGACGCCGCGCGCCCGGATCGTCTCCGCCGCCGTCTCCGGATCCGAGCCGACGATCATGCTCACCGGACCGGCGCCCGCCACCCGCAAGGCCCTCGCCAAGGCCGGTCTGACCATCGAGGACATCGACCTCGTGGAGATGAACGAAGCCTTCGCCGCCGTCGTGCTGCGCTTCGTGGACGACATGGACCTCACCCTGGACAAGGTCAACGTCAACGGCGGCGCCATCGCGCTCGGCCACCCGCTCGGAGCCACCGGCGCGATGCTCCTGGGCACCCTCGTGGACGAACTGGAGCGCCAGGACAAGCGGTACGGGCTCGTCACGCTCTGCGTCGGCGGCGGCATGGGCGTCGCCACCGTCGTCGAACGCGTCTGACCCGACCGGTTCCGCACCCGACCCCCGATCCGGAACTCCCCCTACGGAGCAGCAGCATGAGCGAGCCCACCGCCCCGGACACTCGGGCCACCCCCGCCATCCGCTGGGAACAGGACGGCACCGGAGTCGTCACCCTGGTCCTCGACGACCCCGACCGGTCCGCCAACACCATGAACCAGGCGTTCCGGGACTCCCTCGCCGCCGTCGCCGACCGCGCGGAGGCCGAGCGGGACTCCATCCGGGGCATCGTCATCACCTCCGCCAAGAAGACCTTCTTCGCGGGCGGCGACCTCAAGGACATGATCCGGTACGGACCGGCCGACGCCCCGCGGATCTTCGCGGGCGGCATGGCCGTCAAACACGCCCTGCGCCGCATCGAAACCCTCGGCAAGCCGGTGGTCGCCGCCATCAACGGGGCGGCCCTGGGCGGCGGTTACGAGATCGCCCTCGCCTGCCACCACCGCATCGCCCTCGACGCCCCCGGCTCCCGGATCGGGCTGCCCGAGGTCACGCTCGGACTGCTGCCGGCCGGCGGCGGCGTCACCCGTACCGTGCGGCTCCTCGGCCTGGCCGACGCGCTGGGCACCGTACTGCTCCAGGGCACCCAGTACCCTCCGGCGCTCGCGCTGGAGAACGGCCTGGTGCACGAAGTCGCCGCCACCGAGGAGGAGATGCTCGCCAGGGCCCGCGCCTTCATCGACGCCCACCCCGAGTCGGCGCAGCCCTGGGACACCCAGGGGTACCGGATGCCGGGCGGCACCCCGGCCGGTGGCCCCGTCGCCGCCCAACTGCCGTCTTTCCCCGCCAACTTGACCAAGCGGCTCGGTGGCGCCCCGTTCCCGGCGCCGCGTGCGATCCTCGCCGCGGCCGTCGAGGGCGCCCAGGTCGACTTCGAGACCGCGCAGACCGTCGAGGCCCGCTACTTCACCGGGCTGGTGACCGGTCAGACCGCCAAGAACATGATGCGGGCGTTCTTCTTCGACCTCCAGGCCGTCAACTCCGGTGCGAGCCGCCCGGCCGGCCTGCCGCGCCGCGAGGTGCGCAAGGTGGCGGTCCTGGGCGCCGGGATGATGGGCGCGGGCATCGCGTACGCGTGCGCCCGCGCCGGATGCGACGTCGTCCTCAAGGACGTCTCCCCGGAAGCCGCCGAACGGGGCAAGGAGTACGCGCGCGAGCGGCTCGCCCAGGCGCTCGCCAGGGGCCGCACCACCGAGGCCGACCGTGACGCGCTGCTGGCCCGGATCACCCCCACCGCCGACGCCGCCGCTCTCGCCGGGTGCGATGTCGTCATCGAGGCGGTCTTCGAGGACGTCGCACTCAAGAGGAAGGTCTTCCAGGAGGTGTGCGACCTGGTGGAGCCCGACGCACTGCTGTGCTCCAACACCTCCACCCTGCCCATCACCGAGCTGGCCGAAGGCGTCGACAGGCCGGCCGACTTCATCGGGCTGCACTTCTTCTCACCGGCCGACCGGATGCCGCTGGTCGAGATCGTCAAGGGCGGCCGGACCGGCGAGGAGGCCCTCGCGCGCGCCTTCGATCTGGTGCGCGCGCTCGGCAAGACCCCGATCGTCGTCAACGACGCGCGGGGCTTCTTCACCTCGCGGGTGATCGGGCGGTTCCTCAACGAGGGGGTCGCGATGATCGGCGAGGGCATCGAGCCCGCCTCGGTGGAACAGGCCGCCGCGCAGGCCGGCTACCCGGCCAAGGTCCTGGCCCTCATGGACGAGCTGACGCTCACCCTGCCGCGCGCCATCCGCGAGGAGGCGAAGCGGGCCGCGGAGGAGGCCGGCGGCGTCTGGACCGGCCACCCCGCCGACTGGGTGGTCGACCAGATGATCGACGAGTTCGACCGCCCGGGGCGCGCCGCGGGCGCGGGCTTCTACGAGTACGACGAGAACGGGGCGCGCGTCCGGCTGTGGCCGGGGCTGCGCGAGCACTTCTGCACGGAGGCCACCGACGTCCCCTTCACCGACATGAAGGAGCGGCTGCTCTTCGCCGAGGCGCTGGACGCCGTCCGCTGTCTGGAGGAGAACGTGCTGACCTCGGTCGCCGACGCCAACATCGGCTCCCTCATGGGCATCGGCTTCCCCGCCTGGACCGGCGGCGTGCTCCAGTACGTCAACGGGTACGAGGGCGCGCTGCCCGGCTTCGTCGCGCGCGCCCGGGAGCTGGCGGAGCTGTACGGCGAGCGCTTCGAGCCCCCGGCGCTGCTGGTGGCCAAGGCGGAGCGGGGCGAGACGTTCGGCGACGGCTGACCGCTGGCGGCTGACGGTCGAGGGCCGACGGCTGACGGCCGAGGACCGACGGCTGACGACCGAGGGCCGACGGTCGAGGGCCGGTGGGGGCCGGGCGGCCCCCACCGGCCTCAGGCGTCGGCCGTGAGGTAGGCGATCACCATGTCGCCCAGCAGCGCGCGATAGTGCTCCCGCCGGTCCGGAGCCGTCAGATCGCGCCCGAACAGGCTGCTGAACGTGTGCCTGTTGGCCACCCGGAAGAAGCAGAACGAGCTGATCATCGCGTGCAGGTCGACGGCGTCGACCCCGGCGGTGAAGACGCCCTGCGCCCGGCCCTCGTCCAGGATCCGGCCGATGACCACGATCGCGGGGGAGTTGAGCGAGCCGAGCGTCGGGGAGGCCGCGATGTGCTCGGCCTCGTGGATGTTCTCGATCGAGACGAGGCGGATGAAGTCCGGGTGCGCCTCGTGGTGGTCGAACGTCACCTCGGCCAGCCGCCGGATGGCGGAGACCGGGTCCAGATGCGCGACGTCGATCTCCTGCTCGGCGGCCCGTATCACCCCGTACGCCCGCTCCAGCACCGTCGTGAACAGCTGTTCCTTGCTGCCGAAGTAGTAGTAGATCATCCGCTTGGTGGTCCGGGTGCGCGCCGCGATCTCGTCCACCCGGGCACCCGCGTACCCGAGCCGGGCGAACTCCCGTGTCGCCACGTCGAGGATCTCCTCCCGGGTCCTCGCCGCGTCCCGCGTGCGCGTGACCGGGGGTGTCGGCGGGGGGACGGCGGCTGCCATGGGGCTCCTCGCGGCGAAGTGCTTGGTGGGCCCCGAGTCTAACGAGCGGCCTCCGGCCGGTCCTGAGCCCTCACCCCCGCGCGGCGGCGTGCTGGGCCGCGAGGCGTACGGGCGCGTTCCTGGCGCCGTAGCCCCGGTAGCCGCCGGTGCGCTGCACGATCTCGAAGAAGACCCGCCCCACCGTGGTGGTGTAGAAGTGGTGGAACTCCCCGTCCGCGTCGCGGTCGTAGAGGATGCCGTACGCGCGCAGCGTGGCCACTCTCCCCGGCGCCCAGGTGTAGTGGGCCTCCAGATCGTCGTAGTAGTTGTCGGGGACGCGCAGCAGCCCGGCGCCGCGCTCGCGCAGCCGGCGCGCGGTGGCCACGATGTCGTCGGTGGCCAGCGCGATGTGCTGCGGGCGCGCGGCCCGCTCGCCGGGCCCCGGGGCGACGTTCAGGGCGATCCGCACGGAGCCGTCCGGGCCGGCCACCGCGCGGCTGCGCACCAGCCCGAACGGGTCCGCCAGATCCAGGCTCTCGTCCGGTTCGAGGCCCAGCACGCTCCGGTGGAAGAGGGACGCCTCGTCGAACTGGTGCCAGGGCTGGGGGAGCGCGACATGGTCGATACGTGTGAGGCCGGTGGCCTCCCCGGCACGATCGGGCCCGGGGTCGGTGGCTCCGGGACCGGCGGTTCCGGGGGCGGTGGTTCCGGGGGCGGTGGTGCCCGGGACCGCCGGGAAGTCGTCGCGCCAGCCCGCGGCGCCGACCGCCGCCCCGTCCGCCCGGTCCGTTCCGTCCGCCCGGTCCGCCCGGTCCGCCCGGTCCGTCCCGTCCGCCGTCCCGCCCGTCCCCGTACCGCAGAAGAACAGCTCGGTGCCGTCCGGCGCCGCCACCGCGTCCAGCGGCGCGTCCCGCTCGGCGCGTCGGCGCGGCACGACCGGTGCCAGCAGCGCCTCGGCCCGCCGTACGGCCGCGTCCTGGTCGGGCGTCTCCAGGCCGAGGGCGGCGAGTCGCGCCCCGTCCCGTCGGCCGCTCCCCGCGCCGCTGAGCAGGATCCGCGCCTCGCCCTGCTCCCACAGGTCGACCGGCTTGGTGGCGTGCCGTCCCGTCCTGGCGAAGCCGAGCGTCCGCAGCAGTGAGCGCAGCGGCTCGGTGTCGGAGGCGACCAGCTCGGCGAAGGCGAACCCCGTCGGCACGACGGGCGGGGGCGGCGTGCTCAGCCCCGCCGACTCCTCCAGGACGAGCAGCGAGCGCAGCGCGTCGACCGCCGTACGCGCCGCGTCCCCCTGCCGGAAGACGTCGTTGAACACCTCCAGGGACAGCGGCCCGGTGTAACCGGCCCGTACGGCGTGTCCCACCAGGCCCGCGAGGTCGAAGTCGCCCTGGCCGGGGAAGCAGCGGAAATGGCGGCTCCACTGGAGGACGTCCATGGCGATCCGGGGAGCGTCCGCCAACTGGAGGAAGAAGATCTTCTCCCCGGGGATCTCCTCGATGCCCCGGGGATCCGACCCGCGCGACAGGATGTGGAAGCTGTCCAGACAGACGCCGAGCGCCGGATGGTCCGCCGCCTCGACGATGCGCCAGGCATGGTCGTAGGTGTGGACGTGCCGCCCCCAGGCGAGCGCCTCGTAGGCGAGCCGGATCCCGTGCTCCGAGGCCAGCGAGGCGAGCCGGTGCAGATGCTCGGCGGCGAGCGCGTCGTCGTCGACCGCGTCGGGCGAGACGCTGGAGCAGACCAGCAGCAGATCGGCGCCGAGCCGCTCCATCAGCGCGAACTTCCGCTCCGCGCGCCGCAGATTGCGGCGGAGGATCTCCTCGGGTACGGCCTCCGCGTCCCGGAACGGCTGGTAGAGGTCGATGGTCAGCCCCAGATCGGCGGCGCGGGTACGGACCTCCTCGGGGCTCAGCGGGCTCGCGATCAGATCGTTCTCGAAGATCTCGACCCCGTCGAACCCGGCCGCCGCGGCGGCGCCGAGTTTCTCGGAGAGGGAGCCGCTCAGCGACACCGTGGCGATGGACGTGCGCGGCGCGGGCCCGCGCGGGGTCTCGCGCGGGTCGGACGCACCGGCTGCGGGCTTCCTCGTGGTGGTCGTCCTCGTGGTGGTCTTCATGGCGGGCTTCCTCACGGGGTGGGGGCGCCGACGAGATCGGCGAAGTCGTCGAGCATCCGGTCGGGGTGCGGCTCCAGGCCGGTGAACAGCCGGAACGCGTCGGCGGCCTGGAAGACCGCCATGGCGCCGCCGTCGAGGGTGGCGCAGCCCAGCTCGCGGGCCCGCCGCACGAGTTCGGTGTCGAGCGGCCGGTAGACCACCTCGGCGACCCACAGCCCCGGCCGCAGCAGCCCCGCGGGCAGCGGCAGCCCGGGGTGGCCCGCCATGCCGGTGGGCGTCGCGTGGACGAGGCCGTCGGCGCGGGCGAGCCGCCCGGCCAGGTCACGGCCGGGGAGGGCGCTCGCGCGGCCGGGCCCGAAGTGCGCGTTGAGCGCGGTGGCGAGGGCCACCGCGCGCGCGTGGTCGGTGTCGGCCAGCGCCAGCCGGTCCGTGCCGAGGGTGAGCAGCGCGTGCGCGACGGCCGCGCCCGCTCCGCCCGCGCCGAGCTGGACCACCCGGCCGGTGGGGACCCCGGGCAGCCCCCGGGCGAAGGAGCGCGCGAAGCCGGTGACATCGGTGTTGTGGCCGACGGCCCGCCCGTCCCGGAACACGACGGTGTTGACCGCGCCGAGCGCCGCGGCCCCCGGGGACAGTTCGTCCAGGTGCTCGATCACCAGCTGTTTGCACGGGTGCGTGATGTTCAGCCCGTCGAACCCGAGCGAGCGCGCCGCCCGCACCAGCTCCCCGACCGCCTCGGGCCCCAGCCCCAGCCGGTCGATGTCGATGACGCGGTAGAGCAGCCGCAGCCCGTGCCGGTCCGCCTCCCGCTCGTGCAGCGCGGGGCTGAGCGAGGGGCCGATGCCCGCGCCGATCAGACCGGTCAGGTACGCGGCGCCGGTCATCGGGCCACCGCCGTCAGCCGGGTCGGCCGCGCCGGCCCGCGCGCGTGGCCGTGGGCGCCCGCTCCGCGGATCACGGTGGCGGCGACGGCCGACACGTACGAGAAGTGCCGGAACGGCTCCCGGGCGTGGATGTCGGAGAGACGGACCTCCACCACGGGCAGGTCCGCGGCGGCCGGCGCTTCGCGCGGCGCCACCGATGTGTGGCCGTAGCCGGCCGGGTTGATGAGGATGCCCCGGTGCGCGGTACGGGCCTCCTGCACGGCGTCGGTCAGCACTCCCTCGTGGTCGCTCTGCCGGAAGTCGGCCCGCGGGCCGTGTTCGGCCGCGGTGGCGCGGCACAGCGCCTCGATCCCGGCGAGGGGCTCCTCGCTGTACACCTCGGGCTCCCGTACCCCGAGGAGATCGAGGTCGGGGCCGTTCGGCACGAGGACGGGTACGGGGCGGTCCTGGGCGGAGCCGGAGGGGTCGGTCATCGTGATCTTTCCGGTGAGGGGGGTGTGGGGTCCGGGGGTGCGCGGCCCCGGCCCGGGACTGTCGGGTCCGGGGCCGTTCCGTTCCCGGCCCGGGACTGTCGGGTCCGGGGCCGGGTCCGGGGCCGTTCCGTTCGGTCAGGCGGGCACGGAGCGCGGGTCGCCGGTCCCGGACGGGGTCTTCCCGTCCGCGCCGCCGCCCGCCGGGCCGCGCCCGGCGCCGAGCCGCGCGGTGGGCACCCGGTGAGTCTCCCGGCCGGTCGCCACCGCGAGCGAGCTGAGTGCGCAGAAGGCGGCGGTGAAGATCCCGACGCCCACCCAGTTGTCCCCGTCGGGGCCTGCGATGCTCGCCGCGAAGCTCACGGCGAACCCGGCGAAGGCGAAGCCGATCTGGGTGCCGATCGCCATGCCCGAGAGCCGCACCCGGGTGGAGAACATCTCCCCGTACAGGGCGGGCCAGATGCCGTTGGCCGCGCTGTAGACCACACCGAAGAACACGATGCCGGTGAGGAACACCAGCGGATAGGAGCCGGTGGAGATCGCCCAGAGATAGCCGAAGACCATCACCCCGGAGCCGAGCGAGCCGATGAGGAAGACCGGCTTGCGGCCGATCCGGTCCGAGAGCCTCGCCCACAGCGGGATGGTCAGCAGGGCCACGGCGTTGGCGCTCACCCCGACCCACAGCATGGCCGTCTTGCCCATGCCGACGGCGTCCCCGGTCGCGTACGACAGCGCCCAGACGGTGAAGATCGTGGAGACGGTCGCGATGGTGGCCGCCGCGACGACGCGCAGCACATCGGCCCAGTGGTGGCGCAGCAGATGGACGAGCGGCAGTTCGGCCGGCGCCGCGCCCGCCGACGCCCGGTCCGCCGACTCCTGCCGGAAGACGGGGGTCTCCTCCAGATTGCGCCGGATCAGATACCCGGCCAGCGCGACGAGGGCGCTGAGCAGGAACGGGATCCGCCAACCCCAGGTGTAGAGCTGGTCGTCGGGGAGCGCGGCGACCGGGATGAAGATCAGGGTGGCGAGGATCTGGCCCGCCTGGGTGCCGTTCAGGGTGAAGCTGGAGTAGTAGCCGCGCCGGTCCTCGGGGGCGTGTTCCAGCGTCATCGAGCTGGCGCCGGCCTGCTCGCCCGCCGCCGAGACGCCCTGGAGCATGCGCATCAGGACCAGCAGGACGGGGGCGGCGGCGCCGATCTGGTCGTAGGTGGGCAGCGCGCCGATGAGGAACGTGGAGATGCCCATCAGGATCAGGGTCAGGACCATCACCCGGCGTCGGCCGAGCCGGTCGCCGATGTGTCCGAGGAACAGCGCCCCGAGCGGCCGGGTCGCGTACGCCACCCCGAAGGTGCCCAGCGAGATCAGGGTCGCGGTCGCGGGATGGTCCGGGTCGAAGAAGACCTTGGGGAAGATCAGGGCCGCGGCGCTGCCGTAGATGAAGAAGTCGTAGTACTCCAGGGCGCTGCCGATCCAGGCGGCGACGGCCGCCTTGCGGGGCTTGCCCGGTGGGATCGGGGCCGGTGGTGAGGGGGCGGG
>NZ_QQNA01000160.1 GCF_003346515.1 Streptomyces corynorhini
TCGGTACCGGGGCTTCGTACGTCACTGGCCGCGTCCTGGGCGCTGTCTTCCTAGGCGGCGCCGCCGCGCGAGGTCTGGCGCGGTGCGGCGCCGGTGCGGGGCTTGCCGGACGCGCCGGAGGAGCGGCGGGCCTGGGACGAGCGGCCCCGGCCGCGCGCCGGGGAGCCGCCGCGCCTGGGGCGCTCGGCGACGGGCGCGGAGATGGTGACGGGGACGCCCGAGGGGGCCTGGGCGCCGGTGATCCGGCTCAGCTCCGCCTCGCCGGAGCGGACCTGGGTGGTCTGCGGGGTGATGCCCGCGTCGGCCATCAGCCGGGTCATCTCGCGGCGCTGGTTGGGCAGCACCAGGGTGACCACGCTGCCCGACTCGCCGGCGCGCGCGGTGCGCCCGCCGCGGTGCAGGTAGTCCTTGTGGTCGCTGGGCGGGTCGACGTTGACGACGAGGTCGAGGTTGTCGATGTGGATGCCGCGCGCGGCGACGTTGGTGGCGACCAGCGCCGTGACATGGCCCGTCTTGAACTGGGCGAGGGTACGGGTGCGCTGCGGCTGGGACTTGCCGCCGTGCAGCGCCGCGGCGCGCACTCCGCTGTTGAGCAGGTGCTCGGTGAGCCGGTCCACCGCGTGCTTGGTGTCCAGGAACATGATCACCCGGCCGTCGCGGGCCGCGATCTCGGTGGTCGTGGCGTACTTGTCGGTGCCGTGCACGTGCAGGACGTGGTGTTCCATCGTGGTGACCGCGCCCGCCGACGGGTCGACCGAGTGGACGACCGGGTCGTGCAGGTAGCGGCGCACCAGCAGGTCGACGTTGCGGTCCAGCGTGGCCGAGAACAGCATCCGCTGTCCCTCGGTGCGCACCTGGTCGAGCAGCGCGGTGACCTGGGGCATGAACCCCATGTCGGCCATCTGGTCGGCCTCGTCCAGCACGGTGATCGCGACCCGGTCCAGCCGGCAGTCGCCGCGCTCGATGAGGTCCTTGAGCCGTCCTGGCGTGGCCACGACGATCTCGGCGCCGCCGCGCAGCGCGCCGGCCTGCCGGCCGATCGACATGCCGCCGACGACGGTGGCCAGGCGCAGCTTGAGCGACCGGGCGTACGGGGTGAGCGCGTCGGTGACCTGCTGGGCCAGCTCGCGGGTGGGTACGAGGACCAGGGCGAGCGGCTGGCGCGGCTCGGCCCGCTGTCCCGCGGTGCGCGCGAGCATCGCGAGCCCGAAGGCGAGGGTCTTGCCGGAGCCGGTGCGGCCCCGGCCGAGTACGTCACGGCCCGCGAGGGAGTTCGGCAGGGTGGCCGCCTGGATCGGGAACGGGTCGGTGACCCCCAGGCCGGTGAGCGTCGACAGCAGTTCGGCGGGCATGTCCAGCTCGGCGAAGGACGTGACCGGGGGCAGTCCCGGGGTGAGGGTGACGGGGAGGGCGAACTCGCCCTTCTGGGCGGCGGGCCTGCGGCCGTAACCGCCGGAGCGGCCGGGGGCTCCCGAGCGGCTCGGGGCGCCGGAGCGCCCTGAGGTCCCCGATCCGAAGCGGCTGCCTCGCCCCGCACCGGCCGGAGCGCCGCCGCGGCCCCGGGAATAACGGTCGTTCGTGCGTGTTGCGCGGTTCATTCAGAACCTTTCTCGATGGGCACGTATCGAGAATTCCCGGCAGTAGGCCGCACAAAGAATCGCAAGAACGAGCCGATGAAATACTGAGGACCCGTAATCCGCCTCGTCGCGTCGGGCCGGTCGTGCGATAAAGCAACGAGCTGGGGCCCGCATCGAGGTGCGGGCCCCAGCTGTGTCGTGCGCTACGAGCGTCAGGCGGGAACGATGTTCTCCGCCTGCGGGCCCTTCTGGCCCTGCGTGACGTCGAAGTTCACCTTCTGGCCCTCCTGGAGCTCGCGGAAGCCCTGGGCGGCGATGTTGGAGTAGTGGGCGAAGACGTCAGCGCCGCCGCCGTCCTGCTCGATGAAGCCGAAACCCTTTTCCGCGTTGAACCACTTGACGGTGCCACTGGCCATGATGATCTCCTTCGGGGCAATGCCCGCAGGCCCGCACTGTGCGGACCTCACGTCGCCGCGATGATTACCCCGTCCGGAAAAATATCCGGAAATACAAAAGCGCACCTACCGGCACAGAAAGCCAGTAAGAGCACTTGAAGTCTTTGGGAACCACAACTGCAACTGAGATCAACAGTAGCACGGTATGAGCCGCGAGGTGGGGGGAGCTTTATCACCGAGGCCGCCGCACCACCAAATATTCACCGCGTATTGGGCCCAATTCTGTGCCCGTCGCCGCGAAAATTCAGGCTGTGGGCGGGGTGCGGGCCGCACCGTGGTGTCGCCGGGACGGAGGGCCCCGCGGCGCGTACCGTCGTGGCCCATGTGCTGGAGCGCGACGGCCGATCTCGTGGCGGGAACGGGTATCACTGCGGTCGGGGTGGCCTGCGTGGTGTGCACGCGCACCGCCCGCGACCTGCCCCTCGCCGCGCTGCCGCTGCTCCTCGGCGCCCATCAGCTCGTCGAGTCCGCCGTCTGGCGGGCCGGTGGCGGCTCGGGCGCCGCGACGCTCGTGTGGGCCGTCGTCGCGCTTCCCCTGCTGGCCCTCTGGGTGCCGTTCGCCGTGCTGCTCGCGGCACCGGCCGGGGCCAGGCGGCGGCTGCTGGTACCGGCCGTCGCCGGGGTCGCCGCGGCGGCGTTCCTCTCGTACTGGCTCGCCCGGGGGACGGTGACCGCCGAGATCCGGGGCCATACCGTCGGCTACGTCATCGATCTGCCGTACGGGCCGCCGGTCGTCGTGGCCTATCTCGTCGCCACGGTCGGCTCGCTGCTTCTCGGCGGTGACCGGACGGTACGGCTGCTGGGGGTGGTGGTCGCCGCCGGGGCCGCGCTGTGCGCCGCGCTGTGGCGGCTGGAGTACGTCTCGACCTGGTGCGCGCTGGCCGCCGTGGCCTCGGTGCTCCTGCTGCGCCGGGCGGCCCGGCGGCCGGGGCCCGAGCCGGGGCCGCCGGCCGATCACGGCGCGGCGGGGTGAACACGGCGGAGGCGGGGCCCGTATCACTCGGTGCGCCCCGTACCCGTGACGCGCGGCGCGGCCCGCCCGAGTTCCGCCGAGACTCAGAGGATCAACCCATGAATGACCGCAACAACGCCCCCCTGCACGCGCTGCCCGACGGCGAGGCCGAACTCCGGCTGGTCGTGCGGCTGGCGTGGGAGGACGTGGCCGCGCTGGGGCAGGAGGCCAGCCGGCTCGCCGCCCAGGTGAAGCGCCCCGTCAGCCTCGACGAGGCGGCGAGCCACCGGCTGCGGCTGCGGGTGGCGGGCCACGCCAAGCCCGTACAGGACTGGCCGGTCGCGGCGGCGGCACCCACGGTGTCGTCCATCACCGGCCGCACGCCCGGTGAGCACGCCCGGCAGGCGATCGAGAAGATCAACGCGTCGGACACCCCGCAGGCCCCCGCGGCCGCCCCGGTCCAGGCACAGAACGCCCAGGCGTCCTCCCAGACGTCCGCCTGACACCACGGGCGCCGCGCACCCCGCCCGTGGAGGCGGCGCCCGTGGGGAGCGGTGTCCGTGGGGAGGGGCGTCCGTGGGAAGCGGTGTCCGAACTGAAGGTCGTCCGGGGTCCGTGGCGCGTTGCCCCACGGACCCCGACCCCGCTTCCCTAGCCTGTCGGCACCGGCGGCCCCGTCCGCCCCGACAGGGCCCCGCCCGGGGCAGAGGAGCGCGCCCATGGATCAGCCGCGCGAGACGGCGCGCTTCACCGCCGATTTCGCCTCCACCGAGCAGTGGGCCGCCGGCCGGTCCTGGGCGTATCCGGACGGCGGGCCGACCAATCCGGGCGACGACAAGCTGGACCATCTCGTACCCGACGCGCGGTACAGCCGTACGGGCACCTTCCGCGCCGCGCGCCGCCCCGACGGCGACTGGGACACCGGGCTGCTCACCACCGAGGGCAGCCCCGGGGGGTTCACCGTACGCACCGGGGACGTGCTGGAGACGCGGGTGCGGCTGCCCACCGCGCTCGGCGCGTGGCCCGCGATCTGGACCTGGCGGGACGGCGGGAACGAGATCGACGTCTTCGAGTACCACCCCGACCAGCCGCGTCTGCTGGAGCTGTCCAATCACGTACGGGGCGCCTCGCGCTCCTACGGCCATCCGTCGATCGGGCCCGGCGCCTGGGTGGACCTGAAGGTCGAATTCCGCTCGCGGACCGTCATCTGGTGGGTCAACGGCGCGCTCGCCTTCGCCGACGGGCGGGGCGTGGGGCCCGGCTGGTACGCCTCTTTGATCGTGAACCTGTCGGTCTGCGCGGGCCGCTACCACCCGGCGCCCGATCCCGCCGAGACCACCATGTCGTACGAGGTCGCCTCCCTGCGGGTCCTGCGCGGGCGCACCTGACCGCGCGGCACCCCCGGCACCCCGCGGCACCCCGCGGCACCCCGTGGCACCGACATGCGGGGTGCCGGTCCCTGCGCGAGACTCGGCACGATGAGCGACGACGAGCCCAGCGGGCGGGACGAGGAGTATCTGCCGATCGCCGAGCACGGCCTGATCGGCGATCTGCGCACCGCCGCGCTGGTGGGCACGGACGGCCGTGTCGACTGGTTCTGCGCGCCCCGGTTCGACTCCCCCAGCGTCTTCGGGTCCCTGCTCGACGCGCGGCGCGGGGGCTACTGGGAGATCGCGCCCGTGTGCCAGGTGGCCACCCGCAACCAGTTCTACTTCCCCGACACCAACATCCTGATCACCCGCATGCTGACCGCCGACGGCATCGTGGAGATCCAGGACTTCATGCCCGTCCTGCGCGACCGCGATCCGCACCACCGCCAGCGCCTGGTGCGGCGGGTGGTCAATGTCCGGGGCCGGATGCGACTGGCCGCGCGGATCGCGCCCCGGCTCAACTACGGGCGCGACCCGCACCGGCTGGAGCCGATGCCGGACGGCGTACGGTTCGTCGGCGCGTCCCTCACCCTGTGGCTGCGCTCCTCCATCGCGCTGGAGGTCGACGGCTCCGACGCCCGCGCGGAGTTCGATCTGGGCGGCGGCGAGTCGGTCCTCTTCGACCTGGAGGCGGACACGGGCGCGGGCACCCCGGACGCCTGCGCGGTGAATCCGGCGGCGGCCGAGCAGCTGTTCGAGGCGACCGTGGCGTTCTGGCGGCGCTGGCTGCGGCAGTCCACGTACACCGGGCGCTGGCGCGAGATGGTCCACCGGTCCGCGCTCACCCTCAAACTGCTGACGCACGAGCCCTCGGGAGCCGTCGTCGCCGCGCCGACGTTGGGGCTGCCGGAGCAGGTGGGCGGCGCGCGCAACTGGGACTACCGGTACGTGTGGATCCGGGACGCGGCCTTCTCGCTGTACGCGCTGCTGCGGCTGGGCTTCACCCAGGAGGCGCAGGCGTTCATGGACTGGCTGACCGGGCGGCTGCGCGAGGCGACCGACGGTGTCGAGGGGCCGTTGCGCGTCGTGTACTCCATCGACGGCCACGCGGACCTGCCGGAAGAGGTGCTGGAGCACTGGGAGGGCTACCGGGGTTCGTCCCCGGTGCGCACCGGCAACGGCGCCAGCGGGCAGCGGCAGCTGGACATCTACGGCGAACTGATCGACTCCGTCTATCTGTTCGACAAGTACGGCGTGGGCATCTCGCACGAGAGCTGGACCGACCTGTGTGCCGTCCTGGACTGGCTGATGGAGCACTGGGACAGCGCCGACGAGTCCATCTGGGAGACCAGGGCCGGGCAGCAGCACCACACGTACTCGCGGCTGATGTGCTGGGTCGCGGTCGAGCGGATGATCAGGATGGCGCGGCGGCGCGGGCTGCCCGGCGATCTGGGCCGCTGGACGACGGTCCGGGACCGCATCTACCACCAGATCATGGCGCGCGGCTGGGACCCCCGCGCGCGGACCTTCGTCCAGCGGCTGTCCGCCGACCCCGACCGGCCGCCCGAGGACATCCTGGACGCGTCGCTGCTGCTGATGCCCATGGTCAAGTTCGTCTCGCCGGCCGATCCCCGGTTCCGGTCCACGGTCGACGCCATCGCCGGGCGGCTCGTCGCGGACAGCCTGGTCTTCCGCTACGACCCGGAGCAGGCACCGGACGGGCTGGACGGTACGGAGGGCACGTTCTCGATCTGCTCGTTCTGGTGGGTGGAGGCGCTGGCCCGTACCGGCGAGGTGGAGCAGGCACGGCTCGCCCTGGAGAAGATGTTCACCTACGCCAATCACGTGGGGCTCTACGCGGAGCAGATCGGGCTGACCGGTGAGCACCTGGGCAATTTTCCCCAGGCGTTCACCCATCTCGCGCTGATCAGCTCGGCGATCAATCTGGACCGCGCGATGGGGTGAGCGGAGCGCCTCAGGGCCCCCACGGCGGGTGCGCCGACGTGCGCGGTGGCATCCGGGGGTGAAGCATGGCTCGCGGGACCGCCCGCAGGACGCGTCCCCCCACCGGTGAGAACGGAGCGGACGAGAGCGATGGCGGCGTCACCTCATGCCGTAGACGGAGCCCCGTGCTGGGTGAGTCTCATGGCCCGGGACCTGGGGGCCTCGCAGTCCTTCTACACGGCCGTGCTCGGCTGGACCTACCGGCCCACGTCGCTGGGCGAGGACTTCTCCGTCGCGCTGTCGGGCCGCTCGCCTGTCGCGGGCATCGGGGCCCTCGCGCCGAGTCTCCAGGCCGCTGTCGCCTGGACGCCGTACTTCGCCGTCGCCGACGCGGACGCGACGGCCGCGCGCATCCGGGAGCGCGGTGCCACCGTCGCCGTGGGGCCGCTGGCCATGAGTACGGGCCGCGCGACGCTCGCGGCGGACCCGGACGGCGCGGTGTTCGGCTTCTGGGAGGGCCGGACGATCCCCGGCTGGTCCGTGGGACGGGGTGTCGGGCCCGCCCGGCTGGAGCTGCGCACCAGGGACGCGTTCGGCGCGGCCATCTTCTACGGCGAGGTCCTCGGCTGGGGTTCCGGCGGGCCGGACAGCTGCGAAGTGCGCTACGAGGACGACCAGGTGCTGGTGAGCGACGGTACGCACGTGGTCGCCGCGGTGCGCGGCGGCGCGGTGGAGAGCGCGCCCGATCCGCAGGTCAGGCCGCGCTGGCATGTGTACTTCCACGTTGCGGACGTGAATGCTTCGGCCGGCGCCGCGGCGGCGGCCGGGGGCGCCGTGATGGCCCCGCCCTCCGCCTCGGGCCGGGGTCACGAGGCCACGGTCCGCGACCCGGACGGCGGCCTGTTCACCGTCACCACTCCCTGACTCCACCAACTCTCCCCATCCGGCTCGCCGGTGCCCCGCGCCCGCGACCCGAATACGGGACGGAATCGGGGCGGCACCGAACGTCACGACGGCACAACCCGGCCATCCTGGCCGGTATCTGGCTTCAGGACGGCCTGGGCGGAGATACGATCCCCCAACAACGTCCGGTGAAGAGGTAGTTCATCCATGATCAAGTCGTGTGACCGCAGTGGCACCGCAGGCGCCCACCGCCTGCCGTCCCCGTATCCGGCGGTCATACGGACGACGCGCCGCCTCCACTCCCCGTGACCGCTGCCGGGCGAGTTCAGCCCGACCGCGTTTTTCAGCCAACTCGAAGGTTCTCCATGGCACGCTCCCCCGCGCCCTCTTCTCCCGCCCGCAGGTCACAGCCCGCGTGGCTGCTGATCCTCGTCCTCGCGCTGGCGGCCTTCGCCATACCGGTGGCCGACATCGCACATGTGAACGGTCCGGGCGCGGCCGTCGGCTACGGTGCGCTCGGGCTCGCGCTGCTGCTCGCGCTGGACCGGCTGCGCGGGCGGCACCGGCGCGCCGAGGCCGAGGCGGCCGAGCTGCGCGGCCGGCTGGCGGAGCTGGAGGCGGCGGCCGTCGGGCGCGAGAGCGGCTGGCGCTCCCATGTCGAGCAGCGGCTCTCGCGCCAGGCCGACCAGGTGCGCGAGGAGGTCGAACACCTCGTGAAGGAGCGGCTGCCCGCCGCCCTCGCGGGGGCGGAGATCCCGGCCGCGCCGCACGCCGCCGACGGCGCCGGGCCCGCGCTCACGGAGTGGTTCGACCGGCTGCTGACCGAGGTCGCCGAGACGGTCGAGCACCGCGAGGAGTCCCAGCGGCTGGCGATGGTGGAGCTGGCGAGCCGGGTCCAGACCTCGGCGCACCGGATCCAGGCCGCCGTGACCGGGCTCGCCGACCGCTACCCCGGCGACTTCGATCTGCTGGAGACCACCATGCAGATCGACCACGCGGCGACCCAGCAGGCCCGGCACGCGCAGAGCCTCAAGGTGCTCTGCGGCGAATGGCCCGGACAGCAGTGGCAGCGGCCACTGGCGATGGTGGACGTGGTACGGGCGGCCTCGGGCCGGATCGTGGCGTACAAGCGCGTCGAGGTCACCGGCGACCCGGATGTCGGGGTCGCGCCGTCCATCGTCGAGCCGCTGATCCATCTGCTGGCCGAACTGCTCGCCAACGCGACGGAGTACTCGCCGCCGCGCACGGGCGTGCCGGTGACGGTGCGTACGGTCCAGCGCGGCGCGGTCATCGAGGTGGACGACGGCGGTCTCGGCATGGACGAGTACCGGCTGGCCGAGGCGCGCGAGATCGCCTCCGGGAACCGGCTCCTCGGGGTCGGCGAGGTCGGCGAGATCCCGCAGACGGGGTTCGCCGTGGTGGGGCGGTTCGCCGACCGGCACGGCTTCCAGGTGGACCTGGGCCCCTCGCCGTACGGCGGCGTGCGCGCGGTGGTGCTGGTGCCCGCGGCGGTGCTGGAGACGCTCGCACCCGCCGGCAGCGCGGTGCGGCCGCCTCCGGTGCCTCCGCTGCCGCAGGTGTCCCGGGTGCCTCGGCCCACGGCCGCACCGGACGGCACGGACGAGGCGGATGAAGCGGACGGGACGGACGGCACGGGCGAGGCGGGCGGGACGGACAAGGCGAACGGTGCGGGCACCGCGGCGCCCGCCGCACCGCCGTCGTCGGCCGCGCCCGCGCTACCGCCCGCCTCCGCCGTGCCGCCCGCCGCCGCCTCCGCCGTGCCGCCCGCGCCGGACGCGTCCGCCGCATCGCCCGTTGCCGAAACGGTCCTGCCCGAGCCGCCCCGTGAGCGGACCGCGCGCAGACTGCCCCAGCGCCGGTCCCGGCGCGACGCGTACGCACCCGCGGTCGAGGCGGCGCCCAGCGCCGTCACCCCGCCGGGCACACCGGAGCAGGCCGGTGACTGGATGGAGCAGTTCTTCGAGGGCGGCAGGTCCGACCAGCCGCCCGGCTCCCTCCCGCGGGAGGGCCGGCAGGGCCCTTCCTCCCCCACCACAGAACACCGGAAGGACTGACGTGAGCATGAGCTACGTGGAGAACCCCGAGCAGCGCGGCTGGATGATCGCCGAGGTCGCCGCCGTACCCGGGGTCAAAGAGGCCATCGTCTTCAGCGCGGACGGGCTGCTGCTGGCCAGTTCCGAGGGGATGGACCGGGACTCGGCCGACCGGCTGTCCGCGAACTGTTCCGGGCTCCAGTCCCTCGCCCGCAGCCTGGGCAAGGAGTTCGGCGAGGACGGCGGCGCCGTGCACCAGCAGATGGTGGAGTTCAACGGCGGATTCCTGTTCATGCGCAGCGCCAACGGCGCGCATCTCGCGGTGGTGACCGGTCCCGTGGTGGATCCGAAGCAGGTCGCCCGGCAGATGCAGGCGCAGGTCATGAAGATCGGCGCCGGGAATCTGAGCAGCCCGCCGCGGCAGGAGGCCGCTCGGTGAGTGGCCCGGAGGGCGACTACGCGGCCGGCGCGTTACGCCCGTACGTGATCACGAAGGGGCGCTCCAGGCCCACGCGCAACACGGTCGGCGTCGAGACCCTGCTCGTCGCCGCCGATCCCCCGCGCGAGCTGCCGGTCTCGGCCACCCGGGAGGAACGCGCCCTGGTACGGATGTGCGAGCGGCTGCTCTCCCTGGTGGAGGCGGCCGCCCATCTGGAGCTGCCGGTCAGCCTGGTGAAGGTGCTGGCGTCCGATCTCGTCGACAGTGGCCACCTGTCCGCCCGCTCCGGTGTTCCCCAGGCCGTTCTGCCCGAACCGCAACTGCTCCAGGAGGTACTCGATGGTCTCCGTCGGCTCCGCTGACCGCTATCTGCCCGACACGGTCCAGCAGGCCGTCAAGATCCTCGTCGTGGGCGCCTTCGGCGTCGGCAAGACCACGCTGGTGGGGTCCGTCAGCGAGATCGAACCGCTGCGGACCGAGGAGGTGATGACCGAGGCGAGTGTCGGTGTGGACGACGCGGCCGGGCTGGACACGAAGAGGACCACCACCGTCGCCATGGACTTCGGCCGGATCACGCTCAACTCCCGTCTGGTGCTCTATCTGTTCGGCGCCCCGGGGCAGCGGCGGTTCTGGGAGCTGTGGGACGGGCTCGCCGAGGGCGCTCTCGGTGTCCTGGTGATCGTGGACACCCGCAGGCTGGAGGACAGCTTCGACGTGCTGGAACAACTGGAGCTGCGCGGACTGCCGTTCGCGGTGGCGGTCAACCAGTTCCCCGACAGCGAGGAGTACACCGCCGAGGAGCTGCGTGGCGCGCTCGACCTGCTGCCGCGGACGCCGGTGGTGATGTGTGACGCGCGGGAGCGCGGCCCTTCGGTGGACGCGCTGATCAGTCTCGTCGAGTACGTGTCCTCCGACGACGCGGTACGGGTCAAGGAGAGCGCCTGATGACCGTGCCCGCCTCCCCGTCCCCCGCCGCGGCAGGACCGCCGCCCGGATGCCCCGCGTACCCGGGCGGTACGGCGGGGCTCCTGCCGCTCTCCTCGGCGACCGGCTCGTCCGATCCCCGGGGCGTCTACCGGCGGCTGCGCGAGCAGTGGGGCAATGTCGCCAGGGTCGAGCTGGAGCCCGGGGTGCCCGCCTGGCTGGTGATGGGCTACCGGGAGCTGCTGACGATCACCCGTCAGGAGCAGACCTACTCGCGTGACGCCCGCAACTGGCGCGATCTCGACGACGGTGCGGTGTCGCCGCGTTCGGGGCTGCTGCCGATGATGGCGTGGCGTGCCAACGTCATCGGCGCGGACGGCCCCGAGCACCGCCGGCTGCGCCGGCCGCTGGACGAGGGGGTCGCGCGCATCGACCAGCGCAGGACCCGCAGGCAGGTCGAGGCGGTGTGCGCGGAGCTGATCGCCGGGTTCTCCCGGCGCGGCCGGGCCGATCTGGTGAACGAGTACGCGACGATCGTGCCGATGCTCTCCATCGCGTCGCTGTTCGGGCTCGACAGCGCGGAGGGCCAGGAGCTGCTGCGCGCGCTCATCGCGCTGTTCGGCAGCGCGGACGACTCGCAGGCCGGCAACCGGCACTTCGAGGAGATCCTCGTCGACACACTGCGCGAGCGGCAGCGCCGTCCCACCGACGATCTGACGACGGCCTTCCTGCGCCACGCCGATCTGGTCAACGAGGCGGAGCGGCTCCAGTCGATGGTGGTGATGATCTCGGCGGGGAACGAGACCGTCACGGCGTGGATCGCGCACACGCTGCGGCTGATGCTCACCGATCCGCGCTTCGCCGCCCGGCTGCACGGCGGCAGGCTCGGTGTGGACGACGCCCTCGACGAGGCGCTGTGGCGCGATCCGCCGATGAACAACATGCCGGCCAGGTACGCGCTGCGCGACACGGAGCTGGGCGGCCGGGCGATCCGGCGCGGTGATGTGCTGATCCTGGGGATCGCCGCCGCCAACGACGATCCGGCGATCCGTCCCGACGAGAGCACGGGCGGGGTCGGTGACTCCGGCAACCGCGCCCATCTGGCCTTCTCGGCCGGTCCCCATGTCTGTCCCGCGCAGGTGCCCGCGCGGCTGATCACCCGTACGGCGGTGAACACCGCGCTGCATCTGCTGCCCGACATGCGGCTGTCGATCCCGGCCGAGGACGTGACCTGGCGTCCTTCGCCGTGGACCAGGGTCCCGGTCGCCCTGCCCGTGGAGTTCTCCGCGGTCGGGGCCGGGACCGACGGCCGTGTCCAGTGAAATCCTCCATCCGCCCCGTCCTCCGGAGACGCAGATGACCTCGCACCAGGCTCCCTCGGCCGACCACCACATACCCGTCGTCACACTCGATCCGCACGGCTCCGACCACCACGGCGAGGCGGCCCGGCTGCGGGCGGCCGGGCCGGTGGTGCGGGTGCGGCTGCCCGGGGACGTCATGGCCTGGTCGGTGACGGACCACGCCCTGCTGGGCGAGTTGGTGGCCGATCCGCGCTTCAGCAAGGACTGGCGCAACTGGAACGCGATCCTGCGCGGTGAGATCACGGACGGCTGGCCGCTGATCGGCATGGTGAAGGTCACCAACATGGTGACCGCCGACGGCTCCGAGCACCGGCGGCTGCGCAAGCTGGTGACGCAGACCTTCACCCCCCGGCGGGTCGAGGAGCTGCGGCCGCGGATCGAGGCGATCGTGACGGAGCTGCTGGACGCGCTCCCCTCGTACGCAGGCCCGGACGGCAGTGTCGATCTGCGGCAGCACTTCGCGCATCCGGTGCCGATGCGGGTGATCTGCGAGTTGTTCGGGGTGCCCGGTCACGAACGGCCGCGGCTCAAGGAGCTGATGGACAACATCTTCCGTTCCGATCTGCCGCCCGAGGAGGTGACCGCCAGTCAGACGGAGCAGTACCAGCTGCTGGCGCGGGTGGTCGAGGCGCGTCGTCGGGAGCCGGGCGCCGATCTGACCAGCGCGCTCATCACCGCCCGGGACGCCGACCCCGACTCGCTGAGCGAGGAGGAGCTGGTGGGCACCTTGTTGGTGATGCTCTCGGCCGGGCAGGAGACCACGCTCAGCCTGATCACCAACGCGGTGCGTGCCCTGCTCACCCACCCCGAGCAGCGGGACCTCGCGGAGAGGGGCGACGAGCGGGTCTGGGCCGATGTGGTGGAGGAGACCCTGCGCTGGGACGCCCCGATCGGGAACTTCCCCTTCCGGTATCCGCTGGAGGAGGTGGAGATCGCCGGAGTGCGCATCCCGAGGGGGGAGGCGATCATGGCCCCGTACACCGCGGTGGGGCGCGACACCGCGCAGCACGGCGCGGACGCGGACCGGTTCGACCTCACCCGGGAGCGGCGCAAACACCTGGCGTTCGGGCACGGCGCGCACTTCTGCCTCGGCGCGCCGCTGGCGCGGCTGGAGGCGACGGTGGCGCTGCCCGCCGTGTTCGCGCGCTATCCGGGGCTGGCGCTCGCCGTGGATCCGGACACGCTGATACCGGTGCCGTCGCTGTTCTCTAACAGCACGGCGACGCTCCCGGTGCGGCTGGGCCCCGGAAGCTGACGGCCGTCGGCTGACAGCCGTCGACGTCGGCTGTCGGCTGTCGGCTGTCGGCTGTCGGCTGTCGGCTGTCGGCTGTCGGCTGTCGGCTGTCGGCTGTCGGCTGTCGGCTGTCGGCTGTCGGCTGTCGGCTGTCGGCTGTCGGCTGTCGGCTCAGAGTCGGCCC
>NZ_QQNA01000161.1:0-224 GCF_003346515.1 Streptomyces corynorhini
CACCCGGCGCAGCTCGCCGACCGTGAACTCGGAGGGACAGAACGCCGTGGCCAGCGACGAGTACTCGATCTTGGATCGGGCCCGCTCCACCCCGTCCGCCAGGATCCGCGCATGATCGAAGGCCAGTTGGGCGGGGTGTCCGTCCTCCTGGGCGAACTCACCCTCCCCTTTGAGGAGTGCGTCCACGGGGGCCCAGCGCGCACTGTTGGCGTCTCCCCCGGCCC
>NZ_QQNA01000161.1:264-21912 GCF_003346515.1 Streptomyces corynorhini
CCGCGTTCCCCGGCGCCGGGGAACGCGGATCGTGTGCGCACAGGCCGGTCTCCTCGACGAGTTCACGCGCGGCGGCGCCGGCGAGGTCCTCGTCACCCCTGACGAATCCACCGGGCAGCGCCCACCGCCCCTGGAAGGGCGGCTCGCCGCGCCGCACGACCAACGCGCAGAGCGCGTGGCGGCGCACGGTGAGCACGACCAGATCGACGGTGACAGCGAACGCAGGGAAGGCCGACGGGTCGTAGGGGGGCATACGTTGATCATAGTCGTCTGCCTGACGATAAACACTCCTTCCGCCATCTCGGTGCGTACTTCTCGACCACGTCTACTTCATGGCCGTCTCCCCCCGCTTTCGCCGATCTCCGGCCCGCCCGCACCGGCCGCGCCCGGCGCCGCCCCCGCCGCCGCCCCTTCACCACCGGAACCACCGGACCGTCACTCACCACGACCGGCGCCGTCCCGAGCCGGGGCGGACGGAATCGGGGTCCGGACTCGGGGTTCGGGGCCCAGGGTGCGGGGTCCGGGTCCAGGTCCAGGGTTCAGAGGTCCGGGGTTCAGAGGTCCGGGGTTCAGAGGTCATCGGCCGCTCCTGCTTCCGCGCTCCCCGCCGCGCCGTCCCGCCCGGTCGCGCGCCGTCCTCACACCGGCGCGGGGGCCCGTACGCGCCGGAACCCGCGGCGCCTTCGGCCGGCGCGGCCCCGAGGGCGGACGGGCGGCGACCGCGCGCCCGGAGGAGCCGCCGCCGCGCCGGCACGAGCCCGGTACGGCGCGCGTGTCGCGCTCGGCCCGCAGGCAGCGGCGCAGGGCCTCCGGATCCAGCCCCTCGTTGCACGCCTGGTGCAGCAGTTGCGCGAAGACGTACCCCGGGTCGAGGCGCAGGGCGAGTCCGAGGGCGACCCGGGCGCTGGGCTCGTCCCCGGTCGACCAGGCGACCCATCCGGCCAGGGTCAGCGGAGCCGTCGCGTGTTCCGTGTAGGGGCCGACGCAGCGCCGGGACAGCGCGCGCCAGAGCCGCAGCGCGGGCGCCGCGTCGGTGCCCTCCATCCACTCGGCCGCCCGGTCCCGGGTCTCGCGGTCCTGGAGGCCGAGGATGACGGCCGCCGCCTCCTCGTGGGTGATGAGCGCGTCGTCCTCGGTGTCCTGGGCGACGGTGCCAGTGCCCGGCGCGCGCTCCAGCCGCCCCATGAGCCCCCGGGCCAGTTTCAGGGTCTCCTCGGCGACTCCCTTCCGGTTTCCCCCGGACAGGATCCTGGGGACGAGCGCCGCGCCCGCGTTGTCCAGCGCGCGCTCCTGTTCTTCGGCGGCCGGGGTGTTCCAGGGCTCCAGACGGGCTTCCATGTCGCGCAGCGATCCGCGGACCTGAACTCCGGCGTAGGCGGCGGCCGCCGCCATCACCGACGTACCGGGCAGGGCCAGTCCGGTGCCTTCCGGCGGGCAGCAGCGCGTATCGGGACAGCAGTAGGACCAGAAGCGTCCGTCGGAGATGCAGAGCACCTCGTGCACGGGTACGTCGAGCCGACCGCAGGCGGTACGCAGCCGTTGCGCGAGGGGCCGAAGCCGTTCCATCACCTGCCGGCCCGTCTCCCCCGGGGCCGGGTCCTGGCAGAGGAAGGCGACGACGCCGCTGGGCCGGGGGCCGCGCCGCTCGCTGCCCTCGATCAGACACTCGGCGAGTTGCTCGGCGACCGGCGGCCATTCGCGGGGCGAGCGGGGAATGCCGAGCCTGAGCCGTCCGCCGAAGCGGCCGCGGTCGCCATGGAGGGCCACCATGACCACGGAGTCGTTCGGGTGGAAGCCCAGCAAGTAGGGCAGGGAGTCGGCGAGTTCGGCGGGGCTGCGCAGGGTGATCTGCTGTTCGTCGGCGGATCCGGTCGATTCGTGGTGCTTGTGCGTGTTCATGGCTCGACGTTCCCGCGTCGGGCCGAATCCCGCGACCCCTGTGGATAACTTTATCCACAGGGTGTCGGGCCTCCTGGCGTTCTGTCCGGCCCATGCGGTTTCCTGGTACGGCCACCGCACCGGATCGGCGGCGCGGGTCAAGAACCCACGGGTCAGAGAGTTTCGGGCCGGGAGACCTCGGGGCAAGCGGCAGCGCGTCGAGAAGCCGCGCGTCAGGAGCGCGCTGGGCGGAACCGGATCGCGGTGCCGCCGCCGGCGACGAGCGGCAGCGTGAGCACGGTGGACGAGCGCACCGTGCGGGTCCGGACGTCGATCGGGAGGGGATTGTCGTGCCAGCTGGTCTCGGCGGCATCGCTGTAGATCTCGGCGCTGTACCGGCCGCGCCCCAGGAAACGCAGCGGCACCCGCAGCGTCCGGTCGTACTCGTCGGTGATCGCGCCGAGGTACCAGGTGTCGCCCTTCCGGCGGGCGGCGACGGTGTAGTCGCCGATGACGCAGTCCAGGAACCGGGTCTCGTCCCAGCTGGCGGGCATGTCCTTCAGATAGGCGAATCCCGGGTGGGAGTGGTAGTTCTCCGGGGTGTCGGCCAGCATCTGCAGCGGGCTGAAGAAGATGGGGTAGAGGGCGAGTTGGGCGGCCGAGGTGGTCTGCACGCGCGTTCCGAGACTGGCCGGGTCCCAGGTCACGTTGAGCACACCGGGGGTGTAGTCGGCGGGGCCGCCCATGAACCTGGTGAAGGGAAGGACGGTGGCCTGCTCCGGCGGATTGCCGAGCCGCCCCATGTAGTTGTGCTGCTCCATCCCGGCGACGCCCTCGCTGGTCATCATGTTCGGGTGGGTGCGTGCCAGCCCTGTCGGCTTGATGGCCTCGTGCGCGATGACCATGATCTGGTGGCGGGCCGCGGTGTCGACGACCCGCTGATAGTGACGCACGGCTTCCTGGTCGAAATGGCTGCGGTTTACGCCGCCCAGCAGGAACTTGGTGGCATAGCCGGTCTTGACCGCGTGGATGCCCAGTTCGGCGTAGCGCGCGAAGATCGTCTCAAGGTGCTGGTCGTAGTGGTCGACGAAGCCGCGGGTCTCGTTGTGCGCGGTGAATCCGATCCCGTTGGCCCGTGCGTAGCGCAGCACCTCGGGCAGGTCGAGGTCCGGCTGCGGCGTGAGGAAGTCCTGGTCGGTCCACTGACCGCCGGCGTTGGTGTTCCACCCTTCGGCGAGTACGTGGCTCGCTCCGGCCTCGCGGGCAAGGTCGATGTACTGCTTGACGCGCTCGGTCGTCGCCCCGTGGCGCGGTCCCTCGGTCCAGGTCGTGTGGCGGCGTTGCAGCTCCCACCAGACGCCGACGTAGGTGCCGGGCGAGATCCACGACGTGTCGGCGAGCGCGCACGGCTCGTTCAGGTTCTCGGTCAGGTGTGATTCGGCGAGGTCACCGGGACGGTCGCCGATGGTCAGCGTGCGCCACGGGGTGGAGAATTCACCCGACAGCCGGGCCTTCGTGCCGTCGGGGAGGCTGATCAGCTCGCTGGTGAGGGTGCCCGGTCTGGTGGTGTCGGCGGCTAGGGTCATGCTGGGGTAGTCGATCAGCGCCGCCTCGTGCAGCACGATGTGCTGGCCGTCCGGTGTCGTCAGTGTCAGCGGGGTCTGCGCGGTTCTCACGTCGGACAGCTGGGCGCGCCGGTAGTGTCGTTCGTCGGCGTTCCAGTCGGTGCCCGCCTCCAGTGACCAGCTCAGGGAGGCCGGCGGCAGCGCGAACTCGGTGCGCTCGGCGGTGACGGTGCAGGTGTCGAGACCGGGCTGCGCCGGCAGGTGGTAGCGGAAGCCGACGCCGTCGTCGAAGACCCGGACGATCACGTCCAGCCGTATCCCGCTCGTCGGCTGTACCGTCCGCAGCACGCACTCCCTGGCGTGGTTACGGACGAGCGCGTCGGGGCCCCACACCGGACGCCACGACTCGTCGACGGTCCGTCGTTCGACGGATTTCACCACCAGGCCGCCGGTGAGCGAGGGCAGGCCGGCCAGATCGAGCCCGAGCCCGGAGGGTGCCACCAGGACCCGGCCGCGGCGCACGATCTGATAGCGGAGCGATCCGTCCGTGACGAGAACGGTGAACCGCAGCAGCCCGTCCGGTGAGTCGACGGTGACGTGCCCGGAGGGTGTGACGGACGCGGCGGACGCGGGGGCGGTGAGCGCCCCGGTCAGTACGGCGCCCGCGGTGGCGCCCAGGACCGTACGGCGATTCGGCTTGCTGACCACTTCACACTCCATCGCGGCGGGCTCGGTACTCAGCGGACGGGACACATCCTGGGGCCGGTCACGGGCGCTCGGCAATGGCCTCGTGGACACCTCCTGATGTCTTGCGCAGCGCAGCCGGTGCGCCGAGTCGGGACTTGTGTCCAGATGTACGGGCTTGTGGTGCGAGCAGCCCGACCGTGGCCGTCGGGCGGTGGGAGTCGCCTATCCGGCCACGGCGAGGACGAGCGGGAGTACCTGGGCGGCACCGCTCTGGCGCAGCAGGCGTGCGCCGACGGCCAGGGTCCAGCCGGAGTCGGTGTAGTCGTCGACGAGCAGGATGGGGCCGGGGGTCGTGGCCAGGGCGGCGGCGAGTTCGTCGGGCACGGTGAACGAAGCGGCCAGGGCGCGCAGCCGCTGGGCGGAGTTGCTGCGGTGTGCCGCGTGCTCGTCGGACCGCGTGGCGTAGGCCAGGCTGCCGAGCATCGGGAGCTTGCCGATCCGGGCCAGGCCCTCGGCCAGGGAGGCCACCAAGTGCGGGTGGGTGCGGGAGGGCATGGCGACGACGCCCACCACCCGATCCGCCGCGTCGGGGGAGCCGCTGGCCCAGCCGCCCGGCGACCGGGCCCAGTCCGCGACCACCGTCACGACGGCGGCGAGCACGTCGTCCGGGACCGGCCCGTCGGCGGCCTGTGCCGACAGGAGCGGCCGCAGGCGGTTGCCCCAGCCGATGTCCGACAGCCTGCCCAGGGCACGGCCCGGGGACGCCTGCTGGCCCACGGGGATACGGCCCTTGAGGTCGACCCCGACCGCGGACATGCCCGAGGGCCACATGCGGCGGGGCTCGACGTCGACGCCCGGCCGGTCCAGCTCGCCCCGCGCCGACGCGAGGGCCCCGGGAGAGACGGCAGGGTCGAGCCAGGGTCCCGCGCAGGTGTCACAGCGCCCGCACGGGGCCGCCTTCTCGTCGTCGAGCTGGCGCTGCAGGAACTCCATCCGGCACCCGGTGGCCGACACGTAGTCCCGCATGGCCTGCTGTTCGGTGCCGCGCTGTTCGGCGACCCAGGCGTAGCGCTCGGTGTCGTACGTCCAGGGGGCGCCGGTGGCGGTCCAGCCTCCCTTCACGCGCTTGACGGCCCCGTCCACGTCCAGGACCTTCAGCATCGTCTCCAGCCGTGAGCGCCGGAGGTCGACCAGTGGTTCGAGGGCCGGCAGCGACAGCGGGCGGCCCGCCTGTTCCAGGACCGTCAGGGTGCGCCGTACCTGTTCCTCGGGCGGGAAGCCCACCGAGGCGAAGTACGCCCAGATCGCCTCGTCCTCCCGTCCCGGGAGCAGCAGCACATCCGCGTGGTCCACGCCGCGTCCCGCGCGTCCTACCTGCTGGTAGTAGGCGATGGGGGACGAGGGCGATCCCAGGTGCACCACGAAGCCCAGGTCCGGCTTGTCGAATCCCATCCCCAGTGCCGAGGTGGCGACCAGCGCCTTGACCCGGTTGGCGAGCAGGTCCTCCTCCGCCTGCAGCCGGTCGGCGTTCTCCGTCTTGCCCGTGTAGGAGGCCACCGGGTATCCGCACTGGCGCAGGAAGGCCGCGACCTCTTCCGCCGTGGCGACCGTCAGCGTGTAGATGATCCCCGAGCCCGGCAGGTCGCCCAGCCGCTCCCCCAGCCAGGCCAGCCGATGGGCCGAGTCCGGCAGTTCGAGCACGCCCAGCCGCAGGCTCTCCCGGTCCAGCGGCCCGCGCAGCACCAGAGCGCCCCCGCCGCCCGTACCGAGCTGCTCGGCCACGTCGGCGGTGACTCTGGCGTTCGCGGTCGCCGTCGTGGCGAGCACGGGCACCCCGGCGGGCAGCTCCGCCAGCATGGTGCGCAGCCTGCGGTAGTCCGGGCGGAAATCGTGTCCCCAGTCGGAGATGCAGTGCGCCTCGTCGACCACCAGCAGGCCGGTCGTGGCCGCGAGCCTGGGCAGTACCTGCTCGCGGAAGTCCACGGAATTGAGGCGCTCGGGGCTGACGAGGAGTACGTCGGTCTCGCCGCGCTCGACCTCCCCGTAGATGGTTTCCCAGTCCTCCGGGTTGGCCGAGTTGATGGTGCGGGCCTTGATCCCGGCCCGCGCGGCCGAGTCGACCTGGTTGCGCATCAGCGCCAGCAGGGGCGAGATGATCACCGTGGGGCCCGCGCCGCGGCGGCGCAGCAGAGCGGTGGCGACGAAGTACACGGCCGACTTGCCCCAGCCGGTGCGCTGCACCACCAGGGCGCGCCTGCGCTCCTCCACCAGGGCCGCCACCGCCTGCCACTGGTCCTCCCGCAGGCGCGCCGAGCCGTCCGGATCACCGACCAGCTCGGCGAGGACGGCGTCGGCTTCGGTGCGCAGCTCCTGGTTGTTCATGCCTCCATGCAACCGCACGGCACTGACAACGGCCCAATCCGGGCAGGCCGGGGGTTCGCCCTGGTCCTCGTGGTTCGCGCCGGTCCTCGCGGTTCGGAGCGGGGGCGGGGCTGCGACCTGGGGTGATCGGGGAGGGATATCACTGCCATACCGGCGCATTCCGGGCGGCGGCGCCAATTGCTCGTTGCCGCGCGCCCCCGGGCCGGTGAGAATTGGAACCGCCCCCGTGCGGTTCCGTTCGCCACCAGGGTTGTGCGCGGCGCGTCCCCACTCGACCTTGCCCGCAGTGTGGGCGCGTATGCGAAGGGAGGAACGTGACCTTCGGATTCGCCTCGTCCGCTGCCGGTTCGGTGAACCCCCCGGCCGCTTCGGTCAGCCGCCTCGCCAGAATGCTCGAACCGGCCGAGTGGGCGGCGGCGGGAATCCCTCTGCTGCGGGCTCCGCGCGAGGTGGTGAGCGGACTGCACAGCCGGCACCGGCCCGTCCCGGGGACGGCCGTCGTGGCGGTGCTCGACCACGAGGAACGGCTCGCCGCCAGCGCGTCCTTCGTGCCACGTCCCGCGCCGGTGGACGGCTGGGAGTTCCGCAACGCGCTCCTCGCCCACCTGCGGCTGGTTCTCCCGCACGATCTGCGCCGGCGCACCCCGGTACGTACGGCGGTGCTGCTCTACTGCAGGGAGGGTGACGGGCAGTGGACGCAGGAGGACGGGGCCTGGATGTGGGGGCTGCGCGACGCCTGCACCCTGCACGGTCTGCGCTGCGGGGCGTACATCACGCTGACGCGCGGTGGCTGGCAGGTGCTGGGTGAGGGCCGGGGCGGACGGCGGCCGAACTCCGCGTCGCCGCCCGCACCGCTCTCCGAGGCGGCCGCCGACCCCGGCCCGTCGCCTCTCGGCGGGGGCGGTGGGGCCGTGGAAACGCTGCGTCGCACGGCCGCCCGCTGACCATCGCGGTCCGCCGGCCTCGTGAGCACGGGCGGAGCGGGCAGCGCGGGGACGCGCGGCTCGGCGGCCCGGCCACCCCCTGAACGGGCAGCCGGGTCACGACCGGGCCCTACGGCACGCGCGTCTCGCGACCGGAGACGCACCGAGGGCCGTACGGCTCAGACGCCCGCGCCGAGCACGGCGTCGATCCGCTCCGAGTCACCGCACACGACGAGCAGCGCGGTGGCCCGCTCGCGGGCCTGCGGAAGCACCCGTGCGACGGCCTCGTCGCCGCCTCCGTTGACCGCGACGACCACGACGGGGCGGGGCCGTACCCGGGTGATGGCGGCGGCACCGGCGAAGAACACGTCCTCGCCCGCGTCGTGCTGAGCCCAGTAGGCGGTCTCGCCGAAGGACAGCTCGTGGGCTGCCCACGGGTGCTGTTCGCCGGTGGTGAGCACCAGGATGTCGCCCGGTGCCCGGCCGGAGTCCAGGAGCAGGTCGACCGCCTCCTCGGCGGCCTGCAGCGCGCCGTCGGCCGGAGCCGGGACGAGCTGGATCTGCGGTGCGGAAGGGGTGGTGGGAGTGGCGGTGCCGGGCGCCTCGGGCTGACCGGCTGAGCTGGGCGAGCGCTGCGCCGGCGGCGCGGGCCTCGCGGGGCCGGGACCCGGGCGTCCGGGTCGCGGCGTCGTAGCGGAACGCGGCCCCGGGACGGGACGCGGACCGGGTACGGGACGAGGGGTCGGCGCGGTGCGGCCGGTGGCCGGAGTGGCGCTGGGACCCTGGGCTCTCTCGTGAATCTGAGGCTCCTGAGGGATGAGAGGCATGGCTGGATGTCTGTCAGACGCCGGTGCGACTGGCATCGGCGGGTGGGCACATTCGTCCCCATACCCACTGCCGGAAAGGCGCATGGGTGGGAGGGGCACCGAACATGCCGGGTCGGGTAGGGCCCGGCATGCCGGACGTTCAGAAGTCGAAGCCGAGTTGGCCCCCGCTTTCCATGGCGGCGGCCTCCGCGGAGAACCGGACCTTCTTGAGATGCCGCCATTTCGGCAGCGCGTCGAGATAGGACCAGGAGAGCCGGTGGTGCGCGGTCGGCCCCCACTGCGCCAGCGCCGCCTTGTGCACCGGCGAGGGATATCCGGCGTTGGCGTCGAAGGCGAAGCGCGCGTACTCCTCGGACCCGGCGCCCAGTTCGGCCATCATGGCGTCCCTGCGCACCTTGGCGAGCACCGAGGCCGCGGCCACGGAGACGCAGGACTGATCGCCCTTGATGACCGTGCGCACCGTCCAGGGCCCTCCGAGATAGTCGTGCTTGCCGTCGAGGATCACCGCGTCGGGCCGTACCGGCAGCGCCTCCAGGGCGCGTACGGCGGCGAGCCTGAGCGCGGCGGTCATCCCGAGGGCGTCGATCTCCTCCGGGGAGGAGTGCCCGAGACCGTACGAGGTGACCCACGCCTCCAGTTCACCGGCCAGCTCCGCACGTCGTTTGGGGCTGATCAGCTTGGAGTCGGTGAGGCCCGCCGGGGGCCTGCGCAGTCCGGTGACGGCCGCGCACACGGTGACCGGCCCGGCCCACGCGCCGCGTCCGACCTCGTCGACACCCGCGATGATTTTGGCATCGGTGGTGGCGCGCAGTGAGCGCTCGACGGTGTGCGTGGGTGGTTCGTACGGCATGGCAGTAGCCAGGTTACGCCGCCCTCGGGCCGCGCGACAGACCGGGTGCCGACCGTTCCGCGCGAACTCCGCCGCGCGGCGCGGCGCGGTGCCCGGCGGGCCGCCGTCGCACCGGTCCGCGTACACCGTTCCCGGCCCAACTGATCGCGTCTCGGGGCCCGTCCCCGGGGTCCGGGACCGTCACCCGGGTCCGTGGCCCGGCGCCGTCGCGCAGGCCGGCGGCAGCCAGTGGGGCAGCGGCTCGGTCCGTGACAGCCAGTGCTCCGGAGGCGCGCCCGTGCGGGCCGAGGCGATCACGCCGCCGGCGATGGCGCATGTCGTGTCGATGTCGCCGCCCGCCAGGGCCGTGGTCCAGAAGCCGCGCTCGTAGTCGCCGAGCGCCCGCGCGGCCGACCACAGCGCGAACGGCACGGTGTCGTGCGCGCTGGTGCGGCGGCCGCATCCGAGGACCGCGGCCACGGTGCCCGGGTCCCCGTAGTCCAGCATGTCGCGGGCCCGCCGCAGCCCCGCCCCGACGGCGCTGCGCGGTACCAGGGCCACCACCCCGTCGAGCAGTTCCTCCGGCGAGGGCGGCCCCGCCGGGTCGGCGGCGAGGCAGGCCGCGGCGGCCACCGCCATCGCGCCGACGACGGCCTCGCGGTGCTGGTGCGTGGTGTAGGCGGAGATCTCGGCCTGGTGCGTGGCCTGCTCGGGGTCGCCCGCGTACCAGGCGCCGAGCGGCGCGATCCGCATGGCGGCCCCGTTGCCCCAGGAGCCCTGGCCGTTGAAGAGTCCGGCGGCGAGTTCACGCCAGTCGCCGCCCTCACGGATGAGGCGCAGCATGCGGTTGACCGCGGGGCCGTATCCGCGGTCGAAGTCGTGGTGGTGCGCGAAGGAGTGTGCGAGCGCGTCCTGGTCGACGCGTCCGTGCCGGACGAGTACGGCCAGTACGGACGCGGCCATCTCGGTGTCGTCGGTCCACTGCCAGGTGCCGGGAGGCGGTTCGCGGCGCTTGAGCAGCGGGTGGTTACGGGGCACGAAGAACTGGGAGCCCAGGGCGTCTCCCACGGCCAGGCCCCGCAGACTGGCCAGAGCGCGGTCGGCGCGCGCGTCGCGCGTCCGGTCCCGGGTGGAGTCGGCGTTCATCCTGGGATCATTCTATCCGGTACGGCCGTACGGCTCGGGGACGCGCCAGCGTTCGAAGGGCCTGTCCAGGGCGTAGGTGCCGTCCGTGCCGAGCAGCAGGGTCCTGGTCTCCGCGTTGTAGGGGTTGACCAGTGACTCGAATTCGGCCACGGACCAGTGGAACCAGCGCATGCAGAAGAGCCTCATGGTCAGCCCGTGGGTCACCAGCAGCACGTTCGGCGGCGCGTCCGGCGCCTCGAAGCTGCGGTGGAGGGATTCCAGGAAGGCGCTGACCCGGTCGTAGACGTCGGCGCCGGACTCGCCCTGGGCGAAGCGGTAGAAGAAGTGCCCGTAGGCGTCCCGATAGGTCTTCTGGAGGCGTACGTCCTCCCGGTCCTGCCAGTTGCCCCAGTCCTGCTCCCGCAGCCGGGGCTCCTCCCTTATACGCACCAGGGCCGGATCGAGGCCGAACGCCTCGAACGTCTCGTGGGTGCGGCGGTACGGGGAGACGAAGACGCCCACCCGCTCCTGGCCGAACGTCTCGCGCAGCCGCGTGCCGGTCTGCTCGGCCTGAGTACGGCCGGTCGCGGTGAGCGCCAGGGCGTGGTCGGGCTCGCGTTCGTACACCGTGTCGTCCGCGTTCCCCTCCGACTCGCCGTGCCGGACAAGGACAATGCGTCGCGGTCGCGCCATGGGTCGACCCTAGACGCAATACCAGTGACTTTGCGGCTGCCGGGGCTGTCGGCGGACCGTGTTTCCGCAGGTGAGGCCGCCGAACTGGCCCCTATGTCACTGGTATTGACCCTAGACGAGCAAGTCCGAAGTAGCGTCGTCCGCCCCTTGGGGCGGGCGGGGAGGTGTCAGGTGCGCTGCGCTCGCTGCGCTCCCTCCGCCTCGGCGCTTGACGCGTCCTTCGGATGCCGAGCGCTGCCGCAAGGCGGAGGAGGGAAGCGACGCGGAGGGGGCACCTCCCACGCCCTTAAGGCAGTGGGGGAGTCGTTGACCGACGACAACGCCGCGGATGTGCGTGCATGGCGCCTCCCCGCAGACGGGACTTCGGACTTACTCGTCCAGGCCCTGCCTGACACATGGCGCCGTCCGCCCCTCGGGCGGGGCTCCCGCCGTCCGGCGCCGCGGCCGCCCGTGCCCGGGGCCACTCGTCCGGGGGTGAGCGCGGCGGCGCCGGTCACACCGTCCAGGACGTCTCCAGGTCGACGACGTCCCCCGCGAGCGCGGCCACGTCGGCGGCGGTCTGTGCGCGCAGGGTGAGCCGTTCGACCCGTTCGATCCGGTATTTTCCGTGCTCGGCGGCCGACTGCCACATGGAGAGCACGATGAACTCGTGTCCGGGAGCCTCGCCGAACAGTCCGCGCACCATTCCGGGCGAACCGGCCATCGCCGGGTTCCAGACCTTCTCCTGCATGAGGGCGAAGTGCTCCACCCGGTCCTCGTGCACCTTGCAGTGGGCGAAGCGGACCACGTCCGCGTCGGTGAACCGCGGTTCGAATCCCGTCTTCACATCGAAGCGGTAGTCGAAAAGTTTGACCTGGGTGTCCCGGAACGTGCCGGACTGTGCGGCGGCCAGCCGGTCGTGGGAACGCGCCATGAACGAGTCGTAGAAGGCGCGGCTCTCCCAGAACGCGAACACATGGACCACGCCCGGCCTCGCCCTGCTCCATCCCCCGCTCTGCCCCCGGAACCCCGGCTCACCGAGCAACCCCGCCCATTTCCGCTGCCCGCGTTCGAAACCTCGACGGTCGATCACGGTGCAGCGAGTCCACTTGACCAGCACGGCGCCATCGTACGGCGCGGGGCGTGGCACCGGTCACGCCACCGGTCGGGCGATACCGATGCGATACGGAGGGCCCGTGCGTGCCGCTCCCTCGCGGAAGGGGCGATTACCGGCGAGTACTGGCCATGCTGGCGTCAACTGGCCACATCGCGAGGTCCTTTGTCAGTGCCCCGGTCTAGCCTGGTGTCCATGGCTCGTATCACGGCCGGGATTCCGTCGGCCGGCCCGGTGCCGGCCCGGGGACGGTCAGGACTGAGGGGGAATGGGTGAGCAGTCTCAACAGAGGAGTGTCCAAGGTCGAGGTCGTCCTGAAATGGGATCCGAGCGCCATGGGCGAGCCGCCGCACGATCTCGACCTCGTCGCGGCCACCTTCACTTCCGACGCACCGGCCGAGCCCGACTATCTGGTGCACTTCGGCAGCCGCTCGCCGGACGGCACGATCACCCTGGACCGTCAGAGCCGCACCGGCCAGGGGTTCGGTGACGACGAGGAGATGACGCTGGAGCTGGACCGGCTGGGCTCCGGATACGTCCGTGTGGTGGTGGGGGTGGCGATCCAGCAGCGCGACGGGCGGCGCACGTTCGGGGACGTGGCCAACCCGGCGCTGCGGGTCATGGAGGGCTACACGGAGCTGGCGCGGCACGACTTCGCCGGTCTCGCCGAGGCCACGGCGGCCACCGTCGCGGAGTTCGTCCGTGCCGACTCGGGCGCCTGGGAGTTCCGTACCTCGGTCCGCGGTTTCGACACCGATCCGCAGTCGTTCGGCGCCCTGATGGGTGCCTGACCCGCCCGGAGCGCGCCCGCGCCGCACCCGGTCCGCCGTACGCGGACGGCTCGTCCGGCCCTGTGCACGCCCCGAGGGGCGGCGAGCCGCGTTCGGCCCACCGCCCCTCGGTTCCGTCCTGTCCGCACCGCGGCCAGGGGCCGCGGTGCGCGTTCTGAATCAGCTGCAGCCGCTGGTGGAGCCGCAGCCCTCGCAGATGTAGCAGGATCCGGCTCGCTGCATCTTCGTGCCGCAGGAGAAGCAGAGCGGCGCGTCGGCGCTGATGCCCAGCTGCATCTCGACCAGTTCGGCCGAGGTGTGCGCCTCCTTGGCCGCCGGGACGACGGCGGGCTTGGACGCGGCGGCCTCGGGGACGGCGGCCGGGGTCGGCCGGGAGAAGACCTCCGCGCCGGGGCCGGCGTCGTCCAGGGACGGCTCGTACGAACCGGTGTCCAGGTGGCGCTGGCGCTCCTCCGCCGAGTGGATACCGAGAGCCGAGCGCGTCTCGAAGGGGAGGAAGTCCAGCGCGAGGCGGCGGAAGATGTAGTCGACGATCGACTGCGCCATCCGTACGTCGGGATCGTCCGTCATACCGGCGGGCTCGAAGCGCATGTTGGTGAACTTCGAGACGTAGGTCTCCAGCGGAACGCCGTACTGGAGGCCGACGGACACCGCGATCGAGAAGGCGTCCATCATCCCGGCGAGGGTCGAACCCTGCTTGGACATCTTGAGGAAGACCTCGCCGAGACCGTCGTCGGGGTAGGAGTTGGCGGTCATGTACCCCTCGGCGCCACCCACCGTGAACGACGTGGTCAGACCGGGGCGGCCCTTGGGCAGGCGCTTGCGGACCGGGCGGTACTCGATGACCTTCTCCACCGCCTGGCGGATGGTCTCCTCGGCCTTCTCGGTGACCTTCTCCTCCGCCTTCTTCTTCGCGGAGAGGGGCTGGCCGACCTTGCAGTTGTCGCGGTAGATCGCGAGCGCCTTGACGCCCATCTTCCACGCCTCGAAGTAGACCTCTTCGACGTCCTCGACGGAGGCGGTCTCCGGGAGGTTGACCGTCTTGGACAGCGCGCCGCTGATCCACGGCTGGATGGCCGCCATCATGCGGACGTGGCCCATGGCGGAGATGGAGCGCTCGCCCATCGCGCAGTCGAAGATCTCGTAGTGCTCGGTCTTCAGGCCGGGCGCGTCGACGACCACGCCGTTCTCGGCGATGTGCGCGACGATCGCCTCGATCTGCTCCGACTGGTACCCGAGTCGGCGCAGCGCCTGCGGCACGGTGCCGTTGACGATCTGCATCGAGCCGCCGCCGACCAGCTTCTTGAACTTGACCAGGGCGAGGTCGGGCTCCAGACCGGTGGTGTCGCAGGACATCGCGAGACCGATGGTGCCGGTGGGGGCGATGACCGACGCCTGGGCGTTGCGGAAGCCGTTCTTCTCGCCGAGGCGCAGTACGTCCTGCCAGGCTTCGGTGGCCGCGGCCCAGACGGGGCTGTCGAGGTCGTCGACGCGGACCGCGGTGCCGTTGGCGTCGGAGTGCTGCTTCATGACGCGCTTGTGCGGCTCGGCGTTGCGGGCGTAGCCGTCGTACGGGCCGACGACGGCGGCCAGCTCGGCGGAGCGGCGGTAGGAGGTGCCCGTCATCAGTGAGGTGATGGCGCCGGCGAGGCTGCGTCCGCCGTCGGAGTCGTACGCGTGGCCCGTGGCCATGAGCAGGGCGCCGAGGTTGGCGTAGCCGATGCCGAGCTGGCGGAAGGCCCGGGTGTTCTCGCCGATCTTCTGCGTCGGGAAGTCCGCGAAGCAGATGGAGATGTCCATCGCGGTGATGACCAGCTCGACGACCTTGGCGAAGCGCTCGGACTCGAAGGACTGGTTGCCCTTGCCGTCGTCCTTGAGGAACTTCATCAGGTTCAGTGAGGCGAGGTTGCACGAGGTGTTGTCCAGGTGCATGTACTCGCTGCACGGGTTCGAACCGTTGATCCGGCCGGACTCGGGGCAGGTGTGCCAGCGGTTGATCGTGTCGTCGTACTGGATGCCCGGGTCGGCGCAGGCCCAGGCGGCCTCGGCCATCTTGCGGAAGAGGGTCTTGGCCTCGACCTCTTCGATGACGTCACCGGTCATCCGGGCGCGCAGCCCGAACTTCGAGCCGGCCTCGACGGCCTTCATGAATTCGTCGTTGACGCGGACCGAGTTGTTGGCGTTCTGGTACTGGACGGAGGTGATGTCGTCGCCGCCGAGGTCCATGTCGAACCCCGCGTCGCGCAGGGCGCGGATCTTCTCCTCCTCCTTCACCTTGGTCTCGATGAAGTCCTCGATGTCGGGGTGGTCGACGTCGAGGATGACCATCTTGGCCGCGCGGCGGGTGGCGCCGCCGGACTTGATGGTTCCGGCGGAGGCGTCCGCGCCGCGCATGAAGGAGACCGGGCCGGAGGCGTTGCCCCCGGAGGAGAGGAGTTCCTTGGAGGAACGGATCCTGGAGAGGTTCAGACCGGCGCCCGAGCCCCCCTTGAAGATCATTCCCTCTTCCTTGTACCAGTCGAGGATCGAGTCCATGGAGTCGTCGACCGACAGGATGAAGCAGGCGGACACCTGCTGCGGCTGCGGGGTGCCGACGTTGAACCAGACCGGCGAGTTGAAGCTGAAGATCTGGTGCAGGAGGGCGTAGGCCAGCTCGTGCTCGAAGACCTCGGCGTCGGCGGGCGAGGTGAAGTACTGGTAGTCCTCGCCGGCCTTGCGGTACGTCTTCACGATCCGGTCGATGAGCTGCTTGAGCCCGGTCTCCCGCTGCGGGGTGCCGATGGCCCCGCGGAAGTACTTGCTGGTGACGATGTTGACCGCGTTCAGCGACCAGAAGTCGGGGAACTCGACGCCACGCTGCTCGAAATTGACCGAGCCGTCGCGCCAATTGGTCATGACGACGTCACGGCGCTCCCAGACCACCTCGTCGTACGGATGCACGCCGGGGGTCGTGTGGATGCGCTCGATACGCAGACCCTTGCCGCCCTTGGCTCCCTTGGACCGGGTGCCTCGTGCCGGGCCGCTCGCCGTCTCTGTCATGCCGCCTCCCATATACGTACAAAAACGCCCAAAAACGCCATGTTCTTCCCATGGCACAGGGTGCTGTCTGATGCCGGGGGCGCGCACGGAGGCGCACCCGGGGCAGGTCTTTCGGTCACCGCGGAGCGGCCGGGATCGAGCCGGCCGGTCAGTCCGCGGCGGTGGCGGGTACGGGGACCACGCCGGCCCCGTCGTCGCCGGATTCCTCGGAGGGAGGCCGCTCGCGCAGTTCCGCGACGGCGGCCTCGAAGTCTTCGAGCGAGTCGAACGCCCGGTACACGGATGCGAAGCGCAGGTAGGCGACCAGGTCGAGTTCCCGCAAGGGGCCGAGTATGGCCAGTCCCACGTCGTGGGTGGTCAGCTCGGCGCTCCCGGTGGCGCGCACGGCCTCCTCGACCCGCTGGCCGAGCTTGGCGAGGGCGTCCTCGGTGACCGGCCGTCCCTGGCACGCCTTGCGCACACCGGAGATGACCTTGGTACGGCTGAAGGGTTCCGTCACGCCGCTGCGCTTGATCACCATGAGTGAGGCGGTCTCGACCGTCGTGAAACGGCGGGCGCAGTCGGGGCACTGGCGGCGGCGCCGGATGGACGTCCCGTCGTCGGTGGTGCGACTGTCGACGACCCGGCTGTCGGGGTGCCTGCAGAAGGGACAGTGCATGGCTACCAACCCTCCTTCACAGCGCGACGAAATAGCCCCGGCAGGGCTCGGAACGAGCCCCTCGAAGCGATCCCCAGCATAGGTGATGCCGTCACCGGCCCAAGACCGGGGCACCACAACTTCTGGGTGGCTATGACAATCCAACCACTAGATCTGGGGTTTTATTGCACATCGGACCCCGGCGCGTGTCGCGCGTCGGGGCGGGCGGGCCGGAGTCGGGCCGCGGGCCGCGCGGACCGGCCACGAGAGCCGCGCGGACCGGCCATGAGAGTACGGGAAGGGCGCGGCGCCCCCGCTCACGGGCCGTCCGGTGGAAGACTGACGCCCGCCCTCCGGGCCACCGCGGCGCCGCACCAGGCCGGTACGGTGACGACCCAGGCACGGGAGTCGCCGACCGACACGACACGCCTATACACCCGGCCGACCACTCAAAGTAGGCACTCTTCGATTTTTCACTCGAACGTGTGTTTGGCGCAACCTTTCGAAAGCTACTACCGTTGTCCAGCCAGGGAGAACATTTCGAGAGGGGCCGACGTGACCACCACCGCAGACAGTGCCACCATCACTGCCCAGGACCGCTCCCAGAGCCGATTCGAGCCGGTGCATGCCATGAACGACGCAGTCATGAACCCGGAGGGTTCCAAGCCCACCCGCTCACTGCCCGGTCGACCTCCAGGAATCAGGGCGGACAGCTCGGGTCTCACCGACCGGCAGCGCAGGGTCATCGAAGTCATCCGCGACTCCGTGCAGAGGCGGGGCTACCCGCCCTCCATGCGGGAGATCGGCCAGGCCGTGGGCCTCTCCAGCACCTCATCGGTGGCGCACCAGCTGATGGCCCTGGAGCGCAAGGGCTTCCTGCGCCGCGACCCGCACCGGCCGAGGGCCTACGAAGTACGCGGATCGGATCAGCCGAGCACACAGCAGACGGACACGACCGGCAAGCCTGCCGCGTCGTACGTGCCGCTCGTGGGCCGGATCGCGGCCGGCGGGCCGATCCTCGCCGAGGAGTCCGTCGAGGATGTCTTCCCGCTCCCCCGCCAGCTGGTGGGCGACGGCGAGCTGTTCGTCCTGAAGGTCGTCGGCGACTCGATGATCGAGGCGGCGATCTGTGACGGGGACTGGGTGACGGTCCGCCGTCAGCCGGTCGCGGAGAACGGTGACATCGTCGCGGCCATGCTGGACGGCGAGGCCACCGTCAAGCGCTTCCGGCGCGAGGAGGGCCATGTCTGGCTGCTTCCGCACAACGCCGCCTACCAGCCCATCCCCGGTGACGACGCGACCATCCTGGGCAAGGTGGTGGCGGTTCTCCGGAGGGTGTGACCCTCCGTTCTCCAAAGGGTGTGGCCCCTCGGCCGCACCCCTGCCCCGCACAGTTGCGGTACACGCCCGATCCCTCGTGTACCGCAACTTCGGTTCGGGGGCCTCCCCTGACTACCGGCCGTCGGCCACGGCCGTGGCATCGATCGCGGCGAGCGACCTGCGGACGGTATTGCGGTCCGTGGTGTACCAGAAGTCCGGCAGCGAGGCCCGCAGGAAGCTGCCGTAGCGGGCGTTGGCCAGCCTCGGATCGAGTACGGCCACGACGCCCCGGTCCCCGCTCGCCCGCACCAGCCGTCCGGCGCCCTGCGCCATCAGCAGGGCGGCATGCGTCGCGGCCACCGCCATGAAGCCGTTTCCGCCGGCCTCCTCCACCGCCTTCTGGCGCGCGCTCATCAGTGGATCGTCGGGACGCGGGAACGGGATCCGGTCCATCACGACCAGCTGGGAACTCGGCCCCGGCACATCGACGCCCTGCCACAGCGAGAGCGTGCCGAACAGACAGGTCTTCGGATCGGCCGCGAACGCCTTGATCAGCTCGCCCAGTGTCTCCTCGCCCTGGAGCAGAATCGGCGCGTCCAGCCGCCCGCGCAGCTCCTCGGCCGCCGCCTGGGCGGCGCGCATGGAGGAGAAGAGACCGAGCGTACGACCGCCCGCCGCCTCCACCAGCTCCGCCAGCTCATCCATCATGTCGCCGCGCGAACCCTCCCGGCCCGGCGTGGCCAGATGGCGCGCGACGTAGAGGATCCCCTGCTTGCGGTAGTCGAAGGGCGAGCCGACGTCGATTCCCTTCCACTGGGG
Organism: Streptomyces corynorhini; assembly: GCF_003346515.1. Lineage (GTDB taxonomy): Bacteria > Actinomycetota > Actinomycetes > Streptomycetales > Streptomycetaceae > Streptomyces > Streptomyces corynorhini. The sequence continues at coordinate 18,873 of NZ_QQNA01000161.1, forward strand.
GACGTCCTCGCCCTCGGTGCCTTCCGGCGCCAGACCGAGCGAGGCACCCACCCCGTTGAAGTCCCCGCCGAGCTTCAGCGTGGCCGAGGTCAGCACCACGGAGCGGTCCGTGAACAGCTTCTCTCTGAGCAGCCCCGACACGGACAGCGGCGCCACGCGCAACGACGCGCCGAACCGGTCGTGCCGCTCGTACCAGACGACGTCCCACTCGGAACCGTTGGCGATGCGCTCGGCCACCGTATGGATGGACTCGACCGAGGCGAGCGCCTGCTTGCGCACGACGTCCTCGTCCTGCACGGACTTGTCACGGGTCGAGCCGAGCGCCGAGATGACCGTACGGGCGGCGTCCCGCAGCGCCATCAGCGCGTAGCCGAGATCCTCGGGGACCTCCTCCAGCCGTCCCGGCAGCGCCAGTTCCATTACACGTTCGAACGTCTCGGACGCTGTCTGGAGGGCGTCCGCCGCCTTCTCGTTCACCAGCTTGGCCGAGCGGCGCACCGCGCGCTGGACCTGCCCGGGGGTCAGCTCACCGGTCGCGACGCCGGTGACCCGGGAGACCAGCTCATGGGCCTCGTCCACGATCAGCACCTCGTGCTGGGGCAGTACCGGAGCCCCCTCGATCGCGTCGATCGCGAGGAGCGCGTGGTTGGTGACCACGACCTCGGCGAGCTTGGCGCGCTCCCGGGCCAGCTCGGCGAAGCACTCGGCGCCATAAGCACACTTCGTCGCCCCCAGGCACTCCCGGGAGGAGACGGAGACCTGGGACCAGGCACGGTCGGAGACGCCCGGCGTCAGATCGTCCCGGTCCCCCGTCTCCGTGTCGTCCGCCCAGTCCCGCATCCGCAGCAGGTCCTGGCCGAGCCTGCTGGTGGGCGCGGCGGCCTCGAACTGGTCGAAGAGGCCGTCGTCCTCGTCCTGCGGCATGCCCTCGTGCAGCCGGTGCAGGCAGAGGTAGTTGGAACGCCCCTTGAGCATGGCGTAGTCCGGGCGCCGGCGCAGCAGCGGATGGAGCGCGTCGACCGTGCGCGGAAGATCGCGCTCCACCAGCTGGCGCTGGAGCGCGAGGGTCGCCGTGGCCACCACGACCCGCTCGCCGTGGGCCAGGGCGGGCACCAGATAGCCCAGGGACTTACCGGTGCCGGTGCCCGCCTGGACGAGCAGATGGGACGGGGCGTCGATGGCCTCGGCGACGGCCTCGGCCATCGCGACCTGGCCAGGCCGTTCCACACCGCCGACAGAGCTGACGGCGGCGTGGAGGAGCTCGGGGAGTGATGGCTTCGTCATAGCCCGACCACCCTACGGGGCCCCACTGACAACGGCGGTCAGTCGCTCGAAAGCCGGACAGCGAGCGGGTTGGGGACGGTGCCCCGCACGGCGGCGTGCGGCCGGTCCGCGCGGTCACGGTAGCCGTCGAGGTGCAGCCGGTTCCGGTTGAGGCAGAGCCGCTCGATACGAGGCGTGAGCAGGTCGAATGTCTCGAAGCGCTCCTTCAGCTCCGGGAACCGGGCCTGGTAGCGGAGAATCTCCGCCCGTACGAGGGACCAGAAGTCGTCCTCGCGGACTCCCAGCTGCTCCTGGCAGAGCGGCGCGAGATAGCGGAAGACGCCGACGAAAAGCCCTGAATGGATGAACTGGGTGAGGAAGGCGGGCTCCTCGGTGAGGAGGATCTCCTTCACGTCGGCGGGCATGTCGTCGTGCTCGGGCAGCGGCCTGGCACTGATGTTCACGTCGTCCACGAAGTCCTTGATCGCCAGCCGCACCGGCACGTCTTGGCCGTCGAAGACCACGATGGCGTTCTCGCCGTGCGGGGAGAAGACGGTCCCGTACCGGTAGAGGAAGTGCAGCAGGGGCGGCAGGATCGCGGCGAAGAGCCGCTGGAGCCACTCCCCGGAGGCGAGCCCGGAACGCTCGACGAGTTCGGCGGTGAACGCGCGGCCCGCCGGATCCGTATGGATGAGGGAGGCGAGAGTGCGGGCGCGCTCGCCAGGGGCGAGACGGGTGTGCAGGGGTTCGCGCCAGATGGCGCCGAGCAGTTCCTTGTACTGGTACGGGACTTCGGGGAGCCGGTCGTAGAGGGGGTGTTCCACGGTCACGGAGGCGACTTCGCCGAGCAGGACGACCCCGCATCCGTCGCGCAGGAAGGGGTCCGCGTCGCGGATGCCGTGCATCCACGCGGTGACGGCGGGGGCGGCCAGGGTGCGTTCGGTGGGCAGTCCGCGCCAGACGAGGGTGTTGAGGATCGACAGCGGCAGTTTGACCGTGTGCCGGTCGGGCCGGTCGATGTTGAGGAACGTACGGATGGACTGCTGCGGCAGTCGCAGATCACCGTCGGTGGGGAGCGGGACGATCGCTCCCTCGGCTATCGCGGGGGCGTAGAGCTGGACCAGGACCTCGTCCCACTGCCAGGGGTGCACCGGGAGGTAGAGGTACGCGGCGGGGTCCAGGCCCCGGTCGCGCAGTACGGAGTCGAAGCGCTCGCGCACCCGCTCGTCGAGTTCGCTCGCGTAGAGGCGGTCGGGGACGTTCAGCGCGGGGACGCCTCGGTAGCTGGCGAGGGACGTGCTGGCGGCGATCCAGGGGATCCTGACCGGGGTGCGCGCCTCGGGGGCCCAGCGGTCCGTGTCGGTGGCGGAGAAGCCCACCCTGCCCTTGTTCAGGACGATCCAGGGGTGACCTGTCTGGTGTCCTTCGAGTTCCGCGTAGTCCAGGTCCGCGAGGTGCGCGGCGGTGAGCGCGGTGTGGGCCAGCTTGGCGTCGGCGGCCAGGGTGGTGGTCAGCTCCCGTACGAGGTGGCCCAGGGTTCCGCCGTCGAGGCCGAGCAGTCGGCGGGAGAGCAGCAGGAAGCGCAGGGGGTCGGTGAAGGCGCCGCCGTCGCACTCCACGGAGTCGGGGTCGACGCGCCAGCTGCCGTAGGAGCCACGTGTGGCGCGGAAGGTGAGCGTCTCGCCCTCGTCGAGTGTCAGGGCGTAGTGGCCGCCGGACGTCCCGGGCACGGAGTCGGGGTCAGGGGTGGAGTCGGAGGCGGGAACGGGGGCGGTGG